>NYXZ01000024.1 GCA_002686595.1 Planctomycetota bacterium | reverse complement strand
CGAGGCGAAGCCATCGGCGGCGAGGCAAGGCCTGCGGCGATGAGGCAGGGAAGGCGAGACGGCGGAAGCGGCCCCGTAGGGCCGCTGAGCACGGCTCGACGAGCCTGACGCCGCAGCGGCGTCGAAGGCTTCGCCGTAGTAGGGAGTTCTTCAACGGGCTCCTAGTCAGTTCCGGGCGATTGCAACCCGGGCCGGGCCTTTGGCAGGATCTCGCCCACGGATTCCCGGCCCGGCTCCCGTCGCGCCTTCCTCCCAGCCAAATCATGCCTACAGCCATCCTGCTCCTCGCCCTTCTCGCCGCGCCCGCCCCCGCCGTCGCTGCCATCGAGGCCCCCATTTCTATCGGGTCCACCGAGGCCATCGAGGCCGCCGGGAACATCTGGACTCCGAGCCCGGCCAAGGCCCCCTCCGCGCCGGCACTCCTGCTCGATCAGGAGTCCGCTGCCCGCGGAGCCGCGCCCCAGGAGGAGCTGACCACAGTCAAGCGCTTCGAGCAGTGGGTGGACAACAAGATGCTGCGCATCAATGTCTTCATCGCCGGTGGGGACGATCCGGATACAAAGGACATCGAGGAAAACGCCTTTGGCTTCTTCCAAAAGATCCCCATCGGCATCCACGACGGCGATGGGAAGATGATCCGCGTGCCACTGCTTGTCATGTGGCTTGTACTGGGCTCGATCTTTTTCACCCTGCGCATGTCCTTCGTGCAGTTCCGCGTTTTCCGCCACGCCATCGCGGTCACCCGTGGCCGCTATGACAATCCCGATGACGAAGGCGAAGTCAGCCATTTCCAGGCCCTGACAGCCGCCCTCTCCGCCACCGTGGGCCTGGGCAACATCGCCGGCGTGGCCATCGCCATCAGCATCGGCGGCCCGGGAGCCACCTTCTGGATGATCATGGCCGGCTTCCTCGGCATGGCTTCCAAGTTCGTGGAATGCACCCTCGGCCAACTCTACCGGGAAGTGCGCGCCGACGGCACGGTCATCGGCGGTGCCATGTGCTACCTCTCAAAGGGCCTGGCCGAAATGGGCCTGGGGGGAGTAGGCAAGGCCATGGGAGTGCTCTTCGCCCTGCTCTGCATGGGCGGCTCATTCGCCGGCGGCAACAGCTTCCAGGTGAACCAATCCCTCGGCGCCATCAAGGAGGCCGTGCCCGCCCTGGCCGGTCACGAGTACATCTACGGCATCGTGATGACATTCATGGTGGCCATCGTGATCGTCGGCGGCATCAAACGCATCGCCGCCACGGCGGAGAAAATCGTGCCCCTCATGTGCGGCATCTATGTGCTGGCCTGCATCACCGTGCTCGGCACCAACCTGGGGGAGATCCCCGCCGCCTTCGGCAAAATCCTGTCCGAGGCTCTCAGGCCCGAGGCCGGCTTCGGAGCCATGATCGGCGTTTTGGTCGTGGGCTTCAAACGCGCCGCATTCTCAAACGAAGCGGGCGTCGGCTCCGCCGCCATCGCCCATGCCGCGGCCAAGACCGAGTACCCGATCCGCGAAGGCATCGTCGCCTCCCTGGGCCCGTTCATCGACACCGTGGTCATCTGCACCATGACGGCCCTGGTGATCGTCATCACCGGCGCCTATGAGAATCCCGATCTCAAGCACCTGGTCGATGGCAACAACGGCGCGGCCCTGACCTCCATGGCCATGCAAGGCGCCATCGGTTCCTGGTTCAAGTATGTGCTGGCCATCGCCGTGATGTTCTTCGCCTACTCGACCATGATTTCCTGGTCGTACTACGGCGAGCGCTGCTGGGTTTGGCTCTTCGGCGACGCCTCCTCCATGATCTACAAGATGATCTTCCTGGTCTTCGTCTTCCTCGGCTCGGTTGTCTCAGCCACAAACGTGCTGGAGTTCGGCGACCTGATGATCCTCGGCATGGCCTTCCCTAATGTGTTCGGCGTGGTGCTGCTCTCCGGAAAAGTCCGCGGCCTGATGCAGGCCTACATCGCCAAGCTGCGAGCAGGAGAGTTCAAGGTTTACGAATAGGGCAATAACGGGCGCCCCGGGCCCGTTTTTTCACCGTTCCCACAAAACCGCAAGCCCCGGGCCCCACCATCCGATAGAAAGGGTCCATGCGCTCCCTCACGATCCTCGCCACAATCTTGCTCCCGGCCCTGGCCTTCGCCCTTCAGGACGGCGGTTCCATTCCCGCCGCTGCAGCTGGCACCCCCGAGGCGGACCAGCCCCCCCCCGCCGAGCTGACCATCAGCCCCCATACGGAAGAGTTGATCAAGCGCCAGTTCGCCACCTGCGACCACGACGGAAATGGCTGGGTTTCCTTCCGGGAAGCCCGCGGGAGCCTGCACTTCGACCGCGGCAAGTACCAATACCACGACCCGGACAGGGACGGACGCCTGCTTCCCAGCGAGTACCGGAACTACTTCCTGGACACCCTCGGGCGCGTCGGCAGCGTGACGCCTCCGCTCCCGGCAAAAGGCGCCCTACGCGCACCCCAACGCACGCCGGAACAACTGCGCAGCGCCTATGACCTCTCGAGCGACGGCGCCCTGGACCAGACGGAACTGGCCCAGCTGCTACTGGATTACCAACGCCTGGACCTCTCCGCTGACCAGGCCCTAGTGGCCCTCGACCGCAACAGTTCGGGCAAGCTAGAAGCCGAGGAGATTGCCGGCCTCTCCGGCATCCTCGGCCCACAGGGCGCCGGGGACGCTGCGGATGAAGGCCCCCTGCCCACAACTATCCTCGAACTGTTCGGCGTCCAAGAACCGCGCAATACGGGTTCCGTCACCGCACCCAACCCCGACCAGGTCATCGGCCCGGTGCCCCCCTTCGCCCGCCTGGATGTGGACCGCGACGGTCGCATCTCCGCCGCTGACCTCGAACAACTCCAACGCCCCCTGCAGCTTCCCGTGCGCGCCAAGGCCGTACTGGCCACCCTCGACCTCGACGGGGACGGCTATCTCAGCGAGATTGAGTTCCGCCAGGCCCTGGGCGCGACCCCCGCGGACTGACGAAGGCCAACCGACCGCTGCCTAGCCAAGAAGCTAGGGATGGAGGGCCACCAAATCCTCGTGGCGCGGCCCACCGGCGGCATCCGCCACCGAGAACTTGCCGCCGCCGCGCAGGGAGACCCCGGCCCATTCTCCAGATAGGTTGACGATGTAGAACTTTAGGCCAAAGGCTGGGGCGCCCTGGCCGTCGGCGCCGCCCTCGGCATCCCACAGGGCCGGTTGCCAGGCAGAGGCGCGCTTGACCTGGCGCGTCACCCGGCGCAGGAGCTCCAGACCCGCATCCAGGGGCGCCAGGCCCGCGCGCATCAGCTCCACGATGGTGGAACTGCCCGTGGAGAGGATGGCCGCCTCGCCGCGCCCGGTGGCCCCGGCACTGCCCACCTCGCCGTCACAGTAAAGTCCCGCGCCAATAATGGGGGAATCCCCCACGCGTCCTGGGATCTTCCAAGAGAGGCCCGAGGTAGTGGTCGTACAGGCCACGGTGCCGAAGGCGGAGAGGGCTGAACAATGGATCGTGCCCGTGATACGCCGCTTACCGCAGAGCTCGTCAACGGCCACGCGCTCGCCATCCACCATGATCGAGCCGTGCTCCTCACCCTCCGTCGCCGGCGGCAGGCGGTCGTCGCGCTCGCTCATGGTCTCCTTCCAGCGCAGCCAGATCTTGCGGCTGGCCTCGGTGCTGAGTTCGGTGTGGGCGTGGCCGTGGCCCCTGGCAAACTCATAGGCGCCGCGGCCCACTATCATGCAGTGATCCGTGCGCTCCATGACCAAGCGCGCCACCTGCGAGGGATGGAGAATGTTCTCGATACAAGCAACGGCTCCGGAGTTGTGCATTTCGCCATCCATGACCGCTGAATCGAGCTGTACAACGCCGTCTTCGTTGGGCAAGCCGCCGAGCCCCACGCTGTGATCCAGCGGGTCAGCTTCAACACCGCCCACTACAGCTAGGGCCGCATCCAGAGGTTGTCCTCCGGCGGCCAGGGCGGCGTAGTGCTGGCGCATGCCCGCCAGGGCGTTGGCGCTTCCAATGAGGACCGCCTTCCCAGGCTGCGGCTGGAGCCCCAGGTTGCCGATGCTGCCGAGGGGGCGCAGGGAACGGGCGGTGGCGGCGGGGGCCGCTCCGGCGGCCAGGGCGGCTCCCAGGAGCTCGCGACGGGAGGGGCTAATCTTGGTCATCGTTTATTTCGTGCCCCGCGTCGGCGGGTTCAGGTTCAAACAGTGGGCCCTCAGCCAATGGCGGGCACCGGTACTCCAGGCGCGCCAGGCCGCGGCCGTGTCAGCGTCCTCTTGCTCCACCGCCGCCGCCACCCGCAGGTTGCGCTCCAGGTCGAGGGTTTTCAGATAGCGCTCCAAGTCTTCGGGGCGCGGGTCAGCCAGGGCCAGGCCCGTGGCCATGATCGCCACGCCCGTGCGCCGCATTTCCTGTAGGTCCACATGGGACAGGCGATCGAGGCTGGTGTGATAGGCGAAATCGGTGAAGTGCCAGATGAGCAGGGCCGGGATCCCCCGCTCCAGAAAAACATCGTGGTCGCTGCCGCCTTCCCAGGGATGCTCAGCCGTCTCCCAACTACCAGCAGCCCGGGCCACATCCGCCATGGCGCAGCGAGCCATGATCGCCAGGCCATTGGGGCTTAGGTCTTCAGCATCCACGGCCCCGGCGCCCCAGGGCGTGTGCTCATCCGGCGGAAGGGGCACCAGGGCCCCGGGATCCGGCGTGCGTTCCAAGAGGGCAATGGCGCCGGTCTTTTCCTTCGATTGGCCGGTCATGTCCGATGATATGGCCCCCACGGCCCGCCTCTCTGTGGCCTCCAACCAAGCCTCGGACTGGCGAAACTCATCACCCCAAAGGAAAACCAAGCTGCGCCTGGGCGTCGCCAGTTCACCGGACTGGATCAGTTCAGCCAGGTTTCGGGCCCCCTCCAGCAGGCCCGCCACACCGCTGGCATTGTCACAGGCCCCCGGTTCCTGGACATGGCTGGCGATGACCACGGCTTCGTTGGGACTCTCCGCCCCGCGCACGGCGGCCCGCAGCGTGCGCAGNGGGCGCTCCTCNATATGCACCTCGGCAACCAGGTGCAGGATCGGGCTCTGGCCGGCGGCNTCGAGCCCGGCGCAGGCCCTCCACCAGGCCCGGCGTNACCTGGGCCACGGGCGTTTTNGTGCCTTCCCGCACGGAGGTGTACTGCACCGCCCGCATGTGCCGNCGNTGACCGCTGGGATCGGTGTTGAAGGACTCCAGGGAACAGGAGAGCACCGCCGCCGCGNCACGCTTCTGGGCCCGCCGCAACACCTGGCGCAGGGAGGCATCGGTCACCAGGATCGTGCCTTCGCTGACCTCAGAGAGGCTGAAGACCGCTGGCCCGCTCACATCCGCCGACGGCGCATTGGCCGGCAACATGGCGCGGTACTCGTCCCCGCGCTCCTTGAACCCCAGCAGGAGTTCCTCGCTGCCATCGGCGTTGACCCGGGCCAAAGATGCCGAACGGGGAGTCCAGGCTGAGACCGGTTCCTCGCCCACGATGAACTCCAACTCCAAGCCCGCCGTCTCGCCATAGCCAGCAGCGCGGAGTTTACTCGCCAAGTGATCGAGCACGGCCTCGAAACCTACGTTCCCCGGCTCGCGGTAATAGCCATCCGCAAAGACCAGGGTTCGCTGCGCGCGTTCCGTGTCAAAGGCCCGCCAAAGGTGCTCCGTGAAACGCGCCGTGGCCGTCGAACCGGCTTCCACCGCGGGACCCAAGTGTCCCCCGGACAGACCCGCCGCGGGCGTGTCCTCTGGCGTTATACCCTGGGAAAGGGTGAGCAGGCGCCGCGGCACCGCCGCGCAGGCCAGGATCACTCCCACCGCCAACGCCGCCCCCACTAGGGTGTTGCGGGAAGGAATCTGACGCTGCTCGCTGGGTTGGGCTGTATTCACTCAGGCGCTCTGGTATTTGTCGAGAAACAGACCCAACCGCTCGCGGGCTGACTGGGGAATCTGCTCCGGGTCGGTCATGATCGCGAACTTGAGCGCGTCCTTGCAAGGACAGGTTCGCTGCGCCGCCAACAGGGGCACGGTAGCCCGCAGGAGGGCTCGCGCGTGGCCCACATTCTTGGCCATGATTTCCAGGACGGCCTCCACGGTCACATCATCATGGCCCGTGTGCCAGCAGTCATAGTCCGTGGCCATGGCCACCGTGGCGTAGCAGATCTCCGCCTCGCGGGCCAAGCGCGCCTCCTGCAGATTGGTCATGCCGATCACATCCACGCCCCACCCGCGGTAGATGTTCGATTCGGCGCGGGTGGAGAACTGGGGGCCCTCCATGTTGATGTAGGTGCCGCCGTCGTGAACCGTGACGCCCACGCCCCGCGCCGCTCCCAAGAGGGCCGCACGCACATCGCCGCAAACCGGATCGGCGAACATCACATGGCCCACAACCCCCTGCTCGAAAAAGGTATCCGGGCGGTGACGCGTGCGATCGAAAAACTGGTCGATGACCACAAAGTCGCCGGGCACGATGTCCTCGCGCATGGAGCCCACGGCCGACACGGAGAGGATGCGAGTGACACCGAGACTCTTCATGCCCCAGATGTTCGCCCGCGAGTTGATCTCCGTGGGAGAGAAGCGGTGGCCGCGTCCGTGGCGCGGCAAGAAGACCATCTGGATCTCTCCGAGGCGCCCGGTGATGAAGGCGTCGCTGGGCGCGCCAAAGGGCGTCTCGACCGCGACCTCTGCCACATCTTCCAGACCTTCGATTTCGTACAGGCCGGAGCCTCCCAGGACTCCGACGACCAGTTTTTCGCTCATGGGTAATCTCGTGCTGCGGGTTGTGCCGGGTGCTCCCAGCGTGCCCCTTGAGGGTAGCGAATCAGAGGCCGCCCTCAAATGCGCGGCGCCCGCACCTTGGCCAGTTGTTTCAAGACGCGCTCGAAATCACGGTGCAGGGGGGCCTCCACCTCGATCCGGTTGCCAGCCCCATCCGGGAATGAGAGGGCCCTGGCATGCAGTGTCAAGCGCTCGATCAGGGGCCGTTCAGTGCGCCCCGGCTTGGGGCGATAGCCCGCCTTGATCTCCGAGAGCAGAAACTCCTCGCGCCGCCCGTAGAGTGCGTCCACGGCCAGGGGAAAGCCCCGCGCCGCCAGGTGTACGCGAATCTGGTGGGTGCGCCCGGTGAGGGGCAAGCAACGCACCAGGGAATAGCCCCGGTAGGGCCGCTCCAGGTAGACCCGCGTCTGGGACGGCTTGCCCTTGGATTGCAACACCTGCATGCGACCGCTGCGCCGCGGATCGGGCCCCAGGGGCAGGTCAATCAACTCCCCCGGGTCAGCGCCTCCGCCCGCGGCGCCATCTTCGCCATCTTCGACCCCCGAGGGCGGCCCGGGAGGCCATTCACCTTCCACCAGGGCCAGGTATTCCTTGTGCACGGCGCCGCTCTCAAAGGCCGCGCGCAGGCGCCGCTCCGTTTGCAGATTGCGAGCCACCAGCACAATGCCCGAGGTGCCCTTGTCGATGCGGTGCACCAGCCGCGGGCGGAACTCCAAGGTAGCGCTGTGGGCGGGCGACTGGGGCCGCTGGCTGCCGGAACGCACCAGGGCCAACTCCAAGAGGGCGCCAGCCAAGCATGCTTCGCCCCGTTGCCAGCGTTCCGGCTCCACCGCCAGCCCCGCCGGCTTGTCCACGACCAGCACATCCTCGTCTTCATAGAGCACGGGCACCTGCACTACCGGGGCCTCCGGCGGCTGTGCCGCGTCGGCCTCTTCATCGAAGTCAACGCACAACACCTGGCCCACGCGCAGGCGCTTGGATGGCAGAGCGGCCAGCCCGTCCAGCAGAATGCGTCCAGCGCGCACCTGGCGCCGCAGGTAGCCCTTGTTGAGCAACGGATAGGTCAGAGCCAGAAACTCATCCAGCTCCAGACCCACGCGGTCATCGGGGACGACAAAGGTGTCCACTGGAACTCGGCCTAGGGGTCAGGGCGGAGCCCTAGTTGGCCAGGGCCTGGGCGTAGATCTCCTCGCGCAGGGCCCCCACATAGGGCAGGTTTCTATAGCGCCCGGCGAAGTCCAGGCCATAGCCGACGACAAAGAGGTTCTCCACCTCGAAGACGCGGTAATCGGACTCGAACTCCACGGCACGCCGGGAGGGCTTGTCCAGGAAGACACAGGTTTGGACATCGGCGGCGCCCTTTTTCAAGAGCTCCTGCTTGATGGCGTGCATGGTGCGTCCCGTGTCGAGGATGTCGTCCACCAGCAGCAGGTTGCGGCCTTGGATCTCATGTTCCGCCGGCAGGAAGTTCAGCTTCAACCTGCCGGAGGTGGTGCCGTCCCCGTAGCTCGAAGCCGCCACGAAGGCCAGTTCGAGGGGCACGGGTATGCGCCGGATTAAATCCGAGGCGAAGACGCAGGACCCCTTGAGGATCGAGACCACCGTGAACTCCGTGCTGCCATAGGAGGCGGTGACCTCCGCCGCAACGCGATCGATGCCCTTCAGGATCTCCTGCTCGTCGAAGAGGACTCGTTCAATGTGGTTCTTCACTGGTGTTTTCGGTTTGCTGAAGTGGGGGTGATTGCGGGGGGGGTGATTGGGGCGGTGATTTAAGTAAGCGCACGCCGCCGGACGGGGCGCTTGGGGTGGTACTCCGGTGGACTGGGGTTGGCTGATCCTGGGGTTGCCACCACCCTGCGAAAACGCGCCGAACAGTACGACTGCCAATGGGCTAAGCCCCTACATATAATTCAAGTGGAAGAGGATATCAGAATGTCGTCACCCACGCCAGCGGCGAGAAAACCCCTCCCCCAGCCACGCCACCTTACATTTTGGCAACACAAGATTCATTCTGCCCCCTTGCGTAGCATTCAAACGACGGTATAGTAGGGAATCGGCTCAGAAGGGGCGATTCACAATAATCGTCGGCACCTTCTCATATCCTGGCACTGGAGCCAGGCGGGTTTCCTGGAGGGAATCCAAGCCGTGGCACCACTTCAAAACGGGTATTCGAAGTATTTCGTCTATCCCCCACACCCTGTCCAAAGGAAGGCAAACCGATGGCTAAAAGAGCCTACAACCGTCGTACGGAAGAGCAGCGTATTGCGGAACTCGAAGCAAAAATCGAGGAGATCAAGCAACGCAAGATAAGCCGCGAGCGCAAGGACTCCCCGGTGATCAAGGAACTCCCCAAGATCCGCCGTCAGCTCAAGAAGTTCTCGACCATAGCCATGGAACACGGTCGCAAGGATCTGGCCAACTCCGCCCAACTGTTCCTGGAGTCACTCCAACGGCAAGCCATGGAAGAGCCGGCCAAGCCCAAGCGAGGCCGCAAGACGGCCAAGGCCGAAGGTTAAACCTTCCGAGCCATTGGCTGGCTAGCCACTCGGCACGCTGGCCCCATGCCCAGCGAGTATCACAGCCTGAGCCAGGCTCCGGGCATCCGCCGCCCGGAGCCTGGCCCTACTTCACTGCAGCCAGATCCACTGGAAAGTGGAAGCCCCCCTGGCCCGGGAGGACCCCGCCGGTCCCATCCAAGCGCAGGAGGGCTCCCGGGGCCGTCAGAACGATCCCCTCTCCCAGGACAGCCCCGCGGTCCAAGCCACCCAAGGGCAAGTCTCCTAGGCTGAGTTCCAAGCTCCCGTCTGACCCCCAGCGCCGGACGAAGGGCTCATTCGTATCAGCCGCCCAGACACTCCCGCGCTGGGGATCAGGAATGAGGTGCGCCGGTCTAATACCCGTGGGCACCTCCCATTGCAGGCCCAGTTGCGGGCCGAGGCGCAGCAGGCGAGCGGGAGTGGCCACATCCAGTACCCACCAACCATTGCTGGCCATCTTCTGCGCCGACTGGCTGGCAGGAGGCCCTCCGGGACCAGCGCCCCCCGCCAGCCCTCCGCCCCCCATCCCGGGCCAGCCCACCGGGGCCACATCACCGATCTGGCCCCCCACCTCCAGGGCCCGGACCACCTGAAAGGGCGCCTCTCCGTCCAGGACCAGGAGCTGGCCAGTAGCCGTGCCGGCCAGCACCAGGCCAGCCTCTCCGGCGGCGCAGGCCAGGCCCGGTCGCGCTAGCAGCTCCAGGAGGTCTTCTCCCCGGCCATCGGCGGCTCCCGCCGGCTCCGCCCTGAGCAGGCGGCCGGGGGCGTCGGGGGAGCTCCCCAGCTCCACCACCAGGGCTCGCCCCGCGCCGTCCCCGGCCAAATCCAACACAGGCCCCGTCTCCGCCTCCCAGAGCAGTTCCCCCCCAGCATCCCAGCAAGCCAACCGGTGATCTCCCAGGGGCTGGCCCTCAGTGGCTTCCAGTGTCCACAGTTGCCCGCTGCGCCCGGCCAAGACCCCCACCGGCCAACTCGCCCGCCGCGTCTCCACCACGAATAGATCCCGATCCAGGCCCCGCAAACTGCGCCCTTCACGATCCGCCACCCAAACAGCAGTCGTTCTGCTATCCGACTCTCCGCCAGCAACCAGGCCGCCCCCGCCCAGGATCGCCAGCAGCAACCCCAAGGCCGCTGCCAGCCTCTGCCACCCGCCGCGAACAAGGCACCTGTTAATAGCCGCATCGCCCTTTCCATCCACGCCGCCAACGCCATTCACGCCGCCGCTGCCATTCACGCCGCCTCTGCCGTTCACGCCGCCTCTGCCATTCACACTGCCGCGCCGGCCACCGGCCCATCCACCTCGTTTGAGTACTTGCACGGTAAGAGGACCTCCCCGCGGTCCCGGGGTCGCCATGTTATTCGTGTTTGTTCGCGGACGCCTCCCGCCAACCGAGCCGCCAAGCCAAAACTCCCGCTCCCGCCCGCCCCGCCTCCAGCCTCAGGAAAAACTCCGCTGAACGCCCTCGTGCTCCAAGAAGCGCCGCTTGTGGCGCAGCCCGCCGGTATAACCCCCGATGCCGGTGCCGCTGGCCACCACGCGATGGCAGGGCACGATCAAGGAGACCGGGTTGCGCCCATTGGCGCCGCCCACTGCCCGGTAGCTGCCATCCGCCCCAATGTGCCGCGCCAGTTGTTTATAGGACCAGACCTCGCCAAAGGGAATGTCACACAATCCAGCCCACACACGCAGCTGAAACTCCGTGCCGCGCAGGTCGAGCGGTGTCTCAAAGCGCCGCAACTCCCCCCGGCGATAGGCCTCCAGTTCCGCCGCCACAGCAGCTAGCTCCCGCGTTCCCTCGCGCACGCTCGCCCGCGGTTCATGGCGCTGGCACCAGGCGGCCAACTCCTCGCGCCCGCGGGTCACATCCAAACACATAAGGCAGACGCCGGCCGCTGTCGCCGCCACGAACCAGTCCCCCAAAAAGCCAGGGGTCACGGTCCAATGAACTGTATCGCTGGCGCGCTCTTGGTCGCTTTCCATGGCCCTAGGCACCCACCGGGTTCCACACATAGAGTACGAGGTAGACGAGCACTCCAGTCACCGACACATACAGCCAAACCGGGAAGGTCCAGCGGGCCAGGGCGCGATGGGCATCCCAGCGCTCGGCCTTCGCCAAATACAGCGTGCGCAGGATCATGGGCAGGTTCACCGCCGCCAGCACAACGTGGCTGAAGAGCAGGGCGAGATAGGCGGCCTTGCGCCAGCCGACGCCGTTGTAGGGCGTGGTTCCGACCTCCGGCACCACTGTGAAGTGGTAGAGAGTGTAGCTCGCCAGGAAAACTGCGCTGACCAGAGTAGCGCCGATCATGCAGCTGATATGCAGGCGCTTCCGCTGAGCGCTAATCGCCAAGAAACCCGCCAGCAGCAAGACCGTCGCCGCGCCGTTCAGACTGGCGTTCAACAGGGGCAGGGGAGAAGTCCGCGGCGAGCTCGCGAAGTAAAGGGCCCGCTTGCGGGCGCGCACGCGGCCGTCTTCGCTATCGCCGTCGTAGTAACCACGGATAGCACCTGTGGCATCCATCACCACCAGCCGCGTGGCATGGGCCACCTGCATGCCGAGCACGGCGTCCTTGTCCGGCAACCTATCCACCGCCAGATGAAAGCTGGTGCGCATCCAGGAGTAGATCTGATCTTCGGCCCCTGTCAGAAACCACCAAGCATCCGGGTCCGCCGTGTAACTGTCCGCGTACCGAGTCAGGACCTCCGGCGTGTCACGTTCTGGATCCACGGTGACCGAAACCAGGCGCACATCCGTCCCGGCGAAATCGTCCTGCAACCGGCGCATATTTGCCGAAAAAGGCGGACAGACAGTCGTGCAGGTTGTGAAGAAGAAGCCGATCACAGCCGGCCGCCCGAGCATGTCTGCGGTGCTGATTGTGCGCCCGCTGCGCTCGATTAGACTGATCTCTCCCACTTGTCCCAGGACCTCTGATGAGTCGGCGGCCACATCGAAACGGCCGCTGCCGTCCGTGCCCGGGGCACAAGCCTGTAGCAAGGAAAGGGCAGCTAGGAGTGCGCCCAACAGTGACCGTTTTCTCATGGCAGTTGCGTGGCCAGAAAAGTCAGTGGCGCGCAACCCGGATCGAAGAGCAAGAGCACCAGGTACGCGGGTAGGTATATCAGTGAAACCAGCAGCAACATGCGCGCGCCCCGTTCGTCCTCGCCCCGGGCAAAACGCAGGGAAGCCGCCAGGTAAATGGCCGCCATTGTCATGGAGCAGACGGCGTAAGCGCCCCCCGCCAGACCCTGGATGTAGGGCAACACACTGATCGGGAGAAGGGCCAGGGCGTGCAAGGCTGCCTGGCGTCCCGCCAGCCCCTCGGTGCCCTCCATGGCCGGCAACATGCGCATGCCAGCAGCCGCGTAATCTCCCCGGTAGAGCCAGGCGATGGCCATGAAATGGGGGACTTGCCAGATGAAGATGACGGCGAACAGGATCCAGGCCCAGGGGCCCATTTGGCCGGCGCTGGCACAGTAGCCGAGGACCGGGGGCATGGCTCCGGGGAGCGCTCCGATCAGCGTATTGATCGAGCTCAAACGCTTCATGGGCGTGTAGACGACGACATAAACCGCCGTCGTCCCCAGGGCCAGGGCCGCGGACAAGAGGTTCATGCGCAGGGCCAGACCCAACACTCCCGCCAGACATAGCAGAGTCCCAAAACTCAAGGCGGCGCGCGGGCTGAGGCGGCCGGAGGGCAGCGGGCGCAAGCGGGTGCGCACCATGTCACCATCAACCTCGCGCTCCAGCACTTGGTTGAAGACGCTCGAGGCCCCGGCGGTGAGGGTCACCCATAAGGCGATTTCGAGGCACTGCAGGATGGCGACGCTGCCCTGCCCCGTGTCAGGGCCCAGACCCAGGGCCGCTCCAACGAAAGCGGAGACCAGCACGAAGCCCGCGATCTTGGGCCGCAGCAACACCGCCAAGTCACCTAGCAGGGAACTGTCCGCCGGGGAGCTGCGCGCAGTAGTGGGCGTCGTGGGAGTTGTGCTCATGTCACCGTCTCCGTCGCCGGAGCGCCACCATCCGCGTCCGGGCTCTCCCCGGCCGGCGCCGTTCTCAATGCCAAGCCCACGATCTCAGCCAACAACAGGGCGCCGCCCAACACATGCAGCACGGTCAGCGTGCCCTCCGTCAGCCCCACGGCCTCCGGTTCCCAATGTCCCCAGGCGCCGAGCCCCAGGCCAACTTGAACCAACACCAGGATCATCAACCGCCGCCCCTCTCGCACCAGGCCTGCGCCGCTGAGACGGCGTCCCAACCAGAGCAGCGTGCAAAGGACCACGACCGCCAGACCCACATGGACATAGAGGCGCAGGCGCAGGTCGCCGATGGGCATGGGACGCAAGCCGTGGCGATACCAACAACCCAGCACAACCTGGATGTAAACCATGATGGCCACCCCGGTGACCAGGCGCCGCGCAGGCAGGCCCGTTCTGCTCCGCAGGGTTTCCCAACGCGGGGAGAGCACGCGCGCCGTCGAGGCCAAGAGGGCGAAGACCGCCTGGGCGAAGGCGCCGTGAATGAAGGCGTAGTCCTCGCTGTTTTCCAGCACCCGCACGCCCCCCAGGGTGCCCTGGGCCACGATGGCCACAAGAGCCGCCAGGGCCCAGCGGTTTGAACTGGCACGGCGATCCAACCGCCAGGTGGCTAGGACCGTGGCGATGGCCAGCAGCCCCACCAGGATGCCCACCTGCCGGTGGCTGTGTTCGACGAAGGTGCCCAGGTCCCTGAACCACTTGTCCAAGGGAAAGAACGGCAGGAAATGCCCCTCCGCATCCCACCAGCCGTCCACCGCCATGCCCGCTCCCATGGTGGTGACGCTACCCCCGAAGAGAATCAGGAGCACCGTGGCCACGGCCGTGGCCCGGGCCAACTGAAAGGGCCAGTTAGAAACGGCGCCCGCCACCTCTGCCGCCGCCGATTCCACGGGCCTATTCGGTTTCGCCGCTGCCGTCGGTCTGATCGGGGAGAGGGTCATGGGCCGCGTAGGATAGCGGCTGGGAAGCTGGAACGGTCCTGACAAGGCCGCTTCCTCTGCCATCGCTTTCAGTTCTCGCCCAGGGAACCCACAAAGTGCACCAGGGCCCAGATGTCCTCCTCAGACAGTTGGCCCGAAGCTCCGGATTCAGCGCCCTGGTCCATTCCCAGCTCAACTCCTGGCCCTGTTCCCGGCCCGATTCCTGGCCCGATTCCTGGCATAGGCCCACCACTGATCCCCGTCCTGATCCTCCGATACACATCCAGGGGCTCGCCGCCAAAGCGGAACAGATCCTCCGTCAGGTCGCGGGCCAGAATTGTGCGCCCCCACTCATCCCGCAGGGCCGGCGCGAGTTCGCCATCCTCGTCCAGTTCAAAAGCACTGGCACCATCCCCGCACCCCGTGTCACCGTGACAACTGGCGCAATTGCCGCCCTCTGGATCCAGAAAAAGCTCCCGTCCCCGGGCGAGGCTGTCCGCGCTGACCGGCGGCGGTTCCGGGCTGGCTGATCGCACGACCCGCTCTGGCGCCGTGTTCCAACGACTCCAGGCCAGAGACCGCAACTCCGCCGCCTGCGCCAAGTCCAGGCTCTCCCCCACCAACAGGCTGGCCACCAACATGCGTTCGGTCTCCCCCCGCAAGGACAGGAAGCGCACGTAATCCACCAACCCTTCGAGCCCCGCCCGCGACAGGCGCGCGAAGGACGGCATGGCCGTGCCGTGAATGCCCTGGAGCAGGATCTTGCGCAAGTCGCTGCGCAGGGGGCGCGTGTTGCGTTCAACGGAAATGCGTTTGAACACACCAAAGTGGTAGTTGCGCGGCCTTGGATTCAGGAACTCAGAAGTGGGACCATCTCCGGCACCGGAGATGCCGTGGCAGTGCAGGCAAAGGGCCTGAAACTTGCGCGCTGACTGAGCCAGCGTCGGGTAATCCTCCAGGATCAGGGCCTCGGCCCGATCGATGTTCTCCTGGGTGTCAACGCCGCCGGTCTCCGCCATGAACACCTCCCACCGTCGCCAGAGTTCCGGATAGGAAGGCGAGATGACCATGGCTTTCAGTTCGCCCGCGTCCACGAACTCCAGCAGCCCTTCGAAACGCAACTCGTTCTCCTCCAACAAGAGCATCCGCCCCTCCTGGTCCAGAGCCGCCAGGCCGCCGGTGAGATCCGCCGCCATGGCGGGGTCATCCAGGTGGCGGTAGGCCGGTGACCGCGGCGTGCCAAACAACTCGGCGAGTAGCTGCTCCACGATTCGGACCTCCTCGGCAGCGACCGAGGCCTCCTGCAGAGAGAGGTGGGATTCTTCGCTCAGGCCATAGATCTCCGGGGACCAGTTGCTGGAATCATTGCAAGCCCAAAGAGCCAGGAGTGGAAGGAGGGCGGCCCCCGCCCGGAGCCTGATCCAGATGGTCCACGGGGAACGGGCCGGCGTCGAGGCGGAGAAGGGGGTTGTGGAGCTGGGGATCATGGGCCAGAGGGGCAGACAGTCTCGGTGCCAGCTAGGCGCTGTCAAGTCGTGAACACCAGAGAGCCCGTTGCGCCCCCTACCCAGTATCCTACCCAGCCATGCCCTCCCCCGCCCTGCTTCCCCATCTCAGCGCCGCCGGAGCGCAACTCGCCCAGTCCACGCCGGCCCTCTGCCTGGCGTTTTCCGATGTGCCCGCGGAGTACGCAGCGGCCCGCGAAGACGCGGCCCTGTTCGAAGTCACGGATCGTGACGCCATCCTGGTCCGGGGAGCCGATGCCGGCGGTTTCCTCCAACGTCTCTTGGCCAACCGCGTCAGCGGCCTGGGCCCGGGCCAGGGCAACCGCACGCTGCTCCTATCCGCCACCGGCAAGGTCCTGGCGGACCTCGACCTGGCCGTTATCGACGAACACACCTACCAACTCTCCGGTGCTCCCGGCAGCGCCGCCACCTTGCTGGAACTCCTGGAGCGCTACATCTTCACGGAAGATGTGACGCTGGAAGACATCAGCCTGACACATGTACCCTTGGAATTGTGCGGACCGCAGGCCGCCTCTGTTTTGGAACGCCTGCTCGGCCCAGACTCCCCGGACCTGCCCGGGGAACCCCACGCATTCAGCGAGTTGTCAGACCTGCCCAGTTTGCCGGGCCCACTCACAATCACACGCCTGACGGTCGCGGGCCAAAGTGGTTTCCGCCTGGCCGGCGAGCAGCAAGCCGTGGGCTCCCTGTGGCAGCGCCTGGTGGAATGCGGCGCGCGCCCGGCTGGCTTCATCGCCCGCGAGAGCCTGCGCGTGGAAGCCGGCCGCGGCCGCTGGGGCCTGGACATCAGCGACGCAATCTATCCCCAGGAAGCCCGGCTAGAGGAGGCCTTCTCCCTGGCCAAGGGCTGCTACACGGGTCAGGAAGTGGTGGCCAAGATCGATGCCTATGAAGGCCTCAACAAACGCTTGACCACACTCACCTGTGATTGCGACGAACCGGTTCCCGCGGGCACGCGCTTGTTCCGCAGCGTGGCTGCGGGCCGCGAAGCCGACGGACCCGAGACCTGGCGCGACCTGGGAGTGGTCACGACTTGGGCCTATTCATTCGCCCACGACTGCGGCGCGGTCCTGGCCTATGTAAAGCGCGGTCACCTCGAACCCGGCACCGTTTTCCGGCTGGGCGCAGGCCCCCAATCAGCCACCGTAGCTGACTGACAAGGGGCCTCAGTCAGCCAGGGGCGCGAAGTCAGCAGGTGTGCCACTGTAGGAGCGCAGATCGATGGTCACCTTGAGATCAAAGGGACCGAGGGGCACGGCACCTGCAATACGCACCGGCACGCCGCTGGGATCGTGGACCCAAACATCGATTTCCCCGTGGATGCCAAAGAGGCCCGAGAAGGCGCCTTCGCCTTCATCGGCGCTGCTCGTCTCCATCACCATCTTGCGGCAGGCAAAGCGCCCGGCAGGCAACTCCAGCACACGCCGTTCCCCCATGGAAATCGTCGTATTCCAGAGTTCGAGCTTGTCGAGGACCGCGAAGGAGGCCGCCTCTAGCTCAACTGCGCGCATGGAGCGCGCCATGTAGATCGCACTCAACATGTCGATGGCTCCGGGCGGAATCTCCCTTTCGCTTTCCGCTCGCCAGACGCGGTGCTCCAACCGATCACAATCTTCGCAATGGTGTTCCCTACGACTGAGCAGAAGCCCCTTCACCAGGTGCTCCGCCCGCTCGCAACCGCCGCAATGGTGATCGCGCCGGTAGCGGGCAATGTGCTTGCCAGCAATCTGTCCCAGGCGCAACTCGCGCCGGCGATTCTCGGATCCACGTTGGGTATCGGTATAAATGAGCGCCGGCCAGGCCTGGGGCAGCAAGCGCACATCGATGTTGTGATCGAGCTTGTAACCGAGAGCCGAACCCGTGACGCGTGTGTGAACCCAGCCTGACTCCAAGCGCTCGTCCGCTGCCAGGGAACTCCCCGGCAGGGGTAGCCCACGCAGAAAAGGCTCGCTACCCGAGCCCATCACAAACTCCCCGGCCATGGGATCACCCAGGGGGCCGAGGTGTAGATACACACCGAAGCGCAGCTCCTCCCGGCGCGGCACGGTGATGGGCAGCACGCCTTCGAAGCGCTGGAATATAAGCGGGGCCTGGAGAGGCTGATCAGGTGCCGTGGCCTGGACGTCCGGCTCAAAATCCATCCTCCCTTCTGACATGCCCGGCACAAAAAAAACCAGGGCCAACAGGGCCGGAACGGAGGTGGGTGAGAGGAACATGGGGCGTTGGTCGAGACCGGGCGCAGCTGGCGCGGGCGCTGGCCCGGTCTCGGTGAATTGTCGTGGGCCTACAGGTACCAGCGCAGGGAACCCATCAGGACATCCTCCCCGCCCTCGTCCCAAAACTCTGCAGCCACTCCTATGGAAAGGCTCTCACCTAGGTTGAAGCGCGCCCCCGCATCAACGACCGAGTCGCTGCCGCTGTCGTCGTACTCCACCTGGGTGTAGCCGATGTCCAACTCGATTGAGTCAGAGATGCCGATGCGCAAGCCACCTCCAAAGGCAATGCCATCATCATCGGCGCTGACTCCCAAGAGTTCGACCTCCATGTTTACGATCTCCGCCTGGATGACCAGATCGGTGCCATCGCCAATGGCCGTATGGAACCCCAAGCCGAGACTGGTGTGCGTCACATCCATGTCGCCGAGTATGCCTGTATCAAACGTGCTCGTGTTCGAGTTGGCGGTCAGGAAGAGGGCATCTCCGAGACCGACGGAGGCACCAAAGCCGAGGACATCGCCACTGTCATCTAAACCATCCACATCATGGGTGCCAAAGCCCGCCTCCAAGTAGGTGTAGCGGAAGCCTTGGGCCTGCGTGGTGGGAAGTAGGACAGCAAGGGAAAGGGCTGAGAGCAGGATTAGTCGCATGGGATTAGGAAACTGATGGGTTTATGAAAGTTGCGGAGGACAGTCCTCCGCAGGCCTCAGCATCCTCCATGCACCGGGGCGAGTCTAGCAGTATTTTTGGCCTGGCCCGGCCCCTCTGCAAGCAGGCCAGGGGCCTGCGGCGGATGCTCAGGCGCTGAACGCCGGGTGGAATGAAGCCTGCTGGCCGCGCAACAGGATTTGGAGTGCCTGAATATCACGCGCCGAAGATCGCCGGCGCCCATGGGCCATGGGGCCTGGACCGCTACATTGACGGCTGGGCCGCTGGGCCGCTAATACCGCCGTCCTTCGCTGGCGTAGCCCTGGCCCTAGGCTCGTCGTTCCGCCAGGCGTTGATCCGCCAGCAGGATGGCGACTTCCTCCGGGGGCACACCCTCGGCGGCGGACAGATCGAGGACCTGGCGCAGGTTTGCGGCAATGCGCTCGCCGATGGCCTCTGGCGTTTCCCGGCGGTTCTCCAGCATGAAGAGGGCGCCGCGGATGACCGCTCCGGAGGTGGTCAACATGTCCGGCGCGAAGAGGATGCCGCGCTCCGCCAAAACGCGGCCGTGCTCGGAGCGCGCCAAGATGTTGTTGGCGCTGCCGACGACGGCCCGACAGGCCAGGCGCGAGACAGTCAAGTCATGCAGGATGCCGCCCATGGCACAGGGGGCGAAGATGTCGCAGGGGGCGTCGATGTCCTGCCCCGGGGCCAGCAGTTCGAGGCCCTCCTGGGCCAAGGCCTCGGCGCGTTCCGCGTTGATCTCCGTGGCTCGCACCCGCGCTCCCGCTTCCACCAAGAGCGCCGCCAAGCGGCTACCCACGTCCCCCAATCCCTGGATCACCACGCTGCGCGCCGGCCAATCCGTCTCTCCATCCAAATGGCGCAAAACCGTGGCCATGGAATCAAAAACACCCCGGGCCGTGCATTCGGGCAACTGGCCGGGCCCCTCGGGGCCGGGGGCCGCCGCGTAACCTGACTCCTCGGCCACCCAGGACATCTCACGGTCACCGGTGCCCACATCCGGGCCCACGCGGAAGCGTCCCCCAAGGCGCTCCACAACACGCCCCAAGAACCGATATGAGGCTTCCAAATCGAGCTCCCGGCGGCTGAGCATGACAACTTTGCCTCCGCCGGCGGCCAAATCTGCGCAGGCCAACTTGCGGGTCATGGCCCGGGAGAGGCGCAGACAGTCCCGCAGGGCCTCGCCATCGTCCCGATAGCTCCAGCGCCGAATGCCGCCAAAGGCCGGGCCGGCGCTGGTATCGTGAATCCCCAGGAAACCCCGCAGGCCAGAAGCACGGTCGTGGAGGGCTATTATCTCCTCGAAGCCCTGGCGGGCCATGGTTTCCAGAATATCGATGGGCATGGGCTAGAGGGCCCACTTCCGCCGGGGCCAACCATCATTGTAACCTGCCCGGGACGCGCCCCCCCCAAGAGATACCCGGCAACCTGGGCCAACTCCGACTGGGCGGGAAGGCAGGAGCCTGCCGCGCGTCTCACCGACCATGAGATTCACACGCCCCAGGGCCCAGCGCTCGACCGCCACCCGGCCTTCCATCCTAGCCCTGTGCCTGGCCTTGACCGGCGCCTGCTCCTCCACGTCCGGCAGCACTCCGAGCGAAGCGGATCTCATTCCGCTGGTGGAGCCCTACGACCCGGCCGCCAACCGCCGCCAGCGGGACCCCATCGGAACAGTTCTCCTGGAACTCGATCTATCCATGGAAGACTGGAACAAGCTGATCCTCACCGCGCGCACGGGAGAGCAGCGCAACCAGGCCAGCCTGCTGGAAAAGGACATCATGCGGCGCGTCCATCTCTACCTGGACGAGCTTGTCATTCAGTTGGAAACCGGTCCGCCGGCCAACCGCATCGTGTCCGCCATGGCCCTGGGTTTCAGCCGTGATCGCGCCGTCCTCTCGCCCCTCTTGGCGGCTCTGGAGGATGTCCATCCGGCGGTGGTCAACAATGCCCTCCTGGGCCTGGCGCTCTTGGGTCAGAGTGACACGCCCCTGGGCGGCGCCGCCCTCCTACTGCGCGAAGCGACCGATCCAACCACGCGCCATAACGCCGCCTATGCGCTCCTGCATTGCGTGAACAACGGTTCCGATCCCGCCGTGGCTCTGGCGAGCGCGCGCCTGGGGTTAGCCGATGAGCACCCGGGCGTGCGCGCCCAGTGCGCCCTGCTGCTGGCCACCGCCGGAGATACGGCCTCGCTGGATGATTTGATCGCCCGCCTGTCCGATGATGTTCAGTTGCCCGCGAGCGCCGCGGCTCGAGCCCTGGGGAGTCTCGGGCGTGGTGATAACCATTATAAGGGGAAGGTGGCCCGCGCCCTGGCTGCCGCCCTGGGACGGGCGGAAGGGGGCCTGCGTGTGAGTCTCCTGCGGGAGTTGGCGCGTTTGGCCGGTGTGAATATGGGTGAGGAAGCGGAGCCCTGGGTGGAATGGGCTCATCGGTTGCCTTGATGGTGAAGGGGGCTTGGGTCTGGGGTTTTGGTTTTGGTCGTGGGGGTTGGTGTGGGGTTTTGGTTTGGTTTGGTTTGGTGGCTTGTGGGGATGGGGAGGTTGGTAGTTCCCCCCCCCCAGCCCCCCCCAAGGGGGGGGAGTTGGTGAGCGACGGGCAACAGGCGCGGGAGTTGCCAGAAGAGGAGCACAACCATGGGGAGCACCCAGGCGACCGAGACCGTGGCGGGGAACGGACGAGTGGTGGACGGGGGGAAGGTGGGACGAAAGATAGCGAACAAGTTAACTCCCCCCCCTTGGGGGGGGCTGGGGGGGGGGAAGATAGCAAGCAAGCGAACTCCCCCCACCTAGGCGGGGCTGGAGAAGGAGAAGATAGCGAGCAAGCGAACTCCCCCCCCTTGGGGGGGGCTGGGGGG
>NYXZ01000023.1 GCA_002686595.1 Planctomycetota bacterium | reverse complement strand
GCCGTGGCGATGTCGATTTCGCTGCCGATGTTGAGACCCCAGACGGCGGCCTTGCGTTGGCCAATGATGACCGTCGGACGTGGGCGTCCGCTGGGCTGATAGCTGCTCGGTCGGGCAAAGGGCTCGGCCACATTCTCCACGGGCTGCACGCGCCCCACGAGATCAGGCGTCGGCGGCCGTTCCAGGGAAAGGCGGAACTCCGTGGTGGTTTCCTCGTCCGCCACATCGATCCCCACCAGCTGCACCATGGCCAGGGACCCGGCCTGGGCGTCGGCCAAGATGGCGTTGCTGCGGGCCGCCCCCGCGCCGGTCTGCATCAGCAGGCCATACCAGACGAGCTGGGCGCAGGCCCCGGAGACGCGCTGGTCCGAGCGCACGGCGTTCAACAGTTCCTGGGGCGAGCGCGGATCCTCGCCGTCTTCGAGCCACATGCTGGCGGGCTCAATAATCAGATCCGAGAGGCTGCCGCGCATGGTGTTGCGGCTCTCCTCCAGAAATCCCGACATGATCGAGAGAATCAGAATCAGCGAGGAGACGGCCACGAAGATGCCTATTATGCCAATCAGGTTGGTGCGCCTGGCACGGATGTAGCGGCGAGCCAAAAACGAGCGGTACATGGATCAGCCCTGGACGGCCTCTTCTGGTGCGGCTTCGTTTTCCTCCAGCTCCTGCTCGGCGCCGGGTAGGCTGCGCATGGCGGGGAAGAGCAGCACATCGCGAATGGAGTCCTGGCCGGTCAAGACCATCACCAAACGGTCGATGCCCAGACCCAGGCCGCCGGTGGGGGGCATGCCGTATTCCAGGGCCTGGACATAGTCGTAGTCCACTTCGCCGGGGGTTTCGGGATCCTTGAGGGCGACCTGTTCAGCGAAGCGTCGTTCCTGTTCGGCGGGGTCGTTGAGCTCCGTGAAGGCGTTGGCCAGTTCCATGCCACCGATGAAGAGTTCGAAGCGCTCCGCCAGGCGCTCGTCTTCGGGGCTGGTCTTGGTCAGGGGGCAAATCTGAACCGGATAGTCCGTGACGAAAATCGGCCCGCGCAGGGAATCCTCCACGGTTTCCTCGAAGACATCGTTGGAGAGCTTCCAGAAGCCGTCCACTTCCTTGATGCCGAGTTCCGTCGCGCGGGCCCGCACCGCGGGCTCGTCATCGAAGGCGCAGCCGTTGTGCTCCTGGAACAAATCCGGGTAACGCTGGCGCTTGAAGGGTGCGGACAAGTCATAGGTGTCGCCCCGGTACTCGACGGTGGTGCCACCGTTGACGGTTTGGGCCAGGCCTTCGATCAGCTGCTCGCAGAGTTCCATCATGCGTCGGTAGTCAGCCTGGGCTTCGTAGAGTTCGAGCATGGTGAACTCCGGATTGTGGCGTTGGCTGACGCCCTCATTGCGGAAGTTGCGGGCCACCTCAAAGACGCGCTCCAAGCCGCCGACGATCAGACGCTTGAGATACAGTTCCGGGGCGATGCGCAGGTACAGGTCAGACCCCAGGGCGTTGTGGTGGGTGACGAAGGGGCGCGCGGTGGCGCCGCCGACGATGGGGTGCAGCGTAGGCGTCTCCACCTCGATGTAGCCCTGATCTTCCAGGAAGCGCCGGATGCCAGAGAGCACGGCGCTGCGCTTGATGAAAACCCCCTGCACGCCATCGGAGGCCCACAGGTCCACATAACGACGGCGGTAGCGCGCTTCCTTGTCGGTCAGGCCGTGCCATTTCTCCGGCGGCGGCGCCACGGCCTTGGCCAGCAGTTGCACGGAGGTGGCCCAGATGGTGGGCTCGCCCTTCTGGGTGTGGCCCAGTTCCCCGGTGATCGCCACCAGGTCGCCGCCGTCGAGTTCCTTGCGCCGGGGCCACCAGTCAGGCAACCGGTTTTTCTGCAGGCCGACTTGGAGGCGGCCGCTGCGATCAGCCAGGGGGGCGAAAATCAGCTTGCCGAAGTCCCGCAGACCCAAGAGGCGCCCGGTGGCGGTGACGGTGGAGCCCACCCGCGCGCCGGGCTCAGCGGCCGATCCGGCGGCGGCGCGCAGTTCGGCCACGGGCTCGCCCTTGACGCCGCGTGCGGGATAGGGATCCCGGCCATCGGCGCGGATGGCGGCGACCTTGGCCAGTCGGTCGGGGTGAGCTAGATCGGTCATGGGCAGAAGCGGTGGGCGGGCGGGTGTGGAGCGCGTGAGCCTACTGCCCGGTGGGGCCCTGGCCCAAGAAAAATGGCCGCCGAACGGTGACGCGCAGGGCGTTTCCGGCGGCGGCCAAGGTAACTGGTGGAGGATAGGGGAGTCGAACCCCTGACCTCTTGAATGCCATTCAAGCGCTCTACCAACTGAGCTAATCCCCCAATCCGACTCCTATGGTGGTCAGCCACCCCGGAGCCGGTGATACGTGGGGCGCAGAGAATGCCAAGGAGGTGGCGCATCCGTCAACGGCAGAGTGGGGGATTGTCTGGTCTCGTTCATTCTGGGGCAGGGCAATCTGGAGCAGAGCACGCTTAACGCCAAAGCTGCGGCGGTGGGCGTTTCGTGGCGCTGCCCAGAACCGTATGTTGGCGGGTACCCGATCAGCCATGGAAACCACTATTAATAAGCAGTCCTACTCACCCGCCGCAATCGAGGCCCGCTGGCAGGCGACTTGGGAGTCACAGGGGGCCTTCCGGGCCCTGAACCCCGGTGATCCGGGGTTCGACCCGCAGCAGCCCAAGTACTACATCCTCGACATGTTTCCCTATCCCTCCGGGGCCGGGCTCCATGTGGGCCACCCCCTGGGTTATATCGGCAGCGACGTGGTGGCCCGCCGCAAGCGCATGGAGGGCTTCAATGTGCTGCATCCCATGGGCTTCGATGCCTTCGGCCTGCCGGCCGAGCAGTACGCCATTCAAACAGGCAAGCACCCGCGGGAAACCACCGCAGAGAATGTGGCCAACTACCGGCGCCAACTGCGCATGATCGGCCTCTCCTATGACTGGCAGCGGGAGTTCTCCACCAGTGATCCCGCTTACTACCGCTGGACACAATGGATCTTCGGGCGCTTGTTCGACGCCGGCCTGGCCTACCAGGCGGAAGTTCCGGTCTGGTGGTGCGAGGAACTCAAGACCGTCTTGGCCAACGAAGAGGTCATTGACGGCCGCTCCGAACGCGGCGATCACCCCTGTGAACGACGGCCACTCAAGCAGTGGATGCTGAAGATCACCGACTACGCCGAGCGCCTCTTGGATGATCTCGACGAGCTCGATTGGCCGGAGTCGGTCAAGGCCATGCAGCGCGAGTGGATCGGCCGTTCCGACGGAGCCGAGGTTGCGTTCGGCGTCGATGGCGCCGATGGCGTCGATGGCGCGGGGGAACTGCGCGTCTTCACCACGCGCCCGGACACCCTGTACGGCGCGACCTTCATGGTCCTGGCCCCGGAGCATCCCCTGGTGCGGAGCATTACCGGCGCGCAGCAACGGGAAAGCGTGGAAGAATACGTGCGCGCCGCGGCCAAGAAGAGTGACCTGGAGCGCACGGATTTGGCCAAGGACAAGAGCGGCGTATTCACCGGTGCCTACGCCATCAACCCCGTGCGCGACGCCGATGATCCGGCGGCCAAGGTCCCGATCTGGATTGCTGACTATGTGCTCATGGGCTACGGCACCGGNGCCATCATGGCCGTGCCCGGCCACGATCAGCGGGACTTCGAATTCGCCCAGGCCCACGGCTTGGANGTAGTAGAGGTGGTGCAGCCGCCGGCCGGNNGCGACGGCCTGGCGCAAGGCGTGTGCTTCGCGGGNGAAGGCCTGGCGGTCAACTCCCCGGCCTGGGACGGNTTGCCCACGNCGCAGGCCAAGGCCAAGGCTATTGCGCTGCTCCNGGAACGCGGCCTGGGGCAGGCCAAGACCACTTGGCGTCTACGGGATTGGCTCTTTTCGCGCCAACGCTACTGGGGCGAACCGTTCCCCGTGTTGCACCGGGAAGACGGTAGTTGCCTGCGGGTGCCGGACGAGGGCCTGCCGGTACTGCTGCCGGACATGGATGATTTTCGGCCGGCGGAAGATGGCAGCGCGCCCCTGGCCCGCGCCGCGGATTGGGTCGCGACGGTTGACCCCGAAAGCGGCGCGCCCGTGCGCCGGGACACTGACACCATGCCCGGTTGGGCGGGTTCCTGTTGGTACTACCTGCGCTTCATGGATCCGACTAACGAGCAGGCGCCCTTCAGCGCCGCCGCCGCGGACTACTGGGGGCAGGTCGACCTGTATGTGGGCGGCACGGAACACGCGGTGCTGCACCTGCTCTATGCGCGTTTCTGGCACAAAGTGCTGCTGGACGCCGGCGTTGTCGATTGGGCGGAGCCCTTCGGGCGCCTGTTCAACCAGGGCATGATGACAGCCTTTGCCTACAAGGACGCCAGCGGGCGGTTGGTCCCCAGCGACGAGGTCGAGGAGCGCGCTGGCGAGACCGTTTCCACCGCCGATGGCCAGCGCCTGAAGCAGGTGGTGGCCAAGATGAGCAAGTCCCTGAAGAATGTGGTCAACCCCGACGAGGTCTGCGGGGAGTTCGGCGTCGACACCTTCCGGCTGTACGAGCTGTTCATGGGACCCCTGGCGGATTCAAAGCCCTGGAATCCGCGGGATGTACCGGGCTGCCGCCGCTTCCTGGACCGCGTCTGGCGCCTGTTCGTCGCCCCTGATGGCAGCGAGGAGATCCGCCCCCAGCTACTGGTTGAAGCTAGCCCACCCGCCGGTCCCGGGCTCGAGTTGGAACGGTCCCTGAACGCCGCTCTGGTCAGGGTGGAAGACTCCTTCAAGGGCTTCAACTTCAACACGGCCATCGCCGCCCTGATGTCTTTCGTCAATGACGCGACGCCGCGCATGACGCACTTTGACCGCTCCCAGGCCGAGCGTTTCCTGTGCGCCCTGGCTCCCTTCGCCCCACACATCTGCGAGGAACTGTACAGCAGGTTGGGGCACACTTCCGGCATTTTGCGCGCCCCCTGGCCACAGGCCGATGCGGCCTATCTGGTGCAGGATGACTTTGAACTGATCGTCCAGGTGCTCGGCAAGGTGCGCGGCAAAACCCGGGCGCCGGTGGATGCTGACCGGGAGCAGTTGGAAGCGCTGGCCCGCGAGGCCGTGGCCGAACAATTGGCGGAGCGGGAAGTTGTACGTGTCATCACAGTCCCCGGAAAACTCGTTAACTTCGTTGTGCGATGAGCAGTTCCCTACCCGATTGCCGCGACGGTGCGGCCCTGTTGGAGCTGGCCCAGAAGATCGTGGCCGCCAGCCCGGCGGATGAGACCGAGGTCACGGTGCAGCGCACGGAGGACGCCTATGTGCGCTTCGCCGATTCAGGGCCGACCCAATCCGCCGACCGCTCGGACCTCCATATCGCCGTGCGCGCGCGCCTCGCACCCCAGGGCGGCGGGCCGGGTTTTCGCGAAGCGCGCGCCACCTCCAGTTCCACGGCCGAGGCGGACACGGCGCGCGCCGTGGAACGCGCCGTGGCCCTGGCGCGGGTCAGTCCCGTGACCGCTGACGCCCCGGGCCTCGCGGCCGACTCCTGCGGGCCCCAAGCGATCCCCCCGGGCGTCACCGCCATGCTCGACCAGAGTGCGGCGGACAGGATCGCGGCCACGACCCGCTTGGTGCGCTATGCCCTGGACGGCTGCGCAGCAGAGAGCCTGGCTCCGGCGGGCCTGGTGCAGCTCACGGCGCTCGGCACGGCCCTGGCCAACTCCGTGGGCCGTGGCGTATTTGCCGCGCGCGGGCGCGCCGCCATGGCCTTGACCGCCAGCCATGCCCAAGGGGGTTCCGGTTGGGCCGAGGACATCCGGGGCTCGCTGACTGATTTGGCTCCGGCGGGCGCCGGTCCAGCTGACGGTCCGGCTGACGGCATATCTGTAGTGGAGCGCGCCCTGGCCAAGGCCCGCCAGAACCGCGAGCCGCAGTCCATTGCCGCCGGAGAGTACACCGTGGTACTGGAACCCGCCGCCGTCGCCTCCCTGCTGCTGTTCGCATCCTATTGCGGCTTTGGCGCGCGCGAGGTGGCCGAGGAGTCATCCATGCTCTGCGGACGGATCGGCGAACGCGCCTTCTCGCCCTTGATCTCGATTTCAGATGACGCGGCTGACCGACGTCACGGAGGTCTGCCATTCGACGGCGAGGGCAACCCACGCCACCGCGTGGCCCTGGTGGAGGAGGGCGTGTTGCGCGAACCGGTCACCGATGCCCTGTGGGCCGCCCGCTTGGGGCGCGAGAACACCGGCCACGGCATCGGCCAACCGGATCCCCACGGCCCCCTGCCCCAGAACCTGATCTTGGCCTGCGGCCAGGCCTCGCGGGCGGATCTTTTGGCCGGCGTCAAACGCGGCCTGCTCGTGACCCAGTTCCACTACACGAACATGATCGAGCCCCGCGACCTGACCCTGACCGGCATGACGCGCAACGGCACATTCTTGATAGAGGACGGAGAAGTGTGCGGGCCCGTCAAGAACCTGCGCTTCACCGACAGCCTGGTGCGCATCCTCGCCAATGTCAGCGCCGTGGGGGACGAGGCCGCCGCCTGCGGGGCGCTCTTCGACGGCGAACTTCTCACGCCCGCCCTGCGAGTCGAGGGCTTCCGCTTCACTTCAACCACGGATTTCTAGTTGTGATGGACACCTGCATAAAGGCCGTGCAAGCCGCTGAGCAAGCCGGCGCCCAGTACGCCGACGCGCGCCTCGTGCGCCTGGTGAGCGAGGACCTGGCCCTGCGCAACGGGAATGTGGTTTGTGCCGAGGCCGCCGAGGAGTTCGGCTTGGGCGTGCGCGTCCTGGTGGATGGCTCCTGGGGTTTTGCCGCCCTGCCCCTGGCGGAGGGAGCGGGCCTGGCGGCGGCCCGCGAACAGGCGCCGGCGGTGGCCGCGCGCGCCGTGGAACTGGCCCGCGCCGTGGGCAGCGCCCAGGTGCGAGGAGTGCAGCTGGGCCCGGCGGAGGGCACGGTGGGGGAATACGCCACGCCCTTTGAAATCAATCCCTTTGAGGTCTCATTGACGGACAAGCTCGCGCTCCTCCAGGAAGCCGAGGCTTCCATGGTCGGGGCGCAGGAAACCGTCAGCCGCGAGGCCGGGCTGGGGCTGCGGCGCGAGCAGCAGTGGCAAGCCTCTAGCGAGGGGGCGCGCCAGCATCAGGTGCTGCTGCGCAGCGGCGCGGGGATCGCCACCACCGCCGCCGCCCACGGCCACGTGGAAAGGCGCTCTTGGCCGGCCTCCTTCGGGGGCAACTACAAGTCTGCGGGCTGGGAACACATCACCGGCCTCGACCTGGCCGCCCACGGGGAACGCATGCGCGACGAGTCCGTGGCCCTGTGTTCAGCGCCAGCTTGCCCCGCCGGCCAGCGCGATCTGATCCTGATGGGCAACCAGCTCATGTTGCAGATTCACGAGTCGGTGGGACACCCCAACGAGTTGGACCGCGTCTTCGGCCACGAGGTCGACCTGGCCGGATCGTCCTTCGCCACCACGGACAAACTTGGGACCTTCCGCTACGGTTCGGACCTGGTCAACCTGGTGGCTGATTCCACCGTGCCCGGTGGACTGGACACGCGCGGCTTTGATGATGAATGTGTGCCGTCCGGCAGTTGGCATGTGGTCAAGGACGGGATCTTTACCGGCTATCACACCAGCCGCGAGTGGGCGGCGCGCATCGGCGAGGAACGCAGCCGCGCCACGGCCCGCGCCGAGGGCTTCGGCAACCCGCCCATCATTCGCATTACCAACCTGTCCTTGATGCCCGGCGACTGGCGCTTGGATGATTTGATTGCGGACACGGAAGACGGCGTTCTGTGTGACACCGTGCGCATGTGGTCCATCGACCAGCGGCGCCTGAACTTCCAGTTCACCACGGAGATCGGTTGGGAGATCAAGAATGGCAAACTGGGCCGTATGTTGCGCAGCCCCACCTACCAGGACACCACGCCCGAGTTCTGGAATCGGTGTGACGCCATCTGCGACGCTGACCATTGGCAGTTGTGGGGCGTGCCCAACTGCGGCAAGGGCAATCCCATGCAAGTGGCGGAGATGAGCCACGGGGCTGCCCCGGCGCGTTTTCGCTCGGTGAACTTCGTGCAATAGGCGCCGGTAGCCCGCATTACTCATGAGCACGCACACCAAACGGACATAGCCACGACATGGGCGACAAGAAGAAAGCTGGGGACAAGGCGGCCGGGGCCAGCTTCGGCAGCTTTGCTGATCTCAAGCGTTCCCTAGGCGGCGAGGAACAGGCCGAACCGGCGGACGCCGGGCGCGGCTGGAGTCTGTCCTCCGAGGATGACGGGGAACGCGAGTTGAGCAGTACCGAGGAGGTCCCCTTGGGCGGCGAGGACCGCGTCCGCCTGCGGGTGGACGGGCGCGCCGCGGGCTTCGGCCCCATGGAACTGGCTCCCTGGGCCAATCCGGCCTACGGCGATACGGAGTCCGAGGAAATGGAGCTCTTGCATTCCTTCCGCGTGCGCACCGTCTTCCCAACGGATGTGACCGACGAGGTCTCCGCATTGCCTCCGGATCCGGCGGCGGAAGAGCACGCCGGGCGCGTCGATCTCACGCAGCAGCCGCTCTTCACCATCGATGGCGAGGATGCCCGCGACTTTGATGATGCCGTCAGCATTACGGCCCTCGACGAGGATGCCGTCGAAGTCGGCGTGCACATCGCCGATGTCTCCCATTATGTTCGTCCGGGCACGTCCCTGGATGATGAGGCCCTGGCCCGGGCCACGTCCGTCTACCTGCCGGACCAAGTGGTGCCCATGTTGCCCGAGAGCCTCTCCAACGGGCTCTGTTCCCTGGTGGAGAAGCGCGAGCGCCTGGCTTGGTCCGTGCGCATGACCTTCGATGCCAAGGGCCAGCGCCAGGCCGTGCGCATCGAGCGCAGTGTCATCCGTTCCCAGCGCCGCTGCACCTATAGGGAAATCCAGGCCCTGCTCGATGGCGAGCAAGTCTCCCCTGAGCTGGCGGCGCTGGAGGAGCCGGCGCGCCTTTTGGCCCGTTGGACACGCACACAACAGAAACTGCGGGATGAGGCCGGTTCCCTGCGCATTCAATCCAGCGAGCGCAAGTTCGAGTTCGACAAGCAGTTCGAAGTCAGCGCCATCGTGGACGCGCCCCGCTACTTCTCACAGACCTTGATCGAGGAAACGGCCCTGGCCGCCAACCAAGCCGTGGGCGATCGCTTTATCGAATGGGGCCTGCCCACCCTCTATCGCGTACACCCGGAGAAGGACCCAGAGGAGTTGGCGTCGGTGGCCAAGAGCCTCGAAGAGCACAACATTCGCGTGCCCAAGAAGGAACGCTTGACCGGGCGTGACATCGGGCGCTTGATCCGCCAGGCGCGCTCGCGTCCCAACGGCGACGCCCTGGTGGAACGCATTATGGGCCTGGTGGAACGGGCCAGCTACGAGGTGCGCGACGAAGAGAACATCGCCGAACACTTCGGCCTGGCCCGCCGCGGCTACCTGCACTTCACTTCTCCCATTCGCCGTTACCCGGACCTCATCGTGCACCGCTGGCTGGGGGCGGTGCTGGCCCGCGGGGAAGCGGCCCAGGAGGAACTCAAGACGGAGGCCATGGTGGAGGAGTTGGGGGAAGTGGCGCGCCACGCTTCCCTGCGGGCGGAACTGGCGGAGATGGCCAGCTCCGCCGTGACCGATCTCAAGGTCTGCCAGTTCATGGATCCCCATACCGGGGAAACGCTTGAGGGCCGCGTGCACCGAGCAAACCGCGGCGGCCTGGTGGTGCACCTGGGCGCCTTCAATGTGCGCGCCTTCTTGCCGGCGCGCCGCATGGGTGAACGCCCATTCCTGAAGGGCTCCACGCTGACCGTGCGGCGCGGCCGCGCCACGCTTTCATTCAGCGAGGGGCAGCCCATTCGCGTCAAGATTGGTGCAGTGGATTTCATCCGTCTCGAGATCATTCTCGAACTGCCCTGAAGCGCCGCACCCCTGCCCAAAAGGGGAGGCCGCGCTCTGATTTGTTCTCTCCGCGCAGCATCTTGCGTCCTTGCCGCGAGCGACTACATTCGCTGCCCCTCGCGCCCCGCAACACCTAGCACAACCCTCAAACCATGTCATTCGAACTGCCCACCCTGCCCTACTCCAACGATGCCTTGACGCCGCACATCAGCGCGGAAACCATCGAATACCACTACGGCAAACACCACAACGCCTATGTGACCAACCTGAACAACTTGACCGCCGATACGGACTGGGCCAGCAAGTCCCTTGAGGAAATCATCAAGGGCGCTGACGGCGGCTTGTTCAACAACGCGGCCCAGGTCTGGAACCACAGTTTCTATTGGAACTGCCTTGCTCCGGATGGAGGCGGCGCCCCCAGCGGCGCCTTGGCGACTGCCATCGACGCCGCCTTCGGTTCCTTCACAGCTTTTCAGGAGGCCTTCACCAAAGCCGCCGCCACCCAGTTCGGTTCGGGCTGGGCCTGGTTGGTAAGAGAGGCCGACGGTTCCCTGGCCATCACCCAAACGGCCAATGCCGGCAATCCCATGACGGACGGTGCCACGCCGCTGTTGACCTGCGACGTGTGGGAACACGCCTACTACGTGGATTACCGCAACGCCCGGCCCCAGTACATCGCCGCCTTCTGGAACCTGGTCAACTGGGATTTCGTGGCGGAACAACTCTAGGCCCAGACCAACGGGCCAACAGGCGCGGGCGCCGGCGGCTTGCGCGCCTCAGTCGCCGCCGTCTTCGCCCAAGTAGCCCATCTTGTGCAGGTTGTCCAAGACATCCTGCGGGATGGTGCCCGGGGCCGCCTGGTCGTCGCCTACGACGTCCCTAGTTGATGCCCGGTAGGCATCTTCCAGGGCGCGGCCCAGGGCCCGGGCGAGCTCCGGCCGCTGGCCGCTGATGTCGTCGGTCTCCAAGGGATCCGCAGCCACATTGTAGAGGGCATCTCGCTGGTCCTTCCAATGGCGCAGCAGCTTGTAGTTCCCCTGGCGCAGGGCGATGTTCAACTGCTCCGGATGGGCGGCCTTGTAGCGTGAGGTGAACAGCAGCCCGCGTTCTTCGAAGGCCGCTGGCGTCGTGAGGGGCTCTGCCAGGAGTGGCACGAGGGAGAGGCCGCGCGGCGTCTGGCGCGTTTGTGGCAGGCCACACAGCTCCACCAGCGTCGGCAGCACATCCAAGAGGCTGGTGGGGGAGCCGCAGACCCTGCCCTGGGGCAACGGGCTTTGGGGGGCGCTGAGGATCAGGGGCACATGGACCATCTCTTCGTGAACTTGGCTGCCGTGGCCGAGGTTCCGGTGCTCGCGGAAGGCCTCCCCGTGATCTGAAGTGAAGATGACCAGGGAATCCGGGCGAGCGGCCCAGAGTTCAGTCAAGAAACGGCCGAGTTCCGCATCCAAGTAGGCCAGGTGCTCGTCGTAGAGCGCCACCAGGTGCGCCAGGTCCTCGGGTTGGTCAAAGCCCTCATGGCTGAGGGCCACGCGCAGGGATGAATCCAAGGAGCCATCCACCGGTCCAGCGTAGTCCGGATCGAAGCGATCCCGGAAACCGGCCGGTGGCGTATAGGGTTCGTGGGGCGGCAGCAGATGGATGTAGGCGAAGAGCGGCGGCCGTTCCTCCTCCAAGACGACCTCCCTGGCCCGGGTCAGCAGGCGGTCGAGCTCCTGCTGCACGCGGTCCATGTCCGGGAACATCTCGTAGGAATCGAAACCGCGGCACAGGCGCGTCCCGGGCCAGTCTGGTTGGTCCCGGCGGCTCCAGAGAATGCCGTTCTGGATCATGGCCGCCGTGCGATAGCCGCCATCCTGGAAGAGCTCCGCCAGGGTGGAGGCATCCGGAGCTAGGTGCTGGTTGGCGTAGAGCAGGCCGTGGCGCTCTTGCTCCAGGGAGGTGAAGAGGGAGGCCACCGACGAGACCGTCCAGGAGGTCTGGGATGAAGCATCGGCGAAGAGCGTGCCCGTGAGGGCCAGGTGGTCGATGGTGGGGGAGGTCGGGCGCTGGTAGCCGTGGGCCCCCAGGTGATGGGCGTGCAGGGCGTCGGCAACGATCAGGATCACATCGCGGCCGGCGAGGGAACCGGCCAGGGGAGCGGGGTCGTTGGCGGAGGAGCAGGCCGGAGCCAGGCCCAGGACGAGGACGGCCAGGGCGGCCAGGGCCAGGGCTGGGCGCTGATGGAAACTGGGGCGTTGCATGGTTACCAGGATTCTAGTTCGCGGCGGCGCGTCCAGAGTAGGAGCAGGAAGAAGGGTCCGCCGATGAGGGACATGAGCACGCCCGGCGCCAGGGCCTCGTCCGCCAGCAGCCAGCGTTGGAGCGTGTCGGTGCCGAGCAGGAAGAGGGCCCCGGCCAGGGGCGAGAGGTAGAGCAGGGTGCGGTGGCTGCCGCCGGCCACCAGACGCACCAGGTGGGGGATAACCAAACCGAGGAAGGCGATCTGGCCGGCCACGGCCACGGCACAGGCGGCGGCCAGGGCGGCGGCGGAGAGGGCCATGTTCTTGACCCGGGCGGTGGGCACGCCCAGGGAGCGGGCATCGGCCTCGCCGGCCTGTAGGAGATCCAACTCCCAGGCCAAAAAGGGCGCCAGGCAAAGGGCCAGGGCCAGGCCGCCCCAGACCAGGGCCACGCCGGAGGCCGCGGCGCCGTCGAGGGTGCCGAAGCTCCAGCGCAGGATGGCCCGCGAGACCTCCAGGTCCTCCGTGACCGCCCAGGACAACACCAGGGCCAAAAGGCCGGCGATGACGGTGTTGAGGGCGATGCCTGTTAAAAGGAGGGTTGGGATCGAGAGGTGGCTTTGGACCGTGGCCAGACGCTGTACGAGGAAGGCCGTGGCCAGGGCTCCCAGGAAGGCGCACAGGGGGACCAGGACGGATCCCGAGATTTCCGTCGCATCGAGCAGCAGAGCCGGGCTGTAGCCGGCTACGGCCAGGATTGCCAGGGTGGCGCCCAGGCTGGCGCCGCCGGTCATGCCGAGGATCGAGGGCGCGGCCAGACGGTTGCGGAAGAGGCCCTGGATGTAGGCGCCGGAGAGGGCCAGGGCGGCTCCCACGCCGGCGGCTGTCAGGGCGCGCCAGAGGCGCAGTTCGAAGATCTGCTGCAAGGTGCCCGGGAGGCCCGGGCCGCTGCCGAGGAGGTGGGCCAGGCCCTGGAGGGGCGAGGCCTGCGCCAGGGCCCGCGTCGAGCCGTGGTGGACTGAGAACCACAACAGTGGCGGCAGGGCCGCGAGCAGCAGCAGGGCCAGGGAACGCGGGGAGAGGGGGCCCAGGGTGCGACGGGCCCAGGGCGAGTGCCGGGAGTTGGAGGATTGGGCTCTGGCGCTGGCCATGGTGGCAGTGTGGGACATGGGGCGCGGGCGGTCCACAGTGATGGGCTCTGCAGGGCTGGGCTCTGCAGGGCTGGCCTCCGCAGGGATGGCCTCCGCAGGGATGGCCTCCGCAGGGATACTGGCATGGTGTCTTGGGCACAGGGTTGCGGGAGTAGTGATGTGGGCGCAGTCATGGCCCGCTGTGCTTGGTGCCAGCCTGATGCCCACCGGACGGGCCGCCTGGACGGGCCGCCTGGACGGGGACAGGGGCCGAGGCTTGTGTCCTCGGCTGGCGGGGGCAGGATGGGGTCATGCCCAGCCCCCGCGTCCTGACCTGCGCCCAGTCCCGGGAACTCGATGCCCGGGCCGAGGAGCTCGACATTCCCGGATTGGCGTTGATGGAGAATGCCGGGGCCGGGGCGGCGCGGGTGATCCTCGCACTGCTGGAACGGGGAGCTGCCCAGGCCCCGGTGGGCCTACTCTGCGGCGGAGGAAACAACGGCGGAGATGCCTACGTGGTGGCTAGACATCTGCATGGAGCAGGCGTGGAGGTTCAGGTCTGGGAATGGACCGAGGTCTCAAACCTGCCCCGGGACGCGGCACGAAACGCCAGGTGCCTGGCGCGCACCGCCGTCCCCCGGCATCCCTTGCCCCGCCTGGGGGCGACCTCTGCGGCAGGCTCATCAGCTGCTCTGGCCGACCTGGAAGCAGCTTTTGGCACCTGTGGTCTGCTGGTGGATGGCCTGCTCGGGACGGGTTTCACGGGCACCCTCAGGCCGGACATGGCGGCGATCCTGGAGGCCGCGCGGCGCAGCGCGCGGCCCATCCTGGCCCTCGACCTGCCCTCCGGGTTGAACGGGGACAGCGGCCTGGCTAGCCCCGGTACTCTCCGGGCTCGCTGGACGGTCACCTTCGCTGCCCTGAAACCTGCCCTGGTGGGCGATTCCACACACGGAGGCGAGGTTTTTTGCGTTCCCCTGGGCTTGCCGCCGGAGGCGTTTTCAGGCCTCGGGGGCCCTTTGGGGGACATTCCTGATGGTCCTGGTTGATTATTTTCAGGATGGGGCGCTTTTGCTCCCCCAAAATCGGGCATCGGGGTAGGATTCTCTCAGTGGGACAAGTGGAACATGAACCATTCACGGTTCGTCCCAGTGTCCTCACCCAGACCGGATTCGCCGAATCGCCCGTCGTGACGGGCTTTCGGGTTGACGGATCAAGCCTGGGACGTAATCTGAACTCAGGTTCCTCTCTCATTTTTTTCCTCTAGATCTTCAGGAGACTCATACATGTTTCGTTATTCGCTGATCGCCGCTGGTGCCCTTTTTGTGTGTGCCGACGCGACTGCCCAAAATAATGGTCCCCAAGCTGCCAAGATCACCGGTCCCGTCAAGGACGCCGGTGTTTATCACATGGCCACGGGCACCTGGACCCGCAATAGCTCAGCCACGGCCAACATCGGCCCGATGGTTGTCTATAACAACGACGCCAACACTGGCTACTTCGGCCTCTACGCCGACAACGAGACCTGGATCGACAATGGTCGTCTGCCCAGCACCTCGTCCCCGGCCCCCGTTGGCACCTCGACCGACTACAACATCAACGGCATCCAAACGGCCTACTGCTCCAGCAACGCCACGGGTTCCTTTGACATCAATGCTTCCTTCTGGAACATGCACGGCGGCAACTGCGCCGACCCCACCAACGGCGGCACCACCGCTCCCGACGTCCTGGTCACGCTGACGGGCATGCCCGGCGGCTCCGCCACCGGCACCACCGGTTGCTGGATGGTTACCGTGGACCTGGCCGGCGGCGGCGAGTTCTGCCTGCAGGCTGATGGCGACGGCGTCTACGACGGCCTGATCGACATCGACGGCTTCGGCGTTGGCTTCAACATGAGCAGCACCGCCGGCGGCAACGCTGGTCCGTTCCTCAATGGTGACCCGAACGTCTACCCCTTCGGCGACGGCACGGACTTCCAGAACCCCGGCGTCCCCGGCACCGGCCTGGACACGCACGACCTGTTCTGGTTGGACGAAGGCACCCAGAGCTACCAAGGCTGCTACTGGTTCGGTGGCTACCCCGCCAACCCCTATGCCAGCTTCTGGTGGCAACTGTCCGCTGACGGCGACTGCGGTGGCGGCCCCACCTGTGGCAACCAAGTCTCCTGTACCAGCAACGCCAACTCCAGTGGCGGCGTGGGCGACCTTAGCTTCCCCGGAAGCTGCGTGGTTGCTGATAACAACTTCTCCATCACGGCCTCCTCAGTGCCGAACAACGCCGGTCTGTTCATCTACTCCAACGGGTCGATCAACATTCCCTTCGGCGATGGTCGCCTGTGTGTGAACGGTTCCGCCGGTGTGATGCGTCTGTACCCGCTGACCTTCGCCAGCGGCAACACCGTGACGAAGACCTTCGACCTCACCAACCCGCCCTCAAGCGCTGGTCAGGTCACCGCCGGTTCCACGTTCTACTACCAGCACTGGCACCGCGACCCCGGCTTCGGCAGCGCTCAGTTCAACCTGACGAACGCCCACGAGATGCTCTTCGGCTAGGCCCGAGCAGCTAAGCAAACAAGGGGCGGTGTCGCGTAAGCGGCGCCGCCCTTTTTTCGTGGGGACCAAGATGGGCCGCCAGAGCAGGGGGCCCGGGACCGAAATGTGGGAAACATAGGCCCCCCGAGGGCCGTCAACCAAAATTGGCCGGGCCATGCTAGGCTGGTCCTGGTCGGGGCTTTGGCGGAGACCGGAGCCCGCAACAATTCCCAACTACATCTGAATGGAGTGTTCCACGTTTTCAGCTGTCTATCTTGCCCTCTGTCTCTGGCCCGCCGCGGTCATTCAGGCCCCGGTACCAACTTCACCCAGCGCCGTCCCGGGCCCAGCCAGGGCTCCTTTGCACAGCGCCACCAAGCCCCGGGATGCTGGCATCTTGCATCTGGCCACGGGCACCTGGACGCGCGCCGCGACGGAAACGGCCAACTTGGGCCCAATGGTCATCTACAACAACGATGCGCTTTCCCCATACTACGTCGGGTTGGACGGGGGCCAGACTTGGATCGACAACGGGCGTGTGCCCAGCACTTCTTCCCCCAGTCCCGTGGGCACCTATGACGCGTACGAGGTCAACGGCCTGAGCCTGGCGTACTGCACCAGCAACTCCCGCTTCAGTTTCGACCTGAACCTGTCGTTCTGGAATGTGCACGGAGGCAACTGCGTGGATCCCACCGCCGCCGGCACCATCGGCCCTGATCACCTCTTGACTGTGAGCGGCATGCCAGGCGCTTCCGGCAGCGGCCCCCACGCCTGCTGGCTACTCAATCTGGACCTCGCAGGAGGCACGGAGTTCTGCCTCCCGGCCGACGGCAACGGTTCCTACGCAGGTTTTCCGGACCAGGACGGCTTCGGCTTCGGCTTTGGCTTCAGCGACACTTCCGCGGGCAATGCCGGCCCCATGCTGGCCGGCGACCCCCAGAACTTCCCTTTTGGAGATGGGACGGATTTCCAGAATCCAGGTGCGACCGGTACGGGCCTCGACACCCAAGACCTGCTGTGGCTGCACGACCCCAACCAGTTAGTCATGGGTTGCTATTTCTGGGACTATCCCTATCCCTATGCGAGCCTCTACCAGAGAGTACACGCAGCAGGGTGTTGTGCGAGCTGCGGTGGCCCATGCGGCGACCAGGGTGTGTCCTGCACCAGCGGCAGCAACTCCCTCGGAACGGTCGCAGATCTGGGCTACATCGGTAGTTGCCTAGTGGCCGACAACAACTTCACGCTCGTGGCGAGCTCCGTGCCCGACAACATGGGCCTCTTCATTTACTCCAACGGAACCATGAACATCCCCCTCGGGGATGGACGCTTGTGCGTGAACGGCAGTGCGGGCATTGTGCGCCTGTTCCCGGTGGTCATGGCCAGTGGAAACCAGGCCCAGTTGACGCTTGACCTCGCGAACCCTCCGGCCGCCAGCGGTCTGATTACAGCGGGCAGCACCTGGTACTTCCAAGAGTGGTATCGCGACCCCGGGTTCGGCAGCAGTGGGTTCAACCTGACAAATGGGCACGAAATATTCTTCATGTAGGTGTGCCTCGTAACTGCCTTGCGCCCTCTGGCGCGGGCGACATTACCTGGGTTGGAGCGCCCTGCTTGCTCCGACAACCGAGAGACAAGACGCCCTAGCTGCCGGGGAGCAGCCCACACGAGCTAGTCCGCAGCTGGGGACGCGGGCTTGGGAAAGCGTTTGACGGCCAAGCGCGTGCCCGTGTCCCAGGTCTCCTCGTAGGAGGGGCTACCGTCCTCGTACCAACCGCGCCAGAGGCCGAGTTTGTCGCCGGCCTGGTACTCGCCCTGGAACTGCAACTGGCCGTTTTCATGCCAGGTGCTCCAGGAGCCGTGGCGCCAACCGTCGTCGAAGCTGCCGCGGCGCTTGACCTGGCCGTTTTCGTACCACCAGACCCACTCCCCAGTGCGCTCGCCGTCGCGATAGTGCAATTCGCGCTCTGGATTTCCCCCCGGATACCACTGGCGAAAGGGGCCGTGCAGGTGTTGGTCCCGCCAGCTGGTCTCAAGGAAGGGCGTGCCGTCCTCGAACTCCAGGCTGCGCGTATCCGGGGCGCAACCGGCCAACAGCAGCAGGGGCAGCCAAAGTGGGGTAAAATGGGGCAGAGACACGCTTGGCGGGGGGCAGGAAGAGCTGGAACTCCCGGGTCTCCCGGGCCGTCTTGACAGTATTGGCTGCTCCCCTGAGAATCCATAGGAAGCTGCCTAAAGGCATCCCCACCAAAAACCGTGGCCCGAAAGCCCGACCCGCCCCAGGAATACCACATGCGCACCACCCTCCCCCTGACCGCCTCTCTCCTCTTGGCCCTGGCCCTAGCGCCCCCCGCCGCGGCCCAAACCCTGGGCACGGTGCGCGTGGCGAGCGGCCTCTCCTCGCCGCTCTACGCCTGCGCCCCGGCGGGGGACTTCGACCGCCTGTTCATCGTCGAACAGAGCACGGCGCGCATCAAGATCCTGAACCTCTCCAGCGGTTCGATAAACGGCACGCCCTTCCTGGATATCGGCTCCATCGCCAGCGGCGGCGGCGAGCGCGGCCTGCTCGGCCTGGCCTTTCACCCGAGCTATTCCAGCAACGGCTATTTCTACGTGAACTACACGGACAACGGCGGTGACACGGTCATCTCCCGCTACAGCGTGTCGAGCAATGCGAACATCGCTGACTCCGGCAGCGCCTTGATCATCTTCGGCCCCCAGAACCAGCCCTACAGCAACCACAACGGCGGCGGCATCGAGTTCGGCCCCGACGGCATGCTCTACTGCGGCATGGGTGACGGCGGCAGCGGCAATGATCCTGGTAACCGCGCCCAGAACCTCGGGCGCTACATGGGCAAGATGTTGCGTTTTGATGTGGATGCCGGCCCGCCCTACATTCCCTCGGACAACCCCTTTCTGAGCGACTCCAGCGCCCATGATGAGATCTGGGCCTATGGCTTGCGCAACCCCTGGCGCTTCAGCTTCGACCGCGATACCGGCGACATGTACATCGCCGATGTGGGGCAGAACGCCTACGAGGAGATCAGTTTCCAGCCCGCTTCCAGCACAGGCGGCGAGAACTACGGTTGGCGCTGCATGGAGGGCGACAACTGCACGGGCCTGTCCGGCTGCACCTGTGGCAGCGGCACGCTCACCGACCCCATCAAAACCTATGGCCACAGCCTGGGCTGCTCCGTGACCGGTGGCTATGTGTATCGCGGCGGCGACATTCCCGGCCTGGGCGGCACCTATTTTTACGGTGACTACTGCAGCGGGCGTATCTGGTCCTTCCGCTATGTGGGGGGCGCCGTGACCGAGTTCACCACGCGCACCAGCGAGCTCAGCCCGGATGTGGGCAGCATCGGCCTGATCACCTCCTTTGGCGAGGACGCTGCCGGCGAGGTGTACATCGTGGACGGCGGCGGCGAGGTCTTCAAAATCGTCTGCACCAGCGACTGTGGCCCGACCTGTGGCACGACCAACTACTGCACAGCGGCGCCCAACTCCGTCAGTGCCACGGGGGCCATCGTGGGCATGAACGGCTCCTTCAGCGTGGCCGCCAACGATCAGTTGGTCTACGCCTACGCCTGCCCGCCCAACCAGTTCGGGATCTTCTATTACGGGCCCAACCAAACCCAGGTCGCCTTCGGCAACGGCTATCGCTGTGTGGCTGGCTCCATGTACCGTTTCGCGCCGCAGCAAGTGTCAATCTGGGGGGATGTGAGCCGCGTGTTGGATTTGGCCGCGCCGCCCCAGGCTTCTGGCACCATCACCGCCGGTTCCACCTGGAACTTCCAGTTCTGGTACCGCGATCCCACTGCGGGCGGCGCCAACTACAACCTGACCGACGGCACCAGCGCCCTGTTCTGTCCCTGATTCGGTGCCCGCCCCTCCCCCCCCGGTTGTTGTGCTGGGGAGGAAGGGAAAGCTGCCTGTTCGCTGCCCGAGCAGGCCGGCTGGCTACACAATCGCGCGGCCAGGGGCCGTTGACAAATTCCCTATTGCGGCGAAGCCATCGACCCCAGCGATGCTGAGGGCGGCGTCAGGCTTGTCGCGCCGTGCTCAACGGACTCCTAGGCAGCCGCGTGCCAGCGGCATGCGAGGCGCCGTTGTCTTCTGCCAGACCGCACCCTGGCAGCTGGGCCGCCCGAGCCTGCATGGCCTGAATTTAATAGCGGCCACGATTTCCAGGCCATTATGTGCGACCCGCACGGGCAGCTGGAGTCTCTTTGATGGCGGCCATGCCGCCCGGGCCGGGACACCCCCCGCCCCGCATCGAACACGGAGATTTCAGATGATACGAAGGCTACTGTCCCTGCCCCTTGTCCCGCTCCTGGTGGTGGGTTTCTCGACTTCCAGCATCCTGGCCCAGGGTCAGGTCGAACTCCATTGGCTGACCGCTGCGGACGGGCACGGTTACCTCGAAGTGCAAGGGGCTCCGGCCCTAGGCCAAGGCCTGTTGCGGATTGAGTGCAGTGCCAGCCCGGGCGAGGAAGCCCTGGTGCGCCAGCTACCCCTGGCCCTCGATGACCACGGCCAGTTCCGCTTGCCGCTCTCGCCTGGGAATCTGGCGGGCCTCTCCTGGCGTCTCAGCGTCCGGGCCTGGGGGCCCGCAGGAGCCTCCGGCGGCGCTCAAACCAGCGGCCCTCTGGTACTCGGTCCGGGCTTCGCGAGTGGCCCCCGGGCCTACCAGAGCGGTGAGGTGCTCATTACGGAGTTCCAGCGCAATCCCGCCGAGGTTTCCGACAGCCGCGGTGAGTGGCTCGAACTGCAGAATATGAGCGACCAAGTGATCGACATCGAGGGCTGGACCCTGGCGGACGACGGTTCGGATGTCGTGACCCTCACGGCGGGGGGCGCGGGCATCCCAATGCTGCCGAACCAATGCCTGGTCTTTGGCAATGAGCTCGACCGCAGCCTGAACGGCAATGTGTTCGTGCAGTACGACTACGGCGCGTTCCATCTCTCCAACAGCGCCGACGAGATCGTCCTGCTGCGCCCGGACGGCACTCTGGTGGATCGGGTGGCCTACGATGCCGCCGGCTCGTGGCCCGCCGCTGCCGGACGCTCGGCGGCTCTCTCTTGGGACACACGCGATCCCTTTGCCAATGACCTTGGCCAGGCCTGGTGTTCTTCTGATTACATCTACGATGCCACCCTGGGGGATCGGGGCTCGCCGACGCGCGCCAACGGAAACTGCCCCTGACGCTCACCGCTGGTCCACGAAAAAGGGGCACCGTCTCGAAATGAGACGGTGCCCCTGTTTGATGGGGAGCTCGGCCCTAGCCGAAGGTCACTGAGAGACCGTCGGACAGGTCGTAGTTGGCGCCACCGGCAACCGGGTCACGATACCAGGCCTGGAAGCCCCAGGTGGAGCCGGCGGTGATGGTGCCGGCCGCGCTCGGGGGGTTGGCCAAGTCGATGGTCATGTTCATGCCGCCGGTGGTTGAGATCGGGGTCATGCGGAAGATCTGGCCAGCGCCGACACACAGGGTGCCGTTGCCGAAGGCCATGCCGGCCCCGCCGTTCACCTGGTTGGCACCGTAGAAGAAGATGCCGAACTGGCTGGTGGGCATGTTATCGGCACTCAAGGAGAAGTTGTTGTCAGCCACGGTGCAGCTACCGCTGTAGCTGATCACTGAGGCCGCGCCGGTGGAGTTGGCCGCGGATGAGCAGAAGTTGCTGCCCGAGCAGCCGCCGCCACAGCTCACGGTGAAGACACCCGGGTCGGTGTTGGCGACGAGGTTGCCCTCTTCGCAAACATCGTCGCCACCGCAGCCGGCCTCAAGGGCATTGGCTCCGGCCACAAACCAGTCCGCCGCGTTCCAGACGGCGCTGGCCGTGCAGTTCAGGCGGTTGGAGTAGCTGTCTAGGTACTCCCAGTTGGTACCGCTGCCGTCAACTCCCGGGTCGCCGTAGACATCCACCAAGGTGGCGTCCGTGCCGTCGCCGGTGGCGGCGCCGAGATAAAGGAGCAGGGCGTCATCGCCGTTCACATAGCCGCCACCCATATAGTGATCAGGGTCAAAGCCGAAGACGCTGAAGAACATGGAGCCGCCGGGCCCATTGTCGGACTCGTAGGAGATGATGTGGGAGCCGCCGGCCGCCAGGGTGCCAGCAAGGACGCTGGCCGCGCCGCCGCCGAGGGTGGTGCCGCCGTTGTTCATGTTGCCAAAGCTGTAGCTGGCAAGATCCACATCTCCACTGCCGGTGTTGGTCAACTCAACGAACTTGGGCTGGCCGCCGGGGAGTGTGGCGTCTACGACTTCAGTGATAACGAGGTCTGCTTGGGCTGAGCCCATTGTAAAGGCCAAAGCGGCCAGTGCTGAGAAGGTCTTGATACTATTCATGGGGGTAGGGGGATCCCTTGGTTTTGGTTGTGCCGTTAGGCGGATTCTCTAGAACGATCGATCGTCGTTTTGCGGCGTGCCCTTCCGAGAGGCTGCTAGCACTCCTGGTGAGCCCATCAGGGCGGCACTCCGCTTATCCATAAGTGTACCGCGGGGGGGGTATTCTGCCCAGACGGCATGGGGCCAACTCCCTAATATCCCCCGTAACACGGGAATAAACGGGATCCCGGGGCATGATCTCCGCCCCCTGCCCAAGGCCCACGGGCATTCGGAAAACACCTTCCCACGGGAGCCACTAGGGGTGATGATTAGGTACCGCGTGCCTACTGAACCCTGGCCTCCCATCACCATGCTGACCCGTCGCCTATTGCTGATCCTCGCCCTGGCCTGGGGCCTCCAGGGAGTGGCCCTGTCCCAGGAAATGCGGATCCATGTCATCGATGTGGACCAGGGGCTGGCGGTGCTGGTGGAGGGCCCCGGCGGTATCAATGTGCTCTTCGACGGCGGAAACCCCGGGGACGGTTCGGGGATCGTGCGGCCCTACCTCCAATCCCAGGGCATCAGCACGTTGCACTACGGCGTCGCCAGCCACTGGCACAGCGACCACATGGGAGGCCTGGACGAAGTCTTCAACGCAGGCTTCAAGCCCACCATCCAGGCCTATGATCGCGGCGACTATCAGCGGCCAACATACTCGGAGATCACCCAATACCTGAATTCCGTGGCCAACCCCTCCAACCTGCGGGCTACACCCCCCCTGGGCTTGGCCGTTTGGTTGGGCAACAACGCGGAGATGGAGTTTGTGGCCCTCAACGGCGACTGGGTCGGCGGTTCAGCTGATCCTGGCCAAAGCGCCCAGTTCGAAAACTCCTCGTCCATCGTGTGCGTGGTGCGTTTTGGTGACTTCGAGTTGTACATCGGCGGTGACTGCACCGGCGGCGGCAACAGCACCGTCAATGTGGAAAGCGGCATCGGCGCCTACATCGGCCAGATCGAGGCGGTCATCTCCGGCCACCACGGTTCCAACACCAGTTCCAACGGCACCTTTGTGGGAGCCACCTCGCCGAGCTTGGTATTGCATTCCGCCGGACAGGCCAATCCCTATGGACATCCGACCAAGACCGTCACCAATCGCTGGAACACGATCGGCTATTCCAGGGTTCAGTGGTGCACCAGCGACGGTGACACGGGGAACGGTTCCGGTGGTTACATCTCCGCCGGCGGCCACATCCTGATTACGACCGACGGCAACAGCTTCACCGTCAGCCGCAATGGCGGTACGGAGTCCGTGCGCTTCGCCTGCTTTGAACAGGCCGGCACGACGCCCAGCGTCGGCGATCTGGCCATCACGGAAGTGCTGGTGGATCCCAGCGTGTCCGACGCCTACGGCGAGTGGTTCGAGGTTCTCAACATCGCCACCGGTGAGCTGGACCTGGGCGGCCTCAAGGTCGAATCGGGCAATGACTGGTACAAACTCGCCAGCCGCTTGTTGCTGGCCCCCGGGGAACGCCTGGTCCTGGGCGTCGACGGCAAGGACTACCGCAACGGCGATGTCTTCCTGGCCCACGGTGCGCCGTGGGAGACCTTCACCCTGGCCAATGGAGATGGCTCGCTCACCCTCAGCGAACCCTCCGGCGCTGTGCTCGAAACCGTGACCTGGGGCAGTTCTGGATTCCCCGTCAGCACGGGTGTCTCCGCCGAGCGCATCAACCCCTTCACCGCCCCCGATGCCACAAACTTCTCGGACGCGGATGCAGCTTGGAGCGGTGGAGATCTCGGCTCCCCCTGGGCCGCCGGTTCCCAGGAAACCGATGAATGCCCGACGCCCATTTCCTATTGCATCTCAAGCGCAAATTCAGTCGGTGCCGGAGCAATCATGGGCTATGGCGGCAGCGTTGACATCAACGCCAACGACCTGGTGCTGACCAGCAACTTCGGCACCCCCAATCAGTACGGCATCTTCTTCTATGGCTCCGATCAAGCAGGAGCTCCCTTCGGCGACGGCTTCCGTTGCGTGGGCGGACAACTCTTCCGCTTCACTCCGATTCAAATGGATGCCTCTGGCCTGGCCACCTTCCCGGTTGATCTCAGCAGCCCGCCGCAGCCGACTGGGCAAGTGCTGGCCGACTCCACCTGGAACTTCCAGTTCTGGTATCGCGATCCCCCCGGGGGCCCCGCTGGCTACAACCTGAGCGACGGCCTCTCGATCACCTTCTGTGACTCCGATCCGGGCGGTGGCGGCGGTGGAGAGCCGCAACCCGGTGACTTGGTTATCACCGAGTTTTTGGCGGCGCCCTCATACTCCAACGACCCAAACGGCGAGTGGATCGAGATCTTCAACATCACCACCGCCGACATCGACATGGAGGGTTGGGCAATCCGCGACAACCTGCTCGACTACCATGCAATCGACAATGGCGGAGCCGGCGTCATTGTCCCGGCCTGGGATTACATCGTGTTGGGCCGCAGCCAGGACCAGGGACAGAACGGCGGCGTCGACGTGGACTACGCCTACAACTTCTTCACCCTGGACACCTCCTCGGATGCGATCATCATCCAAGATGGACAGGGCACCGAGATCGACCGCGTGGATTATGCCACGCCTTTCTTCCCCATAGCGCCGGGCCGCTCCACCTCATTGGACTGGGGAATTGTCGACTGGCAGCTGAACGACAACCCGTCATATTGGTGCCTCTCGGAGAGCGCCATCGGCGGCGGCAATACCGATACGGGCACGCCGGGCGAGCACAACGATATGTGCCCCTAGGCGCCATGGGCCCCTGGGCGCCGCGCAACTCACAAACGGCCAATCACTCTGCCTGCTTCGCCACCGGCAGGGGAGCCCCGCCACACTTCGGACAGGGCTCGAAGATCTCATAGAGAACATCGCGGTGGAGCGGGCAGGTCCAGAGCCAGTCCTCCGGCGTATCGGCGGCGCCACCGGCATAACCCAGGCCCTGGAGGATCGTGCTGGCGTCGGCGCTGGTCTCGCCCTTTTCCGGGAACGGGCGCACGACCCAGGGGTGGCGCCGGGCCAGGTCCACCAAGAGAGGCGTGGCGATGTCCGGGCGCTGCAAGAAGATGTTGTCGGCTTCCCTGGGATCCTTGGTGATGTCGTAGAGCTCACTGAGGCTGGGGTTGGTCGGGCGCCAGGTCAGTTTGTGACGGCCATCACTAACCATGTAAAGCAGATCATCATTGGGGCGCTTTTCGAGCATGCGCGCATTGTGGTC
>NYXZ01000104.1 GCA_002686595.1 Planctomycetota bacterium | reverse complement strand
GGCCGCGCCCCGCGTCCCAATGTGCTTCTCATCTGCATCGATGACCTGCGCCCGGACCTGGGTTGTTATAGGCCCCAGGGGGCTCCGGCCACGGTTGTTACCCCGAACCTCGACCTGCTGGCCGCCCAGGGCGTGAGGTTCACATCCGCCTGGTGCCAACAGGCCCTGTGCAATCCCTCGCGGGCCAGTTTTCTGACTGGCTGCCGCCCCTTGACCACCGGCGTCACGGACCTGAAGACCCACTTTCGCAGCGCCCTGCCAGATGTCAAAACCCTGCCCGAGTGGTTCAAGGACAACGGCTACCACACCCGCGCCATCGGCAAGTTGGAGCACGGCAACCTGTTGGACGAGCGTTCCTGGTCAGTGCCCAACGAGCGTCCGGAGCGTTCCCTGATCTACGCCTTGGAGGAGAACAAGGCGCTCAACCGGCCGCGCCAGAAGGGGCCGCCGACGGAGAACGCGGATGTGCCGGACAACGCCTATCGGGATGGCGTGGTCACGGAGCTCGCCCTGGCGGCCTTGGCGCAAGCTGGCCGGGAAGCCGACGGCGGGCAGGGGGCGCGGACCCCGCGTCCGTTTTTCCTGGCCCTCGGTTATCACAAGCCCCATCTGCCCTTCGCCGCGCCCCGCCGCTACTGGGATCTGCACCCGCCCGAGTCCATCACCCTGGCCCCCAACCCGACTGCGCCCCTCGGAGCGCCTCCGGTGGCCCTGCACGACGGCGCCGAGTTGCGGCGCTACCAAGGTGTGCCTGCCGCTGGGCCCTTGCCCGATGAAATGGCCCGGGAACTGGTGCGCGGCTATCGGGCCTGTGTGTCATTTGTGGACGCCCAGATCGGGCGCGTGCTGGCCGCCCTTGAAGATGCCGCTCTGGCGGACAACACGCTGGTGGTGGTTTTTGGTGACCACGGGTACTACCTGGGTGAACACGGCCTGTGGGCCAAGATGGGCCTCTTCGATGACGCCATGGCGGTGCCCTTGATTCTGCGCCTGCCCGCCGGCCCGCAGGGAGAGACCCGTGACGCCCTGGTGGAGCTGGTGGATCTGTACCCGACGCTGGCGGAGCTCTGTGGTCTGCCCCTGCCAGATCACCTGGAGGGCTTGAGCTTCGCGCCATTGCTCACTCCGCAACTCGCTCCGCAAGATGCGCCACCCGTGCCAAGTGCCGCTGCCTGGAAGCGGGCCAGTTTCGGAGTCCATGCCCATGGCGAGGTGCTGGGGCGCACCCTGCGCACGCCGCGCTATCGCCTGAATCGCTGGTCCCTGGGGCAGGAGGGGGCGGGTCCGGGCGGGCAGCTGGCGGCGCCGGATATCTACGAGCTCTACGACCACTCCGTCGATCCGGGGGAGAACCGCAATCTGGCGCTTGAGGGACAGCCCGCCGAGCTGCGTCGGAAGTTGCTGGAGTTGGACACCGGGGGTTGGAGGCAGGCTCTCCCCGCGGGCTCCGCCGCACGCTAGACTGATCCCCGCAGCCGGGAGATTCCCGGCCAGAAGTATCAGGAACGCCCCTGGCGGAGCACAACGGGTCAGTTGGCCCACACCCAAGGAAGCATGAGCAAGTACAAGATCGCCTGGATGCCCGGTGACGGGATTGGCAACGATGTGATGGAAGCGGCCAAGATTGTTTTGGACGCCATGAATTTCGACGCCGAGTATGTCCCTGCCGACATCGGCTGGGAGTTCTGGTGCTCCGAAGGCGATGCCCTGCCCCAGCGCACCCTGGACATTCTGTCCGGTGTGGACGCGGCGCTCTTCGGCGCGATTACATCCAAGCCCAAAGAGGAGGCCCAGGCGGAGCTGGCACCGGAACTCCAGGACAAGGGGTTGGTCTACGCCAGCCCCATTGTGCGCCTGCGACAGCACTTCAACCTGCGCACCAACCTGCGGCCCTGTAAGGCCTATGCGGGCAATCCCCTTAACTTCCGTGACGATCTGGATTTGGTCGTCTTCCGGGAAAACACAGAGGACCTCTATGTGGGCGTCGAGTATCACCCGGTGCCGGAGTCTCTCAACGAAGAGCTGAAGAAGCATCCCCGTTGGGCACGCTTTGCTGACACGCCTTTGGAGGACATGGCGATCTCCCTGCGCGTCAACACCCGTGCGGGCTGTCGCAACATCATCACCGATGCCTTCGAGTACGCGAAAAAACACGGCTACAAGACAGTCACCGTGGTGGAGAAGCCGAATGTGGTGCGCGAGACCAGCGGCCTGATGGTGCGCACGGCCCGCGAGGTAGCGCAGAACTACCCCGGCATCGATTTGTGGGAGACCAACATCGACGCCATGGCCATGTGGCTGGTGAAGAACCCGCAGAACTACGGAGTGCTGGTGGCCACCAACCTCTTCGGCGATATCGTCTCCGACCTCTGCGCCCAGCTCGTGGGCGGGCTGGGTTTCGCCAGTTCCGGCAACATCGGCGATGATCTGGCTGTCTTCGAGCCAACCCACGGTTCCGCCCCCAAATACGCTGGCCAGTACAAGACCAATCCAACGGCCATGCTGCTGACGGTCAAGCTGATGCTGGACTGGCTGGGCGAAGGCGAAGCCGCCATACGTCTGGAGCAGGCGGTCGCCAAGACCATCGCCGCCGGTGAGGTGCGCACCTATGACATGGGCGGCACCTCGACCACCCTGGAGCTGGCCGAGGCCGTGGCGGCCAACCTGGGAGACTGAGGCCCCGGGCCGATCGAGGTCGACAGCGGGGGGACGCGGCGCGCCAGGACACGGTCGCGCCGCGTCCCCCGGTTTTTTGAGAGAAAAAACGAGCCAGGGGTGCGACCTCGGGGGAGTTGGGTGGGTCCGTCTACAAAAACGAAGGGTTGGAAGGGTGGGGGCACGGTGGGACCAGCCGGGGCAGGGCCGGCTTGGGTGGGGGCACGGTGGGACCAGCCGGGGCAGGGCCTGCATGCCTGGGGGCACGGCGGGGCCAGCCGANAATGGGTGCCATGCCATGGGCGCNCTGGGACCTCGGCGGGGGTGGATCTTCCGGGCCTGGCCGGGGATGATCTCAGCGGGCAGCGACATGGACAGCAGTACAAAAGGCGAGNGGGCCGCCGGAGGGCGCGACATCGGGGCGATTCTGTCCTGGTTGGCGCTGGTTCTCGGGCCCCTGGCCTGGGCCGCCCTGTTTGTCTCGGTGGCCTGGGATGGGGATCAGGTGGCGGCTGGGGCGCACCTCACGGGCCTGGGAATCGAGGCCCGGAGCTGTCCGGGATGCCTGCTCTGCGGCTTGTCCCGGGCCGTGGCCCATCTCTCCCATGGTGAACTTCGGGCGGCCCTGGGGCAGAATGGGCTGGTGGTTCTGGCGTATCCAGCCCTTTGCCTTCTCGCCCTGGCCCCGGCCTGGGCCTTGGTCCATCTCCATCGCCGACGAAAGAACTGACCATGCGTACCCTGACTTCCACCCTGCTCATCCTCGCCCTGGTGGCCACCGTTGGCGGCTTCTTCCCCTGTTTGGGCTGGATCAACTGGGCCGGCGTGCCCCTCTGCCTGGTGGTGATGGTGCTGGGGATTGTGGGCTTGATGTCCGATCGCGAGGGCGCTGACCAGCCGGGCGGCAGCCACCAGGGCACCTACCTGGCGGCCCTGGTCCTGGGTCTGCTAATGGGTGTTCTGGGCGCGGTGCGCTGCCTGATGGGGGGCGGCATCGTCTAGGCCAGACCATCACCAGCAACTCACCAGAACGCGCGAACGGTCAGCTTGCTGGCCGTTTGCGCGTTCTGCCTTGAGTTCGCGGCGATTGGTAAAGGCCAGCTTTCGGTTGGCCTCGCTGGATTTGAGCCAGGGGGGCAAGGAGGGGCCGCCGGCAACCCGCGAGACAGCTTCGGTGAAGGATGGGGGAGACTGCCCGGCGCCAGTTTGGAATACTGTGCGCTTTGAAAAGGTCGGCTGTGGTTACGGATGTCCGGGCGGCTCTGATTGCCGCCCCAGGAGAACCGGACCAGCCAGCGGGCCAAGAACGCGAAGCCAAACACAGCACCCCGGAACCACACCAAACCATGCCCACAGTCAGCCAGAATATCGCCGCCTTTGCCGCGGAGATGACCTTTGAACAACTCCCCGGCGATGTCGTCGCCGCCGTCAAGCGTTTCGTATATGACTCGGTTGGCTGTGGCTTCGGGGGCGCTGGAACCCACGACTTCGCCATGGCGGATCGCGTGGATCAGAAACTCGGCGGGGCGCCGCAGTGCTCGATCATCGGCTCAGGCCGGCGTGCGAATGTGACCTCGGCCGCCTTCTTGAATGCCTTGGCGGTGCGTGCCCAGGACTACAACGACATCTACTGGAAACAGGACCCCAGCCATCCCTCGGATATCATCCCCGGTGTGTGGGCCTGTGGCGAACTCGTCGACGCTTCGGGGCGTGATGTGATCACCGCCATCGTGTTGGCTTATGAAGTGGAGATGCGCCTGTGCGAGGCCGCCTTTCCGGGCATTCGCGAGCGCGGTTGGCACCACGCCACCCTGACTGCTTTTGCAGCCGCCTATGCTTGCGCCAAGGTCATGGGGCTTGATGCGGGCCAGATCTCCCATGCCGTGGGGATCGCCGGTTCCCGCCACGCCACGCTGGGCTGTGTCACGGCTGGCAAACTGACCATGATGAAGAACACCGTGGACCCCATGGCTACCCAGGCCGGCGCCTGGGCGGCGCTGCTCGCCGCCGAGGGCTTCGAGGGTCCGGAACATGTTTTCTGTGGCAAGGAAGGCCTGGTGGATGCCTATGGGCCCGAGTGGAAACTCGAAATCCTGACCGATGGACTCGGCGACAGTTGGCGCATCCTCGATTGCGGCATGAAGGCCTTCCCCACGGAAGCCCTGACCCATGCGCCGATTTCATGTGTGCTGGAGATAACTTCGGAGAACGGCATCAGCGCCGAGGATGTGGCTGAGGTGCGTATCCAAACGCTGGTCAAGGCGGCGGACATCCTCTCGGATCCGTCGAAGTACGATCCCCAAACCCGCGAGACCGCTGACCATTCCCTGCCCTATTGCATTGCCACGGCCCTCAACAACGGGCGCGTTACGCCGGATCTCTTTGACGACGAGGCCATCCAGGATCCGCGCACGCGCATGAATCTCGACAAGATCAAGGTCAGCGCCAACATGGAGTTCGAAGAGGCCTTCCCGGCCGTGCAACGCTGTCATGTGGCCGTGGATACCACCGATGGCCGCCAATTCGAAAAGCAGATCGACTTTCCCATCGGCGATCCGCGCAACCCCATGAGTGATGAGCAGATGGACGCCAAGTTCGATGCCCTGTGCGGGGATGGTGTGTCAGCCGAGCGACGCGCGACAATCCGGGCTGCCATCGCCGATATGGAAAATGTCAGCGCCCGGGATTTCATGGCGCTTCTCTCCCATGACGGTTGAGGATGAGTTGACAGCTGGGAATGCTTCTGCCGAGGAAGGGGCCGCCAGCCCCCGAGCCCCCCGACCGGCGCTGGTCGTGGGGCATCTCAGCCGCAGCTATGATGATTTACAGGCGGTCAGTGACCTGTCCTTCTCCGTGGCGCCCGGGGAAATCCTGGGACTGGTGGGGCCCAACGGCGCAGGCAAGACCACGACCCTGCGTACCGTGGCCGGCGTCCTGCCACTGCAACAGGGCAGCGTCACTATTGATGGGCACGACCTGGCCAGCGAACCCGTGGCCGCCCGCTCGCAGTTGGCCTGGGTCACGGATAACCCGGAGCCCTTCGAGAGCTTGACCGTCGCGGAACACCTTGAGTTCACCGCCTCTCTCTACGGCGTTGATGAGTGGCGTGAGCGCGCTGAGGAACTCCTCGAACGCTTTGAGCTGGCGGAGAAGCGGGACACCTTGGGGCACGAGCTCTCCCGGGGCATGCAGCAGAAGCTGGCCTTTTGCTGTGCCTGGCTCCACCGGCCGGGCCTCGTGCTGATGGACGAGCCGCTCTCGGGCCTCGATCCGCGGGGAATCCGTTCTGCCCGGGATGCAATCGTGGAGCTTGCGGAAGAGGGCACGGCGGTGGTGTTGTCCTCGCACCTCCTGGAGCTGATCGAGGCCTTGGCGGACCGCATCCTGATCCTCGATGGCGGTCGCAGGGTTTTCAGCGGCACCCTCGACGAGGCCCGGCACGCGGGACTGGGGGCCGAGGGCGGCGACTTGGAGGAAATCTTCATGGCGGCCACTACCGTGCGCCGCAGGCCAGCCGCCCTGTCCGAGGCCGACCGAGTGCCACAGTCCTCCGAGGTAGACAGGAAGCCAAGCGGGCGGGACGCGGCCGGGGCTGAAGTCGCGCGGGACTCGGCGACGCCCGGCCCCGAGGCAGCCGGCCAGGCCTCAGGCGGCGGGGACGAGATGACTCCCAGGGCCACCACCAAACCGGCTGCCGCGGATGAGTCAGCAGACTCCTGAAGCGTCGCAGACCGGCTTCGCAGGCACTCCCCGAGTAGCCTTCGCGCCCCACCCGGCCCTGGGTCTACTGATCCGCCTCAAGCTGCGCGGTGCCCTGCGTCGGCGACGCCGCAGTCTGGGCAAGCCCTCGGGCGTCGTCTTTGCCCTGCTCGGCTTCATCCTCTTCTGCCTGTGGCTCTATGCCGTGTTGAACCGCGGACAGCGCGGGTTGCCCATGCCGGAGCCCGGCCTCCTGCGCCAGGCCATGCAGCTCATGTTGGCCTTCTTCTCCCTCATTATCCTGGCCGGTTCCCTGAATACCCGCGGCCTCTACTTCCCGGCGGGGGAGTGCGATCGCCTGTTCTCAGCGCCACTCGCTGCGCGCGACTTGATCCGCTATCGCGTGCTGACGGACTCCGGCCGCGCCCTGCTCAGCGCCACCGTCTTTGCCCTGATCTCCCGGCGCAACTTCGAACATCCACTCTGCGGCGCCCTGGCCATCTTCCTCGCCTTGTTGACCATGAGTCTGGTGCGCCAGGGCGGTGCTCTGCTGTTTGCAAATCCCAGCGGACGCCTAGCGCACCTGTTCAAGGGGCGGCGCCTGCCGGGCTTGCCGCTGTTGGCGGCCGCCGGTGTCTTCTTCACAATCAAGGCCCTGCGCGACGGCGCTCGGGGCGAAGCGAACCCTTTGGTCGGCGCCCTCTCCCATCCCCTAGCCGAGGCCCTCTTGCTGCCATTTAGACCCTGGGCCGAGCTCGCCACGGCCACCGATGCGGGCGCCTTCGGTCTTTGGCTGGTGATCTGCCTGGCCATCACGACTCTGCTCTACAAGTTCGTCACGGGATCCAATGTGGAGTTCCGCGAAGCTTCACTCGAAACCTCAAAGTTCATCGCGGGCCGAATGCGTCGCCTGGGCAAGGGCGGCGGCCGCTTCGACCTGGCTGGCCCCAAGCGCGGCAAGCGCGGCCCAGGCATTCCGCACGTTTTCGGTCGTGGTCCGAGCGGCGCGGTAGCACACCTCCAACTTTCGTCCATCCTGCGCCGCCCTCTCAGCACATACTTCCTAGCCTTGTTTGTTATTGGGGCAGTGACGTTCGGAGCCGCGACAGTCTTTTCGGGAGCGAGCCGCCAGGAGACCCTGGGAGGCTCGTTGATGATCGTCATCATCGGCACCATCTACCTCTGCGGCGGCATGCGCTTCGACTTCCGTTCAAACCTCGAGCGCATCGGTGATATGAAGACCTGGCCCCTGGGCAGCGCGCGCCTGTTCCTGGCCACCATTTTGCCCCAGGCCTGCCTGATCTGGCTGTTTATCACCATGGGCGTTGCGGTGCGCGCCGTGGCCGCCGGCGGAGGTGGATTGGAACTCCTCTGGGTTATGAGCGGCGCACCGTTTCTGGTGCTGACCTGGATGGGGCTCGACAACGCGCTCTTCCTGGTTTTTCCAGTGCGTTTCACGCCGGGCCAGGACGGCGCCATGCATCACATCGGGCGCACCTTGGCCCTGCTCTTCCTGCGCCTCGGTGCCTTTGTGGTCCTGGCGGGCGTGGCGGGGGGCGTGGCCTTTGCCGGTTATTGGTTGACCGCTGATTTATTGGGCGGCGGCGCGACCCTGGCCATGACCGTTGCCTGGTTGGGCGCCCTTGTTTCCCTGGGGCTGTTGCTCGTGCCGTTGATGCTGGCGGGAGGCCTGTTGCTGCGGCGCTTTGATCCCTCCCGCTCCGTGGCTTCCTGACTAGTCAACGTCCGCCAGGCAGGCCAGCAGGTGCGGTGCCAGGCGGTCGGCGCTGGCCGAGTTGGCCCAGGCCACGAAGCTGACCGGCGTAGTGGCATCCAAGGGGAAGTCCAGCGGTGTTCCATTGGGCGCCGTCACTGAACAGCCGGCGGCCTGGGCACAGATGACGGCGCCGGCCAGGTCATAGGGCTTGGCGGTCACCGTTTCAGAGCCGGCACGCGCCGCGAGGTGGGCGCGCAGGTCGGCGACCATGCGGTAGGTACCCCGGGCCGTGAGGAACAGTTGTGCTCCGTTGGAACAGTACTGGTCGTCATACCAACTGTCGGGTCGAGCGCCCTCCAGAGCGACCAGGCGCGCAAAAAAAGCGGCCTCCAAAGTGGCGATGGCGGGACGCAGGGCTGGTGAGAAACGGAAGAAGCAGAAGTAGCCGTTGTCCACGCTGACGCAATCGTCGACGCGTAGGTCGCTGGCGGCGCAGAGAGGCTGGCCGGAGAGCGCGAAGGTCTCCAGCTGGCAGGCGCCTCTGCGCTGGCCAACCAGGCGTGAGTAGGACTGGCTGTTCCCGGTGGGGATTTCCGAAACCAGGCCCAGGCTGGCGTCGGCCAGGCGCGGTTGGCCGGAGCCCGGCGCGGCCCAAGCCAGCACGGTGAAGGCGCTGCGCAGGTCCATCATCAGGTTGCGCGTGCCGTCCAGGGGATCGAGGCAGATGCGAGGCCCTCCGTGGTCGAAGTCCGCGAGCTCCACCGGTTCGCCGCTTGGCCCCGGACCGCGGTGTTGCCAGCCCCTCTCCTCGGTCAGGAGAGAGAGCGGTCCGGTCCGGGCGCGGGTCTCCAGCCAGGCAGCCGCGGCCAACTCGGCGGGGGCGTCGATACCGAAGGAGATGTCTCCGGCGCCCTGGCCCAGGATGCGGGAGAGTTCCGCGGGCTGGGAACTGGCGACGACTCTGGACACGGCGCTCCGGATGTCATCACAGAGCTCCCGCAGATGGGGGAGCCAGGTGTCTTCCAACTGTGTTGTTCCATTCACGGGAGCCAGCCTACGCTTTTGGGCCAGGTCATGCCCGCAGTGCGCTTGCCAGCCAGTGTCGGCACCCTACACTACTCGGCCGCCCTCCACCCACGGACATATCCAGCCCCATGAGCACGCCCGACAACAAAGTACACGAGGTCCTGATCATCGGATCCGGCCCGGCCGGCTACACCGCCGCCATCTACACCGCCAGGGCCAACCTGGAACCGGTGCTGTTCCAGGGCATGCAACCCGGCGGCCAGTTGACCCTGACGACGGATGTGGAGAACTTCCCCGGTTATCCGGAGGGCGTCACGGGCCAGGAGATGATGGAGGATCTGCGACGCCAGGCCGAGCGTTTTGGCACCGAGACTCGTTTTGAACAGGTGACGGCCGTCGACCTTTCCCAGCGGCCGTTCACGGTCAAGACAGACTTCGCCGAGTTCAAGACGAAATCCCTGATAGTGTCCACCGGGGCCACGGCGCGCCTCTTGGGCCTGGAGAGTGAGAGCCGTTTGATGGGGCGCGGTGTTTCCGCCTGCGCCACCTGTGATGGAGCCTTTTTCAAGGAGAAAGATGTGCTCGTCGTGGGCGGCGGCGACAGCGCCCTTGAGGAAGCCACGTTCCTGACACGCTTTGCCAGCAAGGTGACCATCGTCCACCGCCGCGAGGGCTTGCGTGCATCGAAGATCATGGCCGAGCGAGCCCGGTCCAACGAGAAGATCGCCTGGGAACTGAACCAGACCATTGCCGATATCCTGGCCGGCGAGGATGGCAAGGTGCGCGCGGTGGTACTTGAGGATACGCGCACGGGTGACAAGCGCGAACTAGCCGCCGATGGCGTTTTCATGGCCATCGGCCACCGACCCAACACGAAGGTCTTCGCTGGAGCCTTGGAACTGGATGAGGTGGGCTACATCACTGTCCACGACGGTACCCACACCTCGGTGGAGGGCGTTTTCGCCTGTGGCGATGTGATGGACTCCAAGTATCGCCAGGCCATCACAGCCGCCGGCAGTGGCTGCGCCGCGGCCCTGGATTGCGAGCGTTGGTTGGAAGCGGAGGGTTAGGCGGCCGGCCGCTGCACGACTCTACCGGCGTGCGGTAGGAGCCCGTTGATAGACTCACTGCTAGGGCTTCGCCTCGTGTCGGGGCTTCAGCAACGGACTCCTAGAGCACATCCACCGTCGGGTTCCAAAGCGTACGCTTGAGGACGACTTGGTTCGGATTGGTCACATTGAGCATCCCCTTCACGCGGCGATCGTAGTTCAGGCGCAGGCCCACGGCGTAGGGCGAGCCCGGCACGTTGTTCGCTCCGCCGCTGCCGCCGGGGTTGTAGAAGCTCGGGGCCAGGATGCCGAGGTCCGCGCAGACCAGTGCGCCATTCACCAATAACTGGCCGCGCATGGGGCCGACGCGGCTGACAATGCCGAAGATGGCGTTGTTGGTGTAGAGCAGGCCGTCGATCTCCATCGGCGTGTTCTGTACCCGGCGATCCTCGTAGTACTCGATGGCCAGTTTCTGCATGTCATCGGTCAGCCAGGTGTTGGTGGGCGTCAACTGGGTGATGGTGGCGATGGGATCACCGCTGACCTGATCGAAGAGCAGGGGTGAGCCCGTGTCCTCGGGCTCCACCATCGTCAACAGCTCGGGCTTCCAGAACAGAGGCACCTCCGTGTCCCCAACCCAGGTGCCGGTATTCTCATCGAAGTACAGGCTGCCCAGGTTGTAGATGGGGATGGTGTCGTCTGGTCCGAAGTTGTAGTAGCGCGGGGTATAGGACGCGCCCCGGTAGTCAGGATTGGAAACCGTCCAGGTGGCCGGGTCCGTGTTGTCCTCGCCGGGTCCCGGCAGCAGCGGCTGAGTGCGGGCCCATTCCGAGCGATTGAACAGGCATAGTTCAGCCAAGCCAAAAGACCACTTGCCCGTGTTGTCGCCCTCGACAATCTCGTACTTGCCCGGAGGGTTGAATATGAAGCCACCATTGCCATCCGACTCGAGCCCCGAGGGTTTCAGGTAGTCCCCGAGCAGGATGTTGCCGCCGCAAGAGAGGCCCAAGGCATTCTTGGTGCCGTCCTGGGCGATCCCGAAGGTGCGCGCTCCGCTGGGGCTGCCGGGCGGATCGCCGGGCTCGTAGGCCTGGCCATCGAGGTAGACCAGGTCAGTTGGCACGAAGATGTTGCCGCTGGCCAGGATGGCGCCAGTGCCTTTGATGTAGCCCTGAATGACCACATCACCGTCAATGGCCACATCGCCGTCGATCACGATGGGGTTGTCGCTTTCGCCGGAGAGCACCACATTGCCCACGGTCGAAGATGGCAGGCTGATCTGATTTCCGGTGAAAACGGCCGCCGCGTACTCGGGAATCGTGTCGATCACAAAATCGGGAGCTGAGACATTGATGACGCCGGCGATGATCGAGCCCTCGGCCTCCTGGGCCACGGCGTAGAACTCAGCCGGGTCCACGCGCTTGTTGCCGATGGCGTCCGGGTCCGGCAGGCCCGTTGCCGGATCCAGCCCGCCGTCGTCCGGGAAGGGACAGGGGAACTCCGTGGGCAACTTGCCGTCCACCATGTCCGTGTAGTCGGCGGGGTAGTCGAGGTAGAGGTTTTCAAAGGGCAGCGGCGGGTCGCCGGCGGGGGAGAACGTGCCCGTGCTCATCTCTCCCCAGGCATCTTCTTGCAGTAGCCCAGCGCCGTCGAAGGTGAAGCCCCGCTGGCTTTGGACAGACCAGTCACCGATTGGCATGCCATCGTGGTCGGTGGCTACACCGCGCACATAGAGCGTCCCGGCCATAACCGAGTCCGCGTCAAAGTCGTTGATGTTTGGGCGGCCATCCATGTCGTGGCGCAACATGAGGCTTTCAAGGGTGCCGACCTTGATGCGTTCAAAGGTGCCGTAGGCCGCGGTGTCCGTGTTGTAGTAACGGTCGGAGGAATCCACCTGGGTGTGGCAGAAAACGCAGTTGGCGTTATTAGCCAGGATGCCGAAGTCAAACCCCTCGAAGGTCTCCGGCTCGACGGTATATGCCAACTGCAACGAGCGGCTCAGGACCGGATGCACCAAGCCCTCGCCACGGGTGGTGCTGGCGTTGACCGTGATGTAGAGTTGGGTAGCTTCACCGGAATCACGCCGGTAGACCCACAGGCCGTCCAGGTTCACATCCGCGAAGCGCGTGTCGCCGTCCGGTGCATTGGGCAGGTCAGCGTCATCCAAGCGGTCGCTGCCGACGCCGCTGGGGGGCGGGCCCCCAGCGCCCTGGTCGGCGATGCCTTCGCTATCCAGCCAAGCGCGGAAGGAAGCGATGTTTCCCGCGGCACCACCTTCGCTTTCGATGTAATTGCCCCAGAGGTCTTCGGTGGCCAAGATGGCCACGCTCTCCACGGCACTTGTCAACTCATACTCGTCAATCTGGTAGTTGGCCGTGCGTGCGCCGCTGATGCCAGAGGCCAAGAGCGCCATGCCCAACATGCTGAGGACTGAGACCACCAGCAAGGCCGGGACAATCGCCGACCCCCCTATTCCATTCTGTTGCCCAAGCCGTTTCCCGCGCCCACAAATCCCACCTCGCCCATTCTTACCCATCAAGTGTCCTCCGCCTCGTTCCTCAAAAATACGCTCGCCTCCACGCGCCGCACCACCGGGATATCCGCCCTGGCATGGCCGATGATGACCAGCCTGATGTGCAACATGCGTCGCTCCGTGTCCCAATAAAATAGGGGGTCCTCGAAACCGTCACCGTCCAGGTCGCTGCCCCAGGCGCAGCGTTCCTGGAGGATCACCGCCGGCCCCAGGCCGCGATCCTCAATCGGCGCGCCGGGATCCGCCGTGTCCCAGGCCAAACGCCTGATCTGGCCCACATCAAACACATCCAACCGATCGCCGTCTTGGTTCACATCCTCCCGCAGGTCCACTTCCGACAGGCTGCTACGCGGGCTGAAGACGAGGGCCTGCCAGCCGCTGGTCAGGGGAACGCCGCGTACTTCCGCGCCCCAGCGGATGCTGTCGCCATCGAGGAAGTCCGTACCGCCACTCGGATCAATGGGGACGCGATAGGAAAAGCCGCTGCCATTGCCGCGGAAAAAGTAGATGCCGTCCGCCTCGCGCACGCGCCCGTCAAAGAGGTTGGCCGGCGGTGACTGCTGGAGTTCAATGGGCTCGGCTAATCCATCCCACAGGAGTGCGCTACCCCGCGCGTGAAACTCATCGTCGGTGCAGGCCACGGCCCTTTCCAGGCCTGTGAAGGAGAGCAGGCTGGCACCGAGGGAGTTGTAGCTGATGCGTTCGCGGTCATCCGTGTCGCGTTCGAGGAGCAGTGTCCCGAAGGGCGGAAAGCCCAGGCTTGAATCCACTTGAAGCGCCGTCGTGTCACCTTCTTGCAGGTCGGTAGTGACCGCGGCCAGGGGATTAGCCCCGCGGGCGTCCGCCAGTTCGCGCTCCAGACGATAGAGCATGCTCTGGGCGTTTTGTTCGGCGGCGGCGATGCCCAAGGTCGAGACAGACAGGTGCCCATTGCGCTCGATCAGGGCGAAGGAAGCCATCAGGATGAACGTCAACAGGGTGGAGGCGATCACCATTTCGAGCAGGCTGAAGCCTGCTTGGGATGTAGTGTTTGGCTTTGCGGTGTCCATCAGTAAGCCGTCAAATAAAAGGCGTGGCGCGCGCTTCGGATGCCGGAGAAGCCCTTCCAGTTGACTTCCAAAACGATTGGAAGCAGGCGGGCGATGCCAGCGACATCGGTATCCGATGCATCGCCATCACCGTTGAGGTCGCGGGGCATGCCCAGGTTGATGCCCAGGTCATCGTCCGTTGTGGTCTCGTCCACAACGATGACAATCGTGCCGTTGCGCGTCTCTCCTGGGATGGGGGTCAGGCCCGAGGCTTCGAAGAAGGATCCTGGATCGCCTGCCGGTCCAAAGGAGGCCAGGAGATTGCCGGACCAGGTGCCGGGCTCGTCCCGTGCTGCCCGGGAACTGGCCTGGAACTGTTCGGCCATGGCGCGCAGGGTGTTATGGGCCACGGTGGTTTCGTGTACCTGGCGCCGTAAGGCGTGCATGCGCAGGGTGGCGGCGCTGAGCGTCAGCAGTGAAAAAATCAGGATCGTGGTCACGATCGAGATTTCGATGAAGGTGAAGCCGGAGTTGCGTCCGATTCGCCGCCGTCGCCAGGGCAATTGTGTGCCCCTGGGCCTCATCCGCCCTTCAGAGTGGTTTCCCAGGCCTTTTCCCCCAATGCTCCCCAAAATCCTCATTATCACCTCCTGCGGTCCGGGCTCCCTCAAGTCGAACCTGGAAGAACATCGACCGCTGGGGCGGCCAATCCTGAGCCTGATTCCGATGTCGGGGACTGGGCCCAGTGGCTGGGCAGGACGCCAAACCCAGAAATGATCAGAGGTGTGCCAGGAGATTGTGGAAGCACCTGCCCCGCTGGTACTAAGATCCGGCCATGCGTATCGCCCTGGTCAGCCACGGTCTGCCGCCGCGGGACAGGACTGGTGTCGAGATCCACAGCTTGGACTTGGCCCGGGCATTGGTGTCCGCCGGCCACCAGGTCGAGGTGTTCGCGCCCCAGCGCGAGCCGGAGTTGCCGCACCTGGCCCTGCGCCGCGAGGTACGCGCAGGCCTCGGGATCACGCGCTTGATTACAAATGTGGACCCGGCCGATCCGGCGGAGTTACAGGAACTGCCGGGCGTCGCGCAGGCCTTCGCAGTTTTTCTCGAACGCGTCAGCCCGGATGTGGTGCACTTTCAGCACCTGGCGCGCCTGGGCCTGTCGCTCATCGATGAAGCGCGTCAGCGACATATTCCGACGGTCTACACAGCCCATGACTTTTATCCGGCCAATGCCTGGTACACCGGGCTCAAGCCGGACCTCACGCCCCTGGAATTGGCGGACTCGAAGGCCACGGCCGACTGCGATCTGGCGCGGGCCTTTCTGTCACGGGCTGGCGTAGCCGGCGACTCGCACCTGGGCGTGCTCGAGTCGGAGTTGATGCCTGAACAATGGGCGGCGTTGACGGCACTGCTCGCCGGTGATGCTGGAGCGGCGGGTTTCAGCGAGGACGAAGTCAAGCTGGCCCGCGATCGCCGAATGGAACTCGACCAGCGCCGCCGCGCCGCCTTTGCCGCCGTGGACCTGCTCTTGGCACCCACGGAGTATTTGGCTGAGCGCCTGCACGCCGCCGGCGTCGGCGCCCTGCCGCCCAAAGTTGTGCCCTGTGGCATCGATACGGAAATCCTGGACGAGGTGCCTGCGCCCAGCTTCACAGATAAGGGTACGGCTGATAATCCCCTGCGCTGTGGCTACCTGGGGGCCTTGGTCAAACACAAGGGCGTCGATGTTCTGCTGGAGGCCTTTGACGGACTGGCCGGGGCGAGCTTGGCAATCTTCGGCATGGCCCATGACCCCACCTATCAACGCAAGTTGGTGGAAAGGGCTGATGGGGAGCGCGTGCGCTTCATGGGCGCCTATCGTCCGCAGCAGGTCGCCCAGGCCCTGGCCCAGTTTGACCTGCTCATCGTGCCCTCCATCTGGCCTGAAAACGCACCGTTTGTCATTCGTGAGGCCTTTGCCGCCGGACGCCCGGTGATCGCCAGCGCGGTGGGTGCCCTGGGGGAGAGCGTGCGGGACGGTGTCGACGGTCAACTGGTGCCGGCGGGGGATGCGGATGCCCTGCGCGCGGCTCTGGAGGCCTGTGTCGCCGATCCGACGCGAGTAGCAAACTGGGCGACTGAGATCGCCCCGGTGCGCACCCTGGCTGAACAGGTCGGCGACCTGGAAGAGTGGTATGCGCGACTGGTGGAGGTCAAGGAGCCACGAACAACCTGCGCGGATGGGGCCGGTGAAGCCGGCGAGGATGTGCTGGGGGAAGTGGACAGCACTCGTGCCATGCCCGCGCATGTGCGCAGCTTCTCTGTACGCGTTGCGGAACTGGAGGCCTTGACTGTGGATGAGTTGCTGGAGCGTGCTTGCGGCGGTTTGGACAAACTGGCGCAAGGTTGCGACCTACCGTGTGGTGATGCGGCATGGTTGGCGGCCTTGGCCTCGGGTTCGTCTCTCGCGGATCGCGTGCGCGAGGGCGGGCGCTCCGCTGGTTGGTTGCGCTCTGTCTTCAGCGATCAGGAGAGCGCGCGGGAGTCCCTGGCTGAACGCGCCAGTTGGCGCGAGAGCCAAGCCCAGGCAGAACATGAACGGGCCCATTGGCTGGAGCAAACGCTGGCCGACAAAGAGCGGGCCCTGGCGGCGGAAGCTGACTTGCGGGCGGAGGCGGAGCGCGCCTGTCGCAGCCTGGAGGAGGAGAAGGGGTGGCTCGCGGATGTGGCCGAGGACCAGGGCCGCGCCGGAGAGTGGCTGCAAGGGACTTTGGCCGAGTCGGCAGAGGAGCGGGATTGGCTGAAGGGGCAGTGGGCCGATGCGCAGGTGGAACGGGATTGGTTGAAGGGGCAGTTCGCCGATGCCCAGGAAGAGCGGGACTGGCTGCGAGAGCAGGTGACCAGCGCTCTGGGGGAGCGGGACTGGCTCAAGGATCAGCTCGCGGCGGCGCGCCGCGAAGGGGCTTGGCTAAAAGACAGGGGGCAGGTGGATGGAGAGCGCTTGGTGTGGTTGGAACAATCCCTGAAGGAGCGTCAAGCGGAGAGCCGTTGGCTGGCGGAGAGTCTGGACGGGGCGCGCGAGGAGCTCACTTGGGTACAGGGGCGTTTGGATGAGGTGGCCAGCACAGGGGAGACAATCGCCGACGACCGCGATCGAGCCCAGGCGGCCTTGGAGGCGGTCAAACAGGAGAGTGTGTGGTTGGGGGGCGTCCTCGAGCATCGGGTCAAGGAAATCGAGTGGCTGCGCGGCAGTTTTGCTGCCCTGCAGGAGAGTGGGCGTGAAAGCGAAGAGGAGCACACCGATGAACGACGCCAATGGGAAGCCAATCTGACGCGCCTATTGGAGGATGCGGAGAACTTGAACAAGGAGCTGAAGGAGCTCAATGGGGAACGGGAGGCCCTCAATGGGGAGCTGCTCGCCCTGCGCAACCACGAACTGTGGGTGCGGGATGAACTCACGGGCCTGGCGCGTCAGGTGACCTGGGCCGCTGCGCCTGGGGAAGTGGAGATGGATGGGGAAGTGGAGGTTGAATCCCAGGCCTCGGTGGGCGGCCATGTGCCTCCGGCGCAGATTGCCGGGCGCGTGGATCGGGCCCATCGCGTACTGCGCGCCCTGGAGGAGGAGTTGCGCTGGCGGCGCGGGGAGATGGAACAGGCGCAAGCTGTGGCTGACTCTTGGACATCCCGCGGGCTCTCAGGTGAACTGCGTAGCCGCGTTCGTTCCTGGCAGGCTGCGGATCAGGAAGGTGCGGATGATGGTGGCGGGGGTGATGGTGGCGTGGATCATGGTGGCGTGGGTGCGCCTGAGACCGAGGACGCTGAAATGCAGGATGACCAACCGCGCCCCGCGGCGGGCAGCGATGACCCCTTTGGTGAAGGAGGCTGCTGATGGGACGGCCGGTTTCAGTTGTAATCCCCACCCTCGGTGACGTGGATCTCTTGGAGACAGCTCTCGGTCCCTTGCTGGAGGAGCTGGATGTCCGCGACCAGGAAGATGAGGTGATTGTCGTGGATGACACGGGCTCGGGCGAGCTGGTGGAGCCACTGGCACAGCGCCACGGGCGCTTGCGGGTCATTGCCCGGCCCGATAACGGTGGATTCGCCGAAGCGTTGCTGGTGGGCGTGCGCTGTTCCAAACACCCGCGGGTCTTTGCCCTCAATCCAGATGTGCGCGTGCGCTCAGGTTTCCTAGAGCCACTCCTGCACAGCCTGGAGGACCCGGATGTCTTTGCGGTAACGCCGCGTGTGTTGCTGAATGGAGATGGGCGGCAGCGCGAGTCACTCTCGGGCCTCGTGTTGGTCGATGGCGTCGTGCGTGTGACGCAGCGCCCTGACGATGGCCTGGGCTGCGTGCCGCGCCCGGTACCTTTCGCCGTCGGTGGGGCCTGGCTGTTTAGGCGCGATGAGTTTCTGGCCGTGGAGGGATATGACTCACTTTTCAAGCCCTTCTACTGGGAGGACCTCTCGCTGTGCTTTGCCGCCTGGCGCGCCGGCATGCAGGTCCTCGAACAGCCCGAGTCTGTCGTCGAACATCACCACCGCGGAACTATTGGCAAGTGTGTGCCGGAGAACGTGCGCTTGGCGGCCATCGAGAAGAACCGGCTGCTGTTTCAATGGAAGTACATGGATGACCCAGAGGTCCTGGCGGCGAGCCTGGCGACCCTGCGGCGGAGGGCCCTTGAAACTGGACTCAGCGGATCAGGGCGCCGTGAGCTGGAGTGGCTCGTGCTGGCCCTGGATCAGGCGGACGAGGTGCTGGCGGCCCGTGCTTCTCTGGCACCAGGCGAGCGGAGTTTCGCGGAAGTGGTGGCGGAGAGCGGTGGCTAGCACCCTGTCTGGCTAACACCCAGTCTCGGCTGCCCGTTCCAAGATGGATTCGAGGGCAGCGAGGTGCTGCGGTGCGCGGTATTCAGCGGCAACCAGGGCCTGGGCGGCTGTGCCGTAGCGTCGCCGCAGGTCAACGTCGCCGAGCAGCTCGTCGAGGGCCGCGGCGAAGGCCGCCGTCTCTCCCCGTGGGACTAAAGTTCCGGTCTCACCGGAGCGCAACCAAGAGCAGATGCCACCCACATCAAAAGCCACCACTGGTAGGCCGTGGGCCATGGCCTCGATACCCACAATCCCGAAGGGCTCGTCCCACATGGACGGAATGGCCGCCACATCGGCTGCACCGTAGTGCTGTTCCATTTCCCGATCAGAACACCACCCGGCGAACTGGACGCGCTGCGCCAGCCCTTCTTCTCGGGCCTTGTGTTCCAGCCAGGCGCGGGCCGGGCCTTCACCGCAGATGGTGGCGTGAAATGGCAAGCGCACTTGGCCCAGGGCCGTCAGCAGGTAATCGACACCCTTGTCCGGCAGCGTCAGGCGCGCCGGCGTCAGGATGCGCGGAGGCGCTGGGGAGGTGCGGTCGCTGGCCTCCCGTTGGCGAACCTCCGGTGGGCCTGAGTTGGTGAAGTAGGGCAGGGTTGTGATCTGCTCGGGGCGGCAACCGACGGCCACAAGTTCCCCAGCCATGTAATCCGAGGCCACCAGCAGGAAGGGGGCGTTGCGCAGGGCTTTGAGGTCCTCTGCCGTGCGGCGCCATTGGCTGACCGTGCGACGCCAGGCAGGCCCGCTGGTTTTGCGTAGGCCCGCGCAGCCGGAGCCCATCAAAGCGGTCACCAGGCAACGCGCTCCCGCCGGACGCCGACAGGGTGTGCCGGAAAGGAGGGTTTTGTTGCCACCGGGGCAGAAGGGGACATGGTCCTGGACCAGGCGCACCACCGGGGCCGCGGCGGTCAATTGGGACAGCAGTTGCGCGTTGCGGGCCACCAGGATCAGGATCACCTGGGGCCTAAAGCGCGCCAGTATTTCATTGACCTCGCATTGCGTGCTGCTCTCCAGGGGCGCCGCTGTGGCGCAGCCGGAAACCTGAAACAGTTGCAGGCCAGCCTCGCTGCGGTCGTCGTCGGAGACGGCAGCTTGCCTTTGGTCCTGGTTGTCGAAGGTCGTGGTCGGGTCGGAGTCCACCAGGACACAAACCTCGTGGCCGGCCTGCGCCAGGGCCCGGGACACGTCCCGCGTATGGCGTTCAGAGCCCCCGATCAGTTCCCAATGGGCTCCGGCGACCAGGACGCGCACGACGGTGCCCGAGTTCAGCCGCCGATGGACATCAGGAACTCACCGTTGACCCGCGTCTTGCGCATCTTCTGGATCAGCATCTCCATGGCCTCGACGGGGTCGAGTTCGTTGAGGACCTTGCGCAACATCCAGACGCGCTCGATTTCCTCCTCGGTGAAGAGCAACTCTTCCTTGCGGGTTCCGGAGCGGTTGATGTCGATGGCTGGGTAGATGCGGCGGTCGGAAAGGCGCCGTTCGAGCACCAATTCCATGTTGCCGGTGCCCTTGAACTCCTCGAAGATAACCTCGTCCATCTTGGAGCCGGTCTCGATCAAGGCTGAGCCGAGAATGGTCAGGGAGCCGCCGTTTTCGATCTTGCGGGCGGCGCCGAAGAACTGCTTGGGGAACTGAAGCGCCGTGGCTTCGATGCCGCCGGAGAGCAGTTTGCCGTTGCTCGGAGCTTCCACATTGCAGGCCCGGGCCAGGCGCGTGATGGAGTCGAGCAGAATGACCACATCGCTACCGGCCTCGACCATGGAACGTGCTTTTTCGATCACGCGCTTGGCCACTTCGATGTGGCGCGTGGCGGGTTCGTCAAAGGTCGAGGAGACGACCTCGGCCGCGCCTTCCGGCAGTTGGCGTTGGAAGTCCGTGACCTCCTCCGGGCGTTCATCGATCAGCAGGATGATCAGGTGCGCGTCCGGCGCGTTCTTGGCGACGGACTTCGCCAGCATTTGCAGCAGGACTGTCTTGCCGGTGCGCGGGGGCGCCACGATCAGGCCGCGCTGGCCGCGTCCGATGGGCGTGATCAGGTCGACGATGCGCATCTCCAGGGGGTTCTCGTCGGTGCCCTCCAGCAGGATGCGATCTATGGGGTAGATCGGGATCAACTCCTTGAAGGGAGCGCGTTGTCCGGCCTCTTCCGGATCGCCGCCATCGACGAGGGTGATTTGGTGTACGGCGAAGTACTTTTCGCCCTCCGCCGCGGGGCGCAGGAAACCGCGTACGGTCATGCCCGGCAGCAGGCCGTAGCGCGTTACTAGCGAGGCCGGAATGTAGATGTCGTCGGCGCTTGGCACGTAGTCATTGAAGCGTGAACGCAGGAAGGAGTGCCCCTCCTTGATCGTGTCCAGGGTGCCTTCGACCTCCACGGGAATGTGCTTGGTGAGGCGCGCGGTGGTGATCTCCCAGATAATGTCCCGCCGCTTCTTGCCGGTCAGCTCGCCGACCTTTTCCTTTTCAGCCAGCTCGTGCATCTCAGCCAAGTTCAGGGCCTGGACCAGGCAATGGTCCACAGACTTGGGCAGTGTCTTGCGCTTGAGTTTGGGCAGCGCTTCAACCAGCTCCTCGATCTGCTCAAGACTCATGTCCGCCGGCAAGGTGGCGAAGTCCACGGCCACGGCACCGCTGGCCCGGGCCTGGGTCTGCTGGTGCTGCTGCTTGTATTTCTGCTTGTGCTTGTAGCGTTGCTTCTGTTGTTGCTTGGCCATGATGGCCCCGGTGTGGGGCGTTCGGGGAGCGAAGGGTTGTGTCAGGAAGACGAGCCGTGGAGCTCATCCAGGACCTGTCGTGTCTGGCGTTCCAGCTCACGGAGGTCTCCTTGGTTGTTGATGATGTACTGGGCGCGAGCGCGTTTCTCAGGCAGTGGTAGCTGGGTCGCTTCCCGGCGGGCCACTTCACCGGCGGGCCAGCCGCGGGTTTGGCGGGCGCGGGCCTCCCTGTGAGTGGGGTCGGAAGCGACGAAGATCAGACTGTCGCAGAGGGCGGCGAGGCCCTCGCTGGAGTTGCTCTCCAGGAGCAGGGGCACATCGAGGACGATGGGGCCGCGCCCGAGGGAGCGGGCCTCCTCCAGGCCGGCGCGGATTCTCGCACGGACGGCCGGATGGGTCAAACCCTCAAGCCAGCGCCGGGCCTGGGGGTCGTCAAAAACACGCCGGGCCAGGGCCGGCCGGGAGAGGAGCCCGTTCTCACCGAGCAAGTCCGAGCCCCAGGCAGAGGTGATGGCCTGGATCACGGCGGGGGTCTCAAGCGCCTCCCGGGCCAGGACATCGGCGTCCAGCACAGTGCCTCCCTCCCCGGCCAGGAAGCGGGCCACGGCGCTCTTGCCCGAAGCGATTCCACCCACAAGGCCCAGGACCGGGCCCGAGGTCCTGTTTTTGGCCTCCTGCGGCGGGGGTGAGGGTTCGGTGGGGGACATGGTGGCTGGGGCTATTGGGTTCGGCTGGGGGAACGCTAGGAAGGCGCCAGGGAATGGGAAACCCCAGCCGTATGGTCGGTAGGGCTGGCCAAGCCCGGACTCGTGGGGGGCAGCGTTCCAGCGGAGCGCCTGCCGCTCACCATATATAGTAGTCTGTGGCCCCTCTCACATCAGGTCTCATCGGGCGCTCCAGCGGGCCTTTGGAGTCCGGAGCCCATCCAAGGGCCCCGAAACCCCTTGCCGCGGGCGCCCCGGTCGGTTATCACCATGCGCCCGTTTGCATCCACCGAGCACCGTGCTCCGTGGCTGGCTCCGGGTGGGTTGCCGATCGGCCCCCGCCCGTTACGGGCTCTTATTATATTGTCGTCCCCTCGATCGTCCCCCACGCGCCCTTGCCCGGCGACCAGGTGCGGGACGCTCCCCCAGTCTCACGATCTCCTGTCCCCCATGATGAACTCCCCCCGCCGCGGTGCCGCGCGAATCAGCGCAGTTTGGATGATTAGCGTCATCGTCATGTTCCTGGTGGCCTTGGCCTTTGGGTTTATCGCCAGCGATGGCGAAGCCCAAGCCCGGGAAAGCGCGACGAGCGCCAGAGCCGAGCGCGATGCCGCCACGGTCCGCTATGACGAAGAGCGCGTCGTCTCCCGCGAACTCTCGGAGGCCATCGGCTTCTATGACCGCGAGGCGGCCAGCGCTCGGGCGGACTTGGATGCGGTCAAGGCCGGTTTCGACACCCTCAAGGGAGCCTTCCCTGAAATCGATCCCTCGATTGGCAACTACCAGGAGGCCATCCCGGCCATTGTCAGTAACTACACCGCCCGCGGGCGCAAGATCCAGGAGCTCGAAGCATCCATCGCCGACCTGCGCAGTCAGGTGGGCGTGGCACAGGGCAACCTGCGCACCCTGGGCAGCGAGAAGGACGGCCAGATCAGCGACCTGCAACGCCAGTTGCGGGATGCGGAGCAGGCGGCTCGCGATAGCCAGGCCAGCTTGGAGCGCACTCTCTCTTCAGTGCGTTCAGACCTGGCGGATGTGGAAGGGCAGCGGCGCGCCGGCGAGATCCAGCTCGACAACAACGAACGCCAGGCGCGCACGAGCCTGGATAGCCTGCGCACCCGCATCAAGGAGCAGTCCAAGAAGCTGACCTTCATGAGTGACAGTGAGACCGCCGATGGCAAGATTCTGGCGGTCTCCGATAGCCTTTCCCTGGGGTGGATTGACTTGGGTTCCAAGAACCGCTTGGCCCTCGGGACCCGATTCCATGTGGTGGGCGGCAAGCCCGGAGCCAGCAGCGTCAAGGCCTGGGCCGAAGTCACCCGTGTAGAGGATGCCCAGGCAGAGATCATGATCTCGGAAGTGCTCGATCCCTACGATCCAGTGGTCGCCGGCGATGTGGTCTACAATCCCCTCTACGATCCCGTCGGCGGGCGCAACGCCGTGCTCGTGGGGCGTTTCTCCGGTACCTATAACGAAAAGGAGCTGCGCGGCCTCTTGGATCACATCGGCGTGCGTGTCCAGGGCGACGTGGACGAGACCACCGACTTCATCATCGTCGGCTTGGAACTGTACCGCGACGAGGACGGCGAGCCCCTGGAGGAGCCGGTGGAGCCGTCAGAGCTGCCGGTTTTCAAGAACGCCGTGGCCATGGGCGTCAGCGTTGTTGAACTGACTGATATTCGCCGCTACTTCAAGAACTGAGCAGAGCGGCGTCGGCGGCCCACCCGTCGGCATAACAAACAGCGGGCGGGCCCTTGAGGGTCCGCCCGTTTCTATTCCAACCCACCACCTGCCGTGGCCACCAGAGACGATCCGGTCGAAGAGACGCGCATGAGCCTCGCGGAACACCTAGAGGAGCTCCGCAAGCGCCTCTTCCGCGGTGTGCTGGCGGTGGCTATCTGCTTTGTCGGGTGCTGGGTATATCGGGACGCGATTGGCGAGATCGTGCTGCAGCCCCTGGACAACACCGTCGCCTGGTTGGACCGCGACATGGTGGAGATCGCCGAAGCGCGACTGATTGAGGACTCGAGCATCGAACGCCTCGAGCTGTTCATGACAAACGACCCGGCTGACCGTCGTTTGCGGAATCCGATTCCCCCCGTGCGTGGGGACGCGGCTTCCACCGGTTTCATGTTCTTTCTGAAGGCCTGCGTCTACTTCTCCCTCTTCCTCTCCGGGCCCGTTTTGATCTGGCAACTGTGGCAGTTCATCGCGGCCGGTCTGTACCGGAGCGAGAAAAAGATGATCCATATCTACTTCCCCTTCAGCGTGGTGCTCTTTTTAAGCGGCATCCTCTTCGGGTACTTCCTGCTGGTGCCCTACGGCCAGTACTACCTGGCCAGCATGACCATCGAACAGATCATCTTCTACCCGGAGATATCTGCCTACTTCACCTTTCTGACCAGCCTCTGCATCGCCCTGGGCGTCGTTTTCCAATTGCCGATCATCATGGTGGGTGTGGCTCGCATGGGCCTGGTGGATCCGGCGGTCTACGCCAAGTTCCGCGGCCACTTTATGGTCGCCGCCTTGGTCATTGCCGCGGTGTTGACGCCGCCGGATCCCTTCACCCAGATGCTCATGGGGTTGCCGATGATTCTGCTCTACGAGTTGGGCATCCACGCTGCGCGCCTCACCACCAGGCGGGCAGCCAAGCGCGAGGCCGCGGCTGACTGATGGATGCCGGCGGGGCACAAGCTCATCGGCGGGCCGCTGTGCTGGCCATCGGCGATGAGCTCCTGGCGGGCGCCCACGCGGATCTGAATTCGCCGCGCATCAGTCGCGAGCTGGCGACGGTGGGCTGGCCAGTGGGGCGCGTAGTGGTGGTCGGGGACAACGAAGACCAAATCGTCCAGGCCTTGGAAGCACTATGTCGTGACCACGACGTTGTGCTCGTCACCGGAGGCCTGGGCCCGACCCTGGATGACGTGACGCGCTCCGCCGTGGCCCGGGCGGCCCGGAGTCCCCTGCTGGAGCACGCCGCCGCTGCCCAGCAGATCAGCGCCTGGTTCGCCGCGCGCGGCCGTGAAATGCCTGGCTCCAACCTGCGCCAAGCCCTTTTTCCCAAGGGGGCCGAGGTGCTTCCCAATGCCCTCGGCACGGCACCGGGCTTCACCATGGAGACCACCGGGGAGACCGCTGGCGCGCGCCTTTTCGTTCTTCCGGGGCCGCCGCGAGAGATGGCGGGCATGTTGCTGGGTGAGGTCCTGCCGCGTCTGGCCCAGTGCGCGGGCGACGGGAGCGGACAGGCCGCCGCGCGCCGCGACTTTTTTATGGTGGGACTTTCGGAGAGCGCCTTCGCCGATGCGGCGGGGGACTGGATGGAGCGCAGTGCCCGGCCACGCATGGGCGTAACCGCCAAGACTTCCATTCTCAGCGTGCGCCTGACCCTGGAGCCGGGAGCCGGCGACCATGGCCTGCTGGAAGAACGGGCAGTGGCCTTCCAAGAACGTTTTGAGCGCTGGATATTCAGCGAGCAGACGCCGGACCTGGCGCGCGTGGTGGGGGAGCACCTGCTCGCGGAAAACACCTCCCTGGCCCTGGCGGAGTCCTGTACGGGCGGACTGGTTGCTGGAGCCCTGACAGGGGTCCCGGGCATCAGCCGCGTTTTCCGCGAGGGGCTGGTGACCTACTCCAATCGTTCGAAGTGCGAACGCTTGGGCGTGGACCGGGAACTGATTGAGCGTCACGGGGCCGTGTCCCCAGAGGTCGCCGCAGCGATGGCTGAGGGTTGTGCCAGATCCTCAGGCGCTGACATCGCCTTGGCAGTCACTGGCATCGCCGGCCCCGGCGGCGGCACGCCGGACAAGCCCGTGGGCCTAATCTGGTACGGCCTGCACCGGGCGGGGGAAACCAGCACCGCCCAGCGGCGCTTTCCGGCTCGCGGGCGGCAGCAAGTGCGTGAGTTTGCCACGCAGACCGCGCTGGCCCTGATCTGGAGGGCTCTGCGAGCCTGAGGGGTTCGGGAAAGGGGCATATCAGGGGCCGTCAGCCATTGACCCGACCCCGAGCCGCCGATAAAGTTTGCGCGAAGTTACCCCGAGTTACCCCGTGGTGTAATTGGCAACACATCTGGTTTTGGTCCAGACATTTCAGGTTCAAGTCCTGGCGGGGTAACCATTTGGCTGGCGGAGAAGGCCCTTGCTCGCATCCTGGGTCGGCTGGTGTCGTAACTCAGCAGGCACTCGCTGTATTCCTTGCCCGGGCGGGATAGCGTCCCGTTATCCTCTTGAGACTCCGGTCCGCCCCGGACTCACCACACCAGCCAAGGAAGGTCGCCATGCTCCGCCTGTCTCAGATTGTCTCCCTGTTGCTCGTCGCATTCTCCACGCTTGCTCCCCGGGCCGCTGCCGGCCTGGTCCAGGTGACCCTTAGTGGTGAGATCTACGAAACCGGCGGCGCCCCAGTGGAGATCATGGTTTCCCTGTCTCCCCTGGGAGCTGATGGCCGCCAGAGCAGCTGGACCATGAACATGCACCTGGCCCAGCACACCAGCGCCCGGGACTTGGCGGAGCTCGTGGCCCGGCGTTTTTCCAGCTCGGGGTACGGCGAGCGGGCTTGGGTCAGCGGCCCGCCCAGCGCCGGGGGCGGCACCCGGGCACACCTGTTCCTGGAGAGTCCGCGCTCCCTGTCCCTGCGCCTGGGCAGCGGTCTCAGAGGCACCGTCACACTCTGCGAGGATGCCCCCGAGTCAATCAAGCTGCTCCCGCCACGGATCTCCAAGAGCGCCTTGGAGCTGCAGCTCGGCTTCAGCACCTACCACCCGCATTCCGAGAAGCTCGCTCGCCACAGGCTGGATCTAGATGTGGATGAAGGCCAGACATCATCACATGTTTCGCAGCAGCTGTCCGCCAAAGCCCTGGCCTCCGGCTGGCTGGGGACACGCCCAACTCTAGAGAGTTACAAGTTCCACAAGCGCAGTGATGGCTCCCTGATCCAAGGCTGTTCCATCAGCATGTGGACGGATGGCGATTGGGGTCTGCTGGTCGAACTGCCCATTCCCTGACTGGCTAGCGCCGGTGTAGGAATTCAGTGCTGGTATAGCGCGGTCCGAGGAGCTCCACCCTGGCCAGTTCAGATTCGCTCGGTTCTCCCGGCACGAACTCCTCGTCCCAGTCAGCGGAGAAGCACTTGAGCAGTACCCGGGCCAGATCCTGTTCGCCACCGTCGAGTGGGAGACAGGCGATGTCTCCCTCTAGCATCGAACTGCCGAGTTTGATCGAGCCGTGGTGCAACACGCGGCCTCCGGTGCGGCGTTGGGCCGAACCCACACCCTTGCGGCCATTCCAGGCCAGGTCCGCGGGCGTTGAATGGTGGAAGCACATGCCGGTGTCGGCCCGATCCGAAGCGAGGGGCTGGTTGGCGGCTGGTGCAGCGGCGATGCCGAAGTGCTGCAAGGCGCGGGTGATGGAGGCGTGCACACGCTCGTAGGAACGCGGTAGGGGGCAGCGGTAAAGGTGGTATGAGAGGGGCGCGGTCAGGGAGAAGGTCAGTTCATTCACATGGTGAATGGCGCCACCGCCGGTGATGCGGCGCACGATCGCGCCCGCTTGCTCGGCGCCTGGCACGGAGTCGAAGCGCTGGAAGTAACCCAGGCTCAAGGTGTCCGGGGACCAACTGTAGAGGCGCAGCGTGGGCGGCGCGTCGGGGCTGAGGAGCAGGGCTTCATCGAGCCCCATGTTGAACTCCGGCGCCGCGCCCCAGGTTGTGATCAGGCGCATGGCGCGGGCCGCTTATTCGGCGCGGAAGCGCAGCACGGGCTGCTTGACGGCGCGCCCCTCATCCAACCGCGAGACCGGTGTTGTGGTGGGGGCTTGCTTCACCAGCTCCGGGGTTTGGTCGCACTCGTCGGCGATGCGCAACATGTCTTCCACAAAGGAGTCCAAGGTCTCGCGTGTTTCGGTCTCCGTGGGCTCCATCATGAGGGCTTCGGGGACCACCAACGGAAAGTAGATCGTGGGCGGGTGGTGGCCCAGGTCGATCAGGCGCTTGGCCACATCGATGGCGTGCACACCGGCCTCCCGTTGGAAACGGGTATTGGCCACGAACTCGTGCATGCACAGGCGATCGAAGGGCACATGCCAACGCTCGCGCAGGCGCGCGCGCAGGTAGTTGGCATTCAGTACGGCGTTTTCTGATACACGCCGAATGCCTTCGGGTCCCAGGCGACGCAGATAGCACCAGGCGCGCAACAGAACCGAGAAGTTGCCGGCCCAGCCGCGCAACATGCCGATGGAGTCCGGGGCCTCTTCCGAGAGGCGCAGGCGGTTTTCGTCCTCCACGATGCGCGGCAAGGGCAGGTAGGGGCCCAGGGCCTCCGTCACGCAGATCGGACCGGCTCCTGGACCGCCACCGCCGTGGGGCGTGGCAAATGTCTTGTGCACATTTATGTGCATCATGTCGGCGCCGAAGTCGCCCGGTCGGGTGATGCCCATGATGGCGTTGAGGTTGGCGCCGTCCATGTAGATCAGGCCGCCGGCGTCGTGGATGATGTCGGCGATCTCCGCGATGCGCTCCTCGAAGAGCCCCAGGGTACTGGGGTTGGTGATCATGAAGACCGCCGTGTCCGCGCCGACCTTGGTCTTGAGGTCGTCGAGATCCACGCCGCCGTCCGCCGCCGAGACCACGGTCACGGCACGCATGCCGGCCACCGCGGCGGAGGCCGGGTTGGTGCCGTGGGCGGAATCTGGAATCAGCACGGTTGTGCGCTCTCCCTCGCCACGCTCGGCGAAATAGGCGCGCGCCACGAGCAGGGACGCCAACTCGCCCTGGGCTCCCGCGGCGGGGTGCAGGCTCACACAGGGCAGGCCCGAGATCTCGGCGAAGTCACGCTCCAAATCGCGCAGGATGGCCAGGGCGCCTTGCAGGCGGCCGGCGTCCTGCCAGGGATGGATGTCGGTGAAACCCGGCAAGGCGGCGGCCTCCTCGTGGAGCACCGGGTTGTACTTCATGGTGCAGGAGCCGAGGGGATAGAAGCTGTCGACGATGGACATGTTCTTCTTCGACAGGCGCGTGTAATGGCGCACCAGGTCGAGTTCCCCGATTTCAGGAAGGGCCGGAGGAGCGAGGCGCAGGGCGCCCGCGGGCAGGCGTGTCAAGTCGGGCTGGGGCACATCCAGGGCACCCAGGCGCAGGGTGCGGCGCCCTGGTGAACTCTTTTCAAAGAGCAGGAGATCGGGATTCACCGTTCAGGCCTCCTGATGGGTAGTGGGCCGCGAGGCGTCGTCGCTGCCGGCGGCGCCGGTGCGAGGTGCCAACTCGGCGAGGGTCGCCAGCAGGCGGTCGATGCTCATGCGGCTGGTGGTTTCCGTGCAGGCCAACAGCAAGTGGTGCTCGTCGAGGCCGAGGGCGTCGGGGGTGGTGCAGACCTGCGCCACCTCCAGGCCGCCGATCAAACCGCACTTGTCCAGGGCGCGGTTGACCTGGGCAGCTGGTACGGGACAGCGCACCAGGAACTCGTTGAAGAATGCGTCCGTGCCGTGGGGCAGGGAAAAGCCGGGCAAGGCGGCGATGGCTTGGGCGGCGTAGGTGGCCTTGGCGTGGCAGTGATGGGCCACCTCCGCCAGGCCCTGCGGTCCGGCAGCGGCCAGGTAGATGGCGCCGCGCAGGGCGGCCAGGGCGTTGTTCGTACAGATGTTGCTGGTGGCCTTCTCGCGACGGATGTGTTGTTCGCGGGTTTGGAAGGTCAGCACGAAGCCGCGGCGGCCGGCGCGGTCCACGGTCTCGCCCACGATGCGTCCGGGCATTCTGCGCACGAATTCCTGGCGCACGGCGAAGATGCCGAAGGATGGGCCGCCGAGGGCCTGGGGCAGTCCCAGTCCCTGGCCGTCGCCGACCACCACGGCGAAGCCAGCGTCGCCGGGAGGGCGCAAGAGCCCCAGGCTAGTGGGATAGACACTGGCAATGGGCAGGGCCTGAACCTCCGTGGCGCAGGCGGCTACCTGATCCAGATCCTCGATGACCCCGAGGAAGTTCGGGTTTTGGACGAGCACCGCACAGGTGTCGGCGTCCACGCAATCGTCAAAGCGCGTGCGACCGGACTCGTCCAGGGGCGCGCTGACCAGCTCCAGCTCGGTCCAGGCCAAAGAGGTACGCAGGGTGCGCAAACTGTGGGGATGTAGGGCGGCGGAGACCACCACCTTGCGGCGGCCGCGGCGCACAGCCGCGGCCAGGAAGACCGCTTCCACCGCCGCCGAGGCACCGTCGTACATGGAAGCGTTGGCCACCTCCATGCCGGTCAGTTCGGCGATCATGGTTTGAAACTCGAAGAACGCGGTCAGGGTGCCTTGGCTGGCCTCGGGCTGATAGGGCGTGTAGGCGGTGACGAACTCCTGGCGTCCCTGGAGAGCGTCAACCACCGCCGGCGTGAAGTGGCGGTAGACGCCTCCTCCGAGGAAGGAGCCTTGCTCGCCCCGGGAATTCCAGGAAGCGCGCTCTGACAATAACTCCTTCAGTTCCAGTTCACTCAGTCCCGCGGGCAGGTCCAGGGGACGTTTGAGGCGCAACTCCTCGGGGATCTGTTCGAAGAGATCATCCAGCGTGCGCACGCCGATAGCCGCCAGCATGGCTGAACGATCCGCGTCCGTGTTCTGGATATAGGGCATGGGCGCCGGCGCGAACGATGGTCAGGCTTGTTCAGCCAAGGTGCCCTCGTAGGCCTCGGCGTCCAACAGGTGTCCCCAGTCTGTAGTTTCCGGCTTGATGCGAATCAGCCAGCCGGCCTTCCAGGGATCGTCGCACAGGATCTCCAGGTGATCCTCGATGCTGGTGTTGACCTCAAGGACCTCGCCGCCCACCGGGGCGTTCAGGTCCCCAACGGCCTTGACGGACTCGATCTCGCCGAAGGTCTCACCGGTGGCGAGGACGCGGCCGACTTCGGGCAGGTCGCAGTAGACCATGTCACCCTCGTTGCCGTTGGAGAGTTCGGTGACGGCGAAGGCGCTGATGCCGATCAGGGCTGTGTCGCCGTCCATTTTGATCCACTCGTGGGATGCTGCGTACTTGCGGTCTTCGGGAACCATGGTGTCTGTTGGCGGGGAGTCCCGCTCTGTCTGGGGTTTGGTTTTCGTTTGTCGGTGAGTGGGGGCGGCGCACTGTGCGCCACTCCCGGTGAAGTTGTGTTTCAGCGCTTGCGGGAGTAGAAGGGCAACTCGCAGACTGTGCATTCCTGACGGCGGCCGCGGATATCCAGTTCGACGGTGGTACCGGCCTGGTCCTGTCCCAGGTTCAAGTAGGCCATGCCGATGTTGGCGTTCACGGTGGGGGAGATGGCGCCGGAGGTGACCAGCCCCACCTGTTCGTCGCCGCGCATCAGCGGGTAGCCCTGGCGCGGTGCGCGCTTGCCAGCAGTTTGGATGCCGACCAAACGGCGTTTGAGGTTGTCGCGGGCTTGGGCCAGGGCGGTGCGCCCGATCCAGGCTCCCTTCTCATCCTTGAACGATATGCCGAAGCTCAGGCCGGCCTCGATGGGATTGTGCTCCCCGTCAATCTCATGGCCGTAGAGGGGCATGCCGGCTTCCAGGCGCAAGGTGTCCCGCGCGCCCAGGCCGATGGGCGCCAGGCCCAGAGCCTCTCCAGCGGCCAGCAGGGCGCGCCACAGTTCCACTGCGCCCTCAGTGGGATAGTAGACCTCGAAGCCGTCCTCACCGGTGTAGCCTGTGCGGCTGATGAGCACTTCCGGCACGCCGAGAACCGTGCCCCGGGCAAAGCGATAATAGCCGACGGTGGACAGATCGAGGTCCGTGGTCAACTCCTGCAAGACGGCTTCCGAGATCTGTCCCTGGAGCGCCACCATGGCGAGCTCGGCGCTTTGGTCGGTGATCTCCACGGCAAAGCCACCCGCGTGTTCCCGCAACCAGGCCAGGTCGGCGGCGCAGTTGGCGGCGTTGACCACGACGAAGATCTCATCTCCATCACGATAGACCAGGACATCGTCGATGGGATTGCCATCCTCGCGGCACAGGAGGGCGTAGCGAATGGCACCCTCGGGGATGCGGGCGACGAAGTTCGTGAAGAGCCTGTCGCAGAAGGCCAGGGTGTCGCCGCCGCTGATGCGCAAGCGCCCCATGTGGCACAGGTCGAAAAGACCGCCGCGTTCCCGCACACAGCGCACCTCTTCGAGGATCGGACCGTATTGCACTGGCATCTGCCAGCCACCGAATTCCACCAGCTTCGCACCTAGGGCCAGGTGCTCGGCGTGCAGGGGGCTGGTTTGCATGGTGGTGGCTCTGCTGGCAGTGGAGGCGGTCATGGGGGCGGCGAAAAAAAAGAGGCGCAGCGGTATTGTCCGTTGCGCCCCTGTTCGATCCGGAGGCGCCTGGGCGCTCCCGCGTTCAGAGGATCCAGAGGATCGGGTCCGTTTGCCTGAGAGTTTCACGCGGCTGGCCGCGCTTGCCCCTTCGGCGTCCGCCAGGCCCGCCGCCGTTTTCGGCGTGGTCCCGCGGCGCTCTCCCCGAGCCTGCGAATCGAGTTGTGCAGTTACATTAATAGAGGACCGGGCTCCGGTCCATCCCCGGCGCCGTCTCGGAGTCTCTTTCCGGGCGGTTTTTACGGTGATTGGGCGAGTTTTTGGCTCCTCTCCGCCCGGCCCCCGGTGACGGGGTAGGTTTCTATTGGAACCCGTGAACCTGATCTTCTCAGGAGAGAAACCTTGAAACACCGCATTTCGGCCCTCCGTGGCCTCATCCTGGGCCTCGCCGCCCTCACCGTCATCTCCAGTCCGTCCCTGGCCCAGGGAGGCGATCCCTTCAGTCCAGGAGAGCGCTGGGATTGCACTCCTGCCCCGGGGGAAGCCTGGATTCCCTCCCGCGCTGCCTTCGCCGCCAAGGGCAACCTGGCCTGGTCCGCGGCCACCGGTGCCGATGGGCGCCTGATGGCCATGGACCTCTCCCAGCAGGGCAGCGTCACGCCCCGCTATCTCGACACGGCAGTCTCACCGGCTGCCGGCACGGTGGAAGCGGTCGCCGGAAGCAACAGCGACGCTCTCTACGCCCTGGCCCAGTACCCCGCGCCCTCGCTCTACCAGCGGCGCACGGAGGTCACGGCCCACGGCCTGGCCGCCGCCGGAACTCAGTTCGCTCCGCGCTGGACCCACGACCTGGGTCTGCTGGCCAATGGCCCGGCGCTCTTGGCCTGTGACCGGACGGGAGATCTGGTCCTGGCCGCCGCCTGGGACAACAGCAAGGGCCAGGTGCGCATCGATTGGCTGAACGGCACGACCGGCGCACTCGACGCCCGCTTGGATGTGCCCGGGGCGGGCCTCGACGGCCTGCGCGTTTCCGCCGACGGCAAGCGCGTGGCCCTGGCGGCTGGCCTGGCCCTCTACATCTTCGATGGGGCTGGCACACTCCTGCACCAGGAGGCGCTCTCCGCCGCCACGCGCGCCCTGTCCCTCTCCGGCGATGGCCGGACCGTGTTGGTCGGTGGCTTCGGCCAGCTCTCGATTCTGCGTGAAGAGAACGCCACCTGGCAGTTCGTCCAGCACCTCTTCGCGCCGCCGACGGAAATCGCCACGCGGGCTGACCTCTCCGATGACGGCGGCACCATCGCCATCGGATGGTGGAACTACGCCACGGGCACGGACCTGCGTTTCGAAGTCTGGGATGGCGTCACATTCCAGCGCACGCACGAGATCATTCAAATCGGCACCCCCGGCGGCCTGCAGAACCTGCCGGAAGCGGTGGTCGTCAGCCCGAGCGGCCAGCGCATCGCCTGTGGTTCCTGGGGCAACGGTTCCAGCGATCCGGAAGTGATCCTGCTCGACCGCGACCAGCCCCAGCCCGTGATGGAGATCGATCTCAATGGCTCCCTGCGTTCCCTGGATCTGGACGAGAGCGGCACGCGCCTGCTGGTGGCCGCCAAGGACACCCACGCCAACAACTTCTCCACCACCGGCGGCCTGCGCCTCTTCGATACCGGCGAGCGCAGCCTGCAGGTCATCGAACCCGTGGAAGTGGGTGGAAGCCTGCACCTGGCCGCCCGCGAGCCGACGGCCCTCTTCGCTTTCTTCCTCCTCGGCGACCGGGCCACCACGCCGATTCAGATCGCCGGCGTGGGGGGCACCCTGCTCCTCGAGCGTGCCTCGCTCTTCCTGATCACACCCCGCGCCACCGATATCAACGGTCGGGCGGATCTCAGCTACACCCTGGGCAATGATCCAGCCTTGGTCGGTACCCAATTCGCCGCCCAAGCCGCCTTCCGCCTGCCCGGAGCCCTGGAGCTCTCGGCAGAGGCCGTGGATCCGCTCTTGCTCTAGGACCAGAACCTCGCCCCCTTGCGAGTTCCAGAGCCCGGTCGGCAGCCCCAGGGCTGGCGGCCGGGCTCCTTTTGTTTGAGTCTTCCCCAGGACCAACCTTGGGACCTATGAGGGACGGGGCATTTCTCGGGGTACGGCGGGGATTCCCGTTTTTCCTTTATGAGCGGGGTCCGATTAGCAAGATAGATGTCCTGGGGTGTCCGACGGACCCGTGTCCGCGGCACTGCCCCCACCTGCCACTATCACCACGAAGGAGATCCCGTGAAAACACTCTACATCCTGCCCACCTTGCTCCTCGCCCTGTCCTCCTGTGGTTTGCCGAGCCTGGCCTTGCACCCGCGCCTGGGCGCCATGGAGGTGGAGGGGCATCTAGCCGCCAACACCGGCGTGGCTCCCGTGGCCACTACTACCGACGACCTGGGCCTGGGGGAGGGAGAGGACGAAATGATGCCGCGGGCCGATTTTGAATGGATCGGCATGCACCTCTCGGCTTCCCAGTTCACCGCCGCCTACTCCGGGTCCGGGCAGGTGACCGCGGAGATCGACCTGGGAGGCGATGTGATTGATATGGGCGAGGACGTGAACACGGACCTGGACCTCGATGTCACCTCCATCCACCACACCTGGGACCTGATACCCGGGGAGACGGTCGAAGCCGGTATCGGCTTGGGCGTGGCCCTGATTGATTTCCAGACGAGGATGGAGGCAATGACCTTGGCCCCGGGCAATAAGGTGGAAACCAGTGAGTCCATCCCGGTGCCGCTCCTCGCTGCCCGCCTGGGTTTGAAGTTCGGGCCCGTATCCATTTCCGGTGTCGCGGGCTTTCTGCAGATCAGCGATGGCGAAAACGAAGCCGCCGTCACTGACCTGGACATCATGGCGGGCTATGAAGTTTTTTCTGGCACCGGCGCCAGCTTGGGTGTGAACGTGGGCTATCGCCAGTTTGATTTTGAGGCCAACTACGATGACGGGGCCAGCACCGTGGACCTGGATCTGGGCCTCTCGGGCATCTATTACGGCATATCCCTGGCTTTTTAGGGCCTGGATTGTGGCTGGCGGCTCATAGGCCGTCGCAGGCCCCAGGCAGTTGCGCCCCCGGCCCCAGGAAGACTCCTGGGGCCGGGGGCGCAACTCGTTTCGGGAAATGCGACTTCTTCCCAGGGCGTCTCAAGATGGGGCATTCCGTCGTCGATAGGTTCCGCGTTCTGGCCCCGATTTGGGGCCTCTACCTATTCCCGGGCCACGCTCCTCCTGCGCCGGCCGCTCGACGCCCCCCCTAGACGACTCAACCATGGATTCCGGACACCTCCCCCGCGGCAAGTTCACGACCCTCCTGTTCACCGGCCTGGCCCTGTGCCTGGCCGCCTGTTCCTCCAGCACCACGGAGCTGCCCCCGGCCTCGGGCATTGCCCTGCTCGGTGCGGAACAGGATCTCTCCCTGGATGCCGACGGCACGGTCATGTTGATGACCTTCGACGCCGATGCCGGCTCCCTCGGCAGCGCCAACCTGGCCTGTAGCGGCGGCCAAAGCGCCCTTTTCGTATCCCAGTTCGGCAGCGCCTACCAGATCACCTGGAGCGACCGTGTGACCCCCTCCCACCAAGTACAGGTGGTCGGCGTGGCCGAGGTCGAGGAAACCTGGCACCCGGTCACCACCAGCGATAGCTCCCAGCCCAGCTGGTCAGTGAGCTCCGCCGACCAGACGGCCGGCATGGGGGGCGACTCGATCAGCATCTCCTTCAGTGGACCGCGTGTCGTTCCGGCCAGCGTCACCGCGCCCACCTCCTGGGACCTGGAGATCAACGGCGTCTCCATGGATCTCTCGGACGCCGCCTTTGTGTTCACCCCCGCCAGCCAGAGCCTGGACATCACCCTCGGAGCCATGACCAACCTGTGGTCAAGCTACGAACTGTCCTGCGCAGGCGGTGTGAGTGTGGCTGATGTGACCCTGGACGGTTCCTATCAAAGCGGCACGGCCAGCGGCGACTCCAGCGCGCCGACGCTCGTCTCAGCCAACCAGAACATCATCCAGGATTCATACGGCTCCACGGTGGACTTCGAGTTCAGCGAGGCCATGGATCCGGTCTTCTCCACCCTGTTGTCCAACTTCCGTCCGTCGGCGCCTGACTTCGCCGTGGATGTGCAGCAAACCGCGGACAACATCCTGCGCGTGCGCTTCACCGGCCCGGTGGTTCCCGGCTTCGATCAAGTGGAGTTCTACAACCTCTATGACCTACACGGCAACGCCGGCCCCAGCGGCCCCCAGGCCGTGGTCCAGCCCGCTCCGGAAATCAACGACTACGCCGTCGGCTATCCCCTGGCCCTGGCGGTGGAGAACAGCGGCGGCGATCAGTTCGTCATCCGCACCTCCCAGGCCTTTGACCCGGACTTCGCCGTCGACCCCACGCGCTGGGTCATCAGCATTGATGGTTCCCCTGTCGACCTGGCTACCCAGAGCTTCTCATACGACTTCCTGAACCGTGAACTGACCATTGATCTCGACTTCGACATGAGCATCGGCGCCGCCTTCAGTGTGACCGGTGCCGGTGTCATTGAAGTCGACGGTGAGAGTTTCACGGGCGTGGCCGCTGGCCTCGTCACCGGCGAATCAAGTGAGCCCTTCGTGAACAACGCCGACCAGAACCGCAGCCAGGACATCAGCGGCAAACTCGTGGATGTCATGTTCAACGAGGAGCTAGACGGCGCCTCGGCCGGTGATGAAAACAACTACGCCATGAGCGGTGGGTTGACGGTGCTCGACGCCGAGTACTTCCCCCTAACCGCCAAGGTGCGGCTGACCTTGGACAACCCGGTGATTCCCGGGGATTACACGCTGACCGTCAGCAATGTGGCTGACCTGGCGGGCAATGTGATGAGCGCGCCCCAGGCGGGCATCGCCATCGGATCCACGGACCAGTCAAGCCCGAGCATGGTGGCGGTTTCCGCCATGGCTCCCGAGGGTGCGGACAACGACACGTTGAGTGTCTACTTCGATGACAACATGTTGGCCTCGGAGGTCGAGGACGCAGCCAACTGGTCATTCGAGTCACCGGTGGGGCAGTCTTTCTCAGTGGCCGCCGCCACAATCAGCTACGACGCCGTCGGGCGCAGCGCGAACATCACCTTTGACGGCGCTCCTTCGACCTACTTCCGCCGCGGAGATGACTACCGCTTGACGCTCATGGGCATGCGGGATGTGGGTGGCAACACGGTGTCCACGAGCCCCTACTCGGGCAATGTGGTTGCCGAACGCACACTGCCGCGCCTTGACAGTGTCTGGCGCGATGGTGTCGACGGTGACGAGGCCGTTGTGCGCTTCAGCGAGCCCTGTGATTGGCTTGACGACCTCTATCATGAGACGCTGAACCCCACCGGTACGCGCTATGAGTTGCGTGACAGCGGCGGAATGCTGCGCGGTATGGCCGCTACAGCTACCGCGGAAGACGGCGGCCTGGGCGTGCGTTTGACCTTCGGCCTGGTGATCGCGGCGACGGATACCATGACCGTCTACGGAGTCACGGACCTGGTGGGCAATCCGCTCTTCGAGGGGGAAAACGAATCCATCCTGGACGAAGACCCCCAACTGCCGTCCCTGAGCACCGGTTGGTCGGTGCTGAACTCAGTTTCCGGAGAGCGCAATGACGAGATCTGGGTCACCTTCGACCGTTTGATGAGTTCCTGGCAGTTGCTCGAGCCCAACAACTACACCCTGCTGAGCGGCGGAGTGCCGGTGGATCTCAGCCGCGCCAGTTTCCGCTTTGATGGCTTTCAAACCGTGACCATCGACTTGGATGAGTCCGGGGCCGACAGCCTGCAGAGCGGCAGTACGTATGATCTGACCGTGAACCAAGTGCGGTCCGTCCAGGGCATCCACCGGACATCCTCCGACACGGAATACGCGCTGCCCGTGGGTGGTGACGCACAAGCTCCCACGGTGGGCACGAGCGATGCACGCATCGATCCTCAGGGCACCAACTCCATCATGGTCTTCGTGGACGAGGCCGTGGCCTCTAGCGTGGCCCTTGATCCGCTTCAGTACGACTACGCCCTGGGCAACCTGGCCACAGCCACCGAACTCGTTGAGCCCTCGGTTGTGCGCGTGACCTTTGCCGTGCCCGTGGCAGTCGGTATGCCGCTGGACATAGCTTTCATGCAGGATCTGGCCGGCAATGCGACGGGTAGTATCAACCGCACCGTTTCCACGGCCGACAGCAATGGCCCGAACATCGCCCAGGTGGTGGGAACCATCGTGGCCGGCGAGGGCGAGGACTACATCGTCGTGACCTTCGATGAGCCCCTAGATGCGGCCTCTGCCATGGACCCGGCCAACTACTCCGTCGATAACGGCGGTGCCTTGGATTGCAGCGGTGCACAGTTCAGCTATGACAGCGTCACGAACTCAGTACGGCTTGAGCTACCCGCGGGCCAGGACCTGCGCCAGGCCAGTGCCCTGACCGTTGATATCAGCGCCGTGCTCGATGTCAGCGGAAACAGCATGGATGCCCCGGTATCCGTGGCCGGCAGCATGGCCGGGGATGCCTCTGGTCCGGCCTTCGCCGGAGCCTTCCGCAACTATCGCGAGGACGCCAGCGGGTTGAGCGTCGATTTCCACTTTGACGAGGACATCGATACCGCCTGGGCCGGGGACACCGCCAACTGGAGCGCATCCGGCGGCCAGCCGATCTTGGACATTGAGATGTTTGACGGCTTCTATGGTCGGGCACGCCTGGCAGCGCCCCTGGCCAGCGGCGAGACCCTCACGGTGAGCGGCCTGACGGACCTCGGCGGCAACTCAGACGGGAGTCTGGTCGTCACGCCGAGGGAGTAGCTCCTCTAGTAGTGGGGGCCAAGTGGCCCCACGGCAATCGAAATGGGACTTTTACGAGGCCCGGAAGCCCCTGGAGGGGTTTCCGGGCCTCCTT
>NYXZ01000103.1 GCA_002686595.1 Planctomycetota bacterium | reverse complement strand
TGACTCCTAGCCGCTCTTGAATGTGTGCCAACGATCCTTCAGGGAATCTCGAGTGAGAGGACCTGGGGCAGTTCCAAGCGGCCGCGGTTCTCGCACAGGGCTTGCAGATACAGCGGGCCCCGGTAGCTGGCTGGGATCGGTATCTCCCAGGAACCGGTACAGGCCTGGCCCAGGGAGAGGCGCGGGAAAGCGTGGGCTCCGCGGGGGTCCAGTTGGAGTCCTCCAGCGGCGGACAGCGGCGAGCGGGGGCGGGAACTTGTGGCGCATAGATAGGCTTGGCTACCAACGTCGTCGGTCAAGTGCACGGTCAAGGTGCTCCCCGCCTGGGGAGGGGCGTTGACACTCAAGCGCGCCGCGAAGCCGGAGAGGATGGCGGGTTTGATGTCCCAGTTCAGGTAGGGCCACTTGTCAGCCAGGGAGCTGACCTGGTCCTCGGCGGTTTCAATCGCGGGGTCGAGCATGGTGCTGGCCGGGGCCAGGACGCTGGGCGGCGAGTTGCCCTGGGCCAGGTCGACGAACAACTTGGCACAGAGATAGAGGAACTCGGCAGCGTTGACCTGGCTCGTCCCGACGGTCACATAGGAGGGCACGGTGTAATCCGGGGTCTTGGCCCAGGTCGTGGAGTTGAGCAGGGGGTCGAGGGCCGCGGCGGCGGCTAGCAGGTCGCCCGGGGCCACGGTGGGTGGCATCAGGGATGGCAGGGTCGCGGTCAGGGGGCCGATGGCCCGCCCCAGGGCGACCGTGCTGGGCAGGGATGTGCCGTAGCCGGCGAGCATGCCCACCAGGCACTGGGTCATATCGCAAAGGGAGAGATACTGCCCGTCGTTTGAGGCGAAGGGCGGCGGTGCGGCGGGGCTGGTGCTGCTCCAGTTGTCCAGCAGGTCGAGGGTGAAGGCGAGTACCTCAGCCTGGGTCAATGTCTCCCCGTTGAGGCTCGTGAAGGCCGTTTGCAAGTCGTCCACGGAGACGAAGCGGCTTCCCGGGTTGTTGGGGAAGAAGGACTGCACGAGCCAATCAAGCACCTCCTGGGTGTTTTGGTAATTGGTGTCGATTTCAGCCTGTGACCTGATCGACTCATCGGGCAGAGTCGGTGAATCGGGGTTGTTGTAGGCGTAGCCAGTGGGTGATTGCAGGGCGTAGATGGTTTTGCCCGCGATGCCGATCTTGAGCAAGTTGGGACGCGTTCGGTCCAGGTTGGCGATGGTGCTTTCCAGGTGCGCGGCCCCGTCCATGCCGCGACTGTCGAAGCTGCCCGTGCCATCGGTCGCCGATACGCGCAGGTGGTGGCGGGACCAGAAAAGCTGCTGCACATGGTCCGGCGTGGGGGAGAGCAGCTCGCTGAAGGTCGCGATGCCGGTCATGTAGTTGGGCGGCGGATTGGGAATGTGAGCGGAATAGCCGAAAAAGACAGCATCCGGATTCGTGGCGTCAATCGCGTGGGCCTTGGCAGGATCAAACTCGCCCAGGCCGGAGATGGCGAAGGCCTCGCCAAACACATTGCTGGTCTTGGCCAGGGCGCCAGGGAAGGTCGCGTTGATGGTGCCCAGGTACAGGTGCCGGTGGGCGTTGAGCTGCAACACCATGGCATCCTGGATCTCGCTCCAAGTGGCGATGTTGTAGTTCAGGTTGGCTATGGGGTTGTTTACATAGGTTGGTTCGTGGGCTCCGTGGTAGCCCAGGGTGAGGTCGCCGGCATCCCGGGCCGCGGTAATCAGGTGCCGGACTCCAGCGCCCAGGGTCTCGCTATCGGCACCGTAAAACTGGAAGCAGGCCTGTGGTGAGTATTGGGCGTAGTTCGCCCGCAAGGTGGCGAGCATGGGAAGCACCGTGGTGAAGCGCTCCTCGGAGCGGGCCAGGTTGATGTGGTCCTCGGTATGGCTGAACAGGTAGATGTAGACCGGGGCCGGACGCAGGGCTGGCGCGGCCGGTTGAACTTGGGCGAAGGTCGTGGCGCTGGCCAGGATGGCGCTCAGGAAGGCTGTTGATCGCAGAGTGGACATGGAGGCTTGTGACGTGGTGGATGGTTGGTGCAGTGCTCGCTGCCGTGGACCAACACATGCTCGCCGCTATTGTTTCGGAAAAGGCTGGCAGTGGGATCGGGCGCTGAATGGCCGTGCGATTGCCAATACCAAAAGTAGCAGATCCGCGAAAAACAGGGGGGCCAGGCCTAACAGCGAGCGTGGCAGGCCTAGCGCGCCAGGTGTGCCGGCAAATCACTGGGGCGGGCGCAGCCCACTTGCTCCAGCACTTGGGTCAGTTGCTTTGTGAGCATGGCCATCGTGTGTGCGCCACCTTTGTTGCCGAGGGCGGCAGCCCCGTACATGAAAGTGCGGCCGAGGAAGGTGAAGTGCGCGCCGTGGGCCATGGCGCAAGCGATGTCCGATCCGGAGCGCAGGCCGCTGTCGAACATCAGAGTTGTGCGCTGTGCGTATTTCTCCGCCAGGCGCGCCAGGGGGCGAATGGTTGATTCACCGGCGTCGAGATTGCGACCGCCATGGTTTGAAACCAACAGTCCGTCCGCGCCGTGGTCGAGGGCCAGTTCGGCGTCCTCTTCCGTTACAATGCCCTTGACTACGAGTTTGCCTGGCCAGAGGTCGCGTAGGGTTGCCAGACGCTGGGGGGAAAGGCGGCCTGAGAAATGACGATCCATGAACTCGCTCATGTGGCGCAGGCCGTGTCCCTTGGTGAGATAGGGATCGATGGTGGCGAAGCGCGGTGCTCCGGCGCGCAACTGTCCCAGGGACCAGGTGGGGTGGGCGAGCATCTGGCATACATTGCGCGCGGACATGCGCGGAGGCAGGCAGAGGCCGTTGCGCATCTCCTTGGGTCGGTAGGCGAAGGTGGGCGTATCCGCCAGTACCACGAGCACGGAGAGGCCCGCTGCCCGGGCGCGTTCCAGCAACTTGTCGCGCAGTCCGTCCTCCGCCGGGTGATAGAGCTGGAACCAGGCCCGGCCCTCGGTGAGTCGTGCCACGGTCTCGATGCTGGCGGTGCCGACGGTGCTCAGGATGAATGGCACATTGTGCGCCTGGGCAGCCCGCGCAAGGGCTTCGCAGGCCCCGGGCCAGATCAACCCCTGCAAGCCCACCGGTGCGACACCAAAGGGCGCGTCGTAGGTGTGACCGAATAGCTCCGTCTGCAATGACGACCCCCGGTAGTCCAGCAGGTAGCGCGGACGGAGCTCGACTTGGCGCAACTCTTCAGTGTTGCGCGCCAGGTTCACCTCCGAGAAGCAGCCTCCGTCCAGGTATTCGAAGGCGAAGCGAGGCACGCGGCGCCGGGCGCGCTCCCGCAGGTATTCACTGGAGGCGCAGGAGTTATCCAGGGCGTCGCTCATTGCTCCGCACCAAAGCGCCTCAGTCTGGAACCCTGACTCATGAGCTGGGGGCTGCGTCCATGGATGTGGAAGCAAGGGCTTCAAACGGGCGGCAGGCGTGTTCCACCTGCTCGCGCTCTCCGGCCACCAGCAAGAGTTCGAGATTACGCAAGTGCGAGACCTGACCGACCTTCTTGCCACTCGGATCATGAACGCCAATCTGGGCACCCACATAGCGCTTGGAATCAAATGCCAGCGTCTGCACAAAACCGCGCGGCTTCAAAACAGCCCGTAGTTCGTCCGCGGATAACCAGGCTTCGTTGTTGTAGGAGAGCATCACCAAACGCGCCTTGACGTCATGGACGACTTCTCCGAGGGCGGCCGCCAGCTCGCGTTTGCGGTTGAAGGGGCTGCTCGTTTCCGGGGAGCGAGCGTCACTGCGTTTTTGGGCAATGCCGTAGGGCTCAGGCGCGTCCCAGCGCACGAGTGTTTCCCAGATGTGGTAGTTGGTGAAGTAACGATGCTGGTTGTAGGGCGGATCCAAGTAGGCCAGATCCACGGGTTCCAGTGACTTGACAAGCTGCCGCGCATCGCCGCGCAGGGCCCGGCCCGTTCCGGGCAGGAGCTCGGGCAGGCGCAGCTCCAGCGGTTTATTGGCCCGCGGCGCCCATTGCTTGAGATAGGCCATCTGCACTCCGGTGGTGGAATCCACCCGGTCAGCCGCCTCCATCAAGCTGGTCAGGAGCAGGGGAAAGAGCCAGCTATCCCGATAGTCGCGTTCGAGGACGTTGCGAATGGCATCCACCCGGGCGCCGTTCCTGGGTTGGAAGAAGCGCGCCTTTTCGCAGAAGGTCTCGGTGAAATAGCCGGCCTCGCCGGGCAGGGCGTTGAGTTCGGCCAGGGCCGCAGTCAAGTCTTCGCTGTGGACGGTGTCGCCATCGGCCTCGATGTAACAGCGCGCCAGGATTTCCGAGTAGGTGGCCGTGTCAATGGTGGTGACATGTGCCCCGCGCCGCTTGAACTCCTGGGCCACGCGGGTTGTGCCGGTGAAAACATCCAAGGCGGTGCGCGCGCCGCTGCGCTCCAGGATTTCCCCCAGAACGGGCACCAGGCGCCGCTTTGATCCGATGTACTTAATCATTGGCCGGCCTCCATCTGTGCTGCTGCGGCGATGCGGCGGGCATGGGCGGAGCGAGGAGACCAGGCACGTGGAGTCCCGTGGGGCAGAGCCCTATTCGCCCGGGAAGCCCCAGGTGCCTTCGATGCGCGCGTAACGCACGCCGATGATCTCTAGCAGCCAATCAAGGGGGCCCAGGTTGGGAAAGACCCAGGCACTCTCCACTTCGAGGTTTGCCAGGTTGGAATCTGATGCATTCTCCCGGGCGATATCGATGGCCGGCTTGGGCAAGTCGATGGAGGCGATGGTAAAGGCCAGTCCGCTGGAGACGAAGGTGCCGGAGGTCTGGGTCGTGCGGTCGATGGAGAGGCCCGCGCAGCCCGTAAGCAAAAAGGCGGCGAGCAGTGCGGCCGTTCCCGGAGAGAGCGTGAGGGTCTTCATGGCCAAACCTTAGCCAACCGCCATGCCGTGAACCAGAGGGCCGCGGACCCCCAGTTTCTGGGCTCTGCCTCCGGGGGAGAATGTGCGCTAGACTAAACCCATGGCCCGTCATGCCCATGAGACCCAGGCCGCCGCCCAGGCCCAGCGCGTCGCCTTCAGTGAGATCTTCGGCCCCGGTGAAGATCCACGCATCTTCTTCGCCCCCGGGCGCGTCAACCTGATGGGCGCCCATCTGGACTACAACGGCGGGCCGGTGATGCCCATGGCCATCAATCGGGGCACCTTTATCGCCGCGCGGCGACGCACAGATGGAAAACTGCGCATGGCCTCGACCCTGGAGGCCGGGGAATTCATTGGGGAAGTGACAACCCTGGCCCGGGACAACCCCCGGCGTACCGGCACCTGGGCCGACTACCCCCTGGGTGTGGCCCTGGGTCTGTTGGCCGCTGAGCCGGCGGAGCCCGTGGGGCTCGACCTGCTCTTTGGCGGCAACCTGCCCGTGGGCGCCGGGCTCTCCTCCTCGGCCTCCATCTGCGTCGGCACGGCCCTGGCCCTGGATGCCATGTGGGGCTTGCAGTCGCCGCCCATGGACCGCGTCCACGCCGCCCTGCGTTCCGAGCGCGAGTTCGTCGGCGTGCGCTGCGGCATCATGGATCCCTATGCCGTGGGCCTGGCGCGCCCGGCCCATCTCCTGTGGCTCGACTGCAAGGACGCCTCGCATCTGCACCTGCCGTTGGACACGGAGCGCCTCGCCATTGCCGTGGCGGACACGGGCGTCCGCCGCGAACTGGCCCAGGGCGAGTTCAACCAGCGTGTCAGCGAATGTGGCCAGGCCTTCCGGCACCTCGCCCCCCATGTGGCCGGTGCCACCTGTCTGCGTGACATACCATTTGAAGTGCTCCTAGAGCAGCGGACCGAGTTGGAGGAATCCGTGGCCCGCCGCGCCGAGCATGTGATTCGCGAGGTCGAACGCACATTCCGCGCCCGGGATTCGCTGCTGGCAGGCAAACCGGCCGGGTTTGGTCTGGAGATGACCAATGCCCACGCATCCCTACGCGAGCTTTTCCAGGTGTCATGCCCCGAGCTCGACACTTTGGTACACAGCGCGACCGCCCTTGATTTTGTTGCGGGCTCGCGTCTGACAGGTGCCGGCTTCGGCGGCTGCACAGTGATCATTTTCGACCGCGAACGGGAAGATGAACTGCGCGCTCGCCTGTCGGAGGATTTCCGCGCGCGCCACGGAACGCTCCCGACTGTCGAGTGCTTTGAAGGCGACCTCGGCCCGCGCGAGCTGAGCTAGCGGGGGCCGACAGGGCCTAGGAGCCCGTTGATAAACTCCCTACTACGGCTTCGCCATCGGCGAGACTCTTTCAACGGACTCCTAGTTGGCATCCGTAAACTGCAACCGATGCAGCCGAGCGTAAAGGCCGTTGGCGGCCAGCAGTTCGCGGTGCGTGCCCTCCTCGGCCAACCGGCCATGGTGCATGACCAGGATACGGTCGGCGCGACGCACGGTGGACAGGCGGTGGGCGATAACGAGGGCCGTGCGTTGGGAGAGCAGCTCGCCGGTGGCCTCTGCGATGCGCGCCTCGGTGGCGGAGTCGATGCTCGAAGTGGCCTCGTCTAGAATCACGAACTCCGGATCGCCCGCCAGGGCCCGGGCAATGGCCAGTAACTGGCGTTCACCGGCGGAGAATGTGGCGCCCCGTTCCGCCACCGGGGCTTCGAGCCCGCCGACCAACCGTTTGATCAACATATCCGCGCGACTGGTGGTCAAGGCCAGCGCCAGAGCGTCCCCATCGACCTCCTCGCGCTCCATGATCAGGTTCTCACGCACCGTCCCGGCGAACAGGAAGTCNTCCTGGAGCACCAGGCCCATGCGTCGCCGCAGNAGTCCNGGCGAGTGGTCGCGCAGGTCGATGCCGTCCACCGNGATGCNCCCGCCNTTNGGGTCGTANAANCGCAGCAGCAGGTTTACCAAGGTCGACTTGCCAGCGCCGGTGGCCCCGACCACAGCAAAGGTTTGGCCCGGCGGAATAGTGAAACTCACCCCGCGCAAAACCTGACTGTCACTCGCATAGGCGAAGGACACCTCCTCGAAGCGCACCTGCCCACGCAGGGCCGTGTCCCCGGGCAACTGGGGGCATTCTGGCGCGCAAATGCGCGGCTTCGTATCCAGCACTTGGAAAATGCGCTCGGCCGAGGCGAAGGCGGACTGCAGCACATTGTAGCGTTCGCCCAGATCTCGGATGGGTCGCACATAGAGGCTCATGTAGAACCAAAACTGGATGAACTCGCCGAATGACAGTTCGCCGGAGGCCAGGGATGCGCCACCGGTCCACAGCACTCCGGCCTGCATCAGCGTCACCGCCAGGTTGATGGCCGGGAAGAAGAGCGCGAAGAGTAAGATGGTGCGCAGGTTGGCCTTCAGGTAGCCGGCCAGGTGTTCGGCGAAGCGCGCGGAGACGCGTTCCTCGCGCCGGAAGATCTGTACCACGCGCACACCCTGGAGCACCTCCTGCAGGTAGCCGTTGAGCCGCGCCAGGCGCGCACGCACTTGGCGGTGGGCCTGGCGGGCGCCGCCGCGGAAAACCAGGCTGAGGCCGATCAGGACCGGCGTCAAGGCCGCGACCACGGTGGCCAGGCGCGCGTCCACGGCGAACAGGATGCCGAGTAGTACGACGACCTTCAGGGCGTCAAAGAAGAGTACCACCAACCCCGAAGTGAAGAGTTCGTTTAGGTTTTCGATATCCGTGGTGACGCGTGTCACCAGGGCGCCGGATGGCCGTCGATCGAAGAAGTGCAAATCCATCTTTTGAATGTGCCGGAAGAGACCCGTGCGCAGATCGTGGATCACCGCTTGGCCCGTGCGGCCCAGCCAGGACACCTGCAAGTAGCGGAAAGCAGTCGTCACGATCACGATCAAGCCGTAGACCCCCATCCACAGGGCAAAGGCCGGCAGGGTGTCGGCGCCCGTTTCTTCCAGAGCTGTTAGCACTGGGCCATCCAGGGCATGACGCCATGTCCAGGGGCCGGCGAGCTCCAGCACGAACAGTCCGGACAGGATCGCGAAGCTGCCCATGAAGAGGCGCCAGTGGGGCCGGGCATAGCGCGCCAGGCGCAGGAAGAGCGTGGAGTCCCAGGCGCGGGTCGCGACGAACTCCTCGTCCTGGGCGGCGCCATCGGCCGTGCCATCGGCGGCACCGGCGGCGGGACCGGTCTGCTTGGCCGAGGCGCTCATGCCGGGCCCCTTGTCACTGTCGAGGCGTTCAGGTGGAGCCCAGGCGCGCGGCTCGGCGCCGCGTTACTAGCTTCCGTTAGTCTGTGCCAGGCAGCTCTCACAACTCCTCCAACTCCTCGCGCAACTGTTGACGCTGCCAGGTGTCCCGGTACCAACCATCCGACTCAATCAGCTCGGCGTGCGTGCCGCGTGCCGCCACCGTTCCACTTTCATTCAATACGATGATGTGCTCGGCGTTTTTCACAGACGAAAGGCGATGGGCGGCTACTACTACCGTGCGCCCGCGGCCAGCTTCACGCAGGTTTCCGAGCAGGCGCGCCTCGGTTTCCGTGTCCACCGCCGAGAGACAATCGTCGAGCACCAGGACCGGCGGGTTCTTGGCCAGGGCGCGGGCGATGCAAGTGCGTTGGCGTTGTCCTCCGGAAAGCGTCACGCCGCGCTCGCCGATTAGTTGCTCCACGCCATTGGGAAACTCAAGCACCTCGCCGTCCATGGCCGAGCGCTCGATCAGGCTGTCCAGGAGTTCATCCGGCAACTCATGGTCTGCGCCAAAGGCAATGTTGTCCCGGTAGGATTCAGAGAATAGGAACGCCTCTTGGGGGACATAACCGAGGCCGCCGCGCAGGGTGGCCAGGGCCAGGTCCTTCACATCCACGCCGTCCAGTTTCAGTGTCCCGCTGGGCTCTAGCAGGCGTCCCAAGAGGTTCAGCAGCGTTGTCTTGCCACTCCCCGTGGGGCCCACGACGCCCAGAGTAGTGCCAGCGGGAACGTGCAGATCCACTCCCGTCAAGGCCGGGCGCTCGGCCCCCGGGTAGGTGAAGCTGACGTCTTCTAGCTCCAACTCCCCGCGTACCTGTGCGAGCTCCCGCGTCCGCGCCCCGTCGGCGATCTCCGGCTGTTCGTCGAGCAGTTCCTGGACACGCCGCGCACTGGCCACGGCCCGCGGATACATGCCTGCGATCCATCCGAGGGCGATCACCGGCCAAAACACCTTGAGCGTCAGGTCGATGAACTTGAACACATCACCGGGGCTCAGTTCCCCGTGCAAGAGTCCCAGTCCGCCCACAACGAGGATCACCACAAAGGTCAAATCATTGGCGCCAAAGGAGGCCGCGTGTGTCATGCCGCGCATATGGGCCAAACGCACCTGGTTGTCGCGGTTCGTGCGTGAGGCAGCGGCGAAGCGCGCTGATTGACTCTCCTCCCGGTTGTAGCCCTTGACCACACGCACACCGGAAAAGTTCTCCTGAGCCCGATGGGAGATCAGCGCCAGACTCTCCTGAACGGCGGTCGAAATCTTGTGCAACCCCGGCGTGCAGGCCTTCATCACGACCACCATCAATCCCAGGGGCAGGAGCATGGTGCAAGCCAACTGCCAGTGGATGTTCCAGAGCAACACCATGCTGACGGGCACCAGGACCACCGTCCCGCCCACATACATGAAGCCCGGGCCGAGGAACATGCGCAGGTTCTCCACGTCCGATGTGACGCGACTGACCACATCCCCCGACAAGTGCTTGTTGTGGAAGGAGAACGAGAGCGAGGTCAGTTTGTCGAAGAGATCCTGCTTGAGGCGCGTTTCGACCCGCCGGGAAACGCCTACGATCAAACGTCGTTGCAAGAAGCGGAAGATGCCGCGCACCAGTCCCAGGCCCAGCAGCAGCCAAAACAACCCGGCCAGGAAGTCCGACCTTTCGCTCTCCCGCAGCCGGTCGATGGCATCGCCGACCTCCAGCGTGATCCATACATCCGATAGCATGGAGAGGGGGATGCACAGGTAGCCGAGCAGCAGTGTTCGGCGGTGGGCGAAGAAGCGCCGCAGAAAGGGCCAGAGTTGTTTCACGGAGTCTGCGGGAGCCAGGCCGCTCGCCGGCGTTCCAGGGCTTCAATCAAATCGGCCAGTTCCGCCGCCACCGTATCCCGGCGCACGGCATTGCGCAGGGAGGGGAAGGTCTCCGCCGAGTAGCCGGTTTCCAAGCCGGGCGTCCAGAGCCGGTTCACAAACCAAGGCCTGCCCGCGAGGCCCGCTTCCAGGGCAAGTTCTGCCAAAAAGGGCGCCGCTGCGCGACCGGGAACCGGAGGCGGCGGTCCGCCGCCCCGCGCCGCCTGGGCCAGTCCGTCAAAGGCCGAGGCCAACTCCAGCGCTTGCTCCTCTCCGAGCCATTGGCCACAGCCCCGCGCCCGCTCGGCCATGTCTGCCGCCGCCTCGGCCTCGTCAAAGAGACCCGCGCCGCGCTCGGCATAGTCCGCCAGCAGCGTCGCCAGGAAAAGTCCGGCCAGCTCGTGTCCGACCCAACCGGGATCGAGGTGGCGATCCATCTGGGTGAAGTCATCGAAGAGCGTGTGGTACTGGCCGCCCTGATTGCCTCCGAAGTGGATGTCGAGCACCGGCACCGACAGATGGTGCAGGAAAACAGCGAAGTCAGAGCCGGACCCGGGCAAGCCCAGCTCGGGCTCGCCATCTCTGGACCATCTATCCCAGAGGTTGTCGCCGTCGGGCTGCTGCACCGCCTCCAGGCTTGTACGCAGGGAGCCCAAGAGTCCTGGCGAACCGGAGGCGTTGAACTCAAAGCCACTCACAACCGCATCACAGTTGATGTAGACCAGAGCGTTCTCCCGCACCCAGTCAGCGTGTCCCTCGGCCCACTCGGTGCTGCCGATCAGGCCCGATTCCTCTCCATCCCAAAAACACATCTGGATCGTGCGCGCCGGCCGCCAGCCCGAGGCGTAGCGTTCCCCCAGCCGCTGGGCCGCACGCAGGAGTGAGACCGTTCCGCTGCCGGCATCCTGGGCGCCGCGCACCCAGGCGTCACGGTGGTTGCCCGCCAGAATAACGCCAGAGGCCGCCTTTCCGCCGGGAGCGCTCCCCGGCAGGCGCGCGATCACATTGTGAATCACCCGCAGATCCCGGGGTTGGTCGATGGAGAGGAAGACCTGCGCCGGGCCCGGTCCCACGCCGTTTTCCAACTGCTCCTTGAGTTCAAGCGCCGTGCCCCAGCCCACCGGCAGGCAGGGCAGGGTCGGCAAGACCCTGTCCACTTCCCGGGGAGAGAGCCGCGCGCGGGAGCTCGGGCCACTGTCTGCCGGGCCCTCGCCGCACCAGGCAGCTTCGTCGGCCTGCTCTCCCGAGCTCACCATGGATTGAGTAGTGCCCCCAGGGCGCGCCGCGCAGAGCGGTGAAGCAAAGCCCGGTGTGGACGGATCCCCGGGCGAACGCCCCATGGGCGATACGGACCCGCGTTGCACGGCCCAACTCGGCTTGAAGGGCCCCGCTGGCCAACTCGCCCCGTGGTTTTCGGCGGGGTCGCTGAAGAGCAGCAATCCCACACACCCAAAGCCCGTGGCCAGGTCGAGTTTCACACCCCGATAGCTGCCGCCGTAACGAGCCAGGGCAATACACCCGCGCACATCGACGCCGGCCTGTTGCAGCCGTTCGTAATCGCCACGCAAGCCACGCCCCACATCCACCAGGCGTGCCCGCACTTCGCCGCTGGCTGACCACGCATTAAAGGGAGGCACATCTCCCGGCGGGATCGCATCTGGATCAAAGCGATCGATGCGCGTCAGGAAGGGCGCGTCCGTCTCCCCGTCACCGAAGGCCGCCAACTCCAGGCGCCGCGGCAGGGACAGCAACACTTCCCGTGATTCGATCTCCACTTCCCACCCGGCCGCCCGCAGCACCCGGCTCAGATGGCGCGCTCCCCAGGCGGATCCGCTAGTGCCTGCCAGACGCGCAGTTCCAGTCAGGTCCAGCGCCAGGCCACGCGCCGGAGGTTCCCCCTGGGGGAAGGCCTGAAGCGCCAGGCCGCAGGCCACGAGCAGCGCGAGGGTTATCCTCGGTCTCCTGTTGTGGCGCCAGATAGTCATAGGTGTGGACGCCGACCATGGGTGTCCCGCGAGCCGGGCAGGATACGCCATTGGACCGGGCATCAACACACTCGCCGCCCCCGGGGGCCGGGCGGCGAGGGAGTTGGTGGGGGGGCGTGCCCCGGCGGCCACTACCGCGGGGCGTTCGGGCTCAGCGTCGGCCTAGTTTTTCACCGCCGCCGAGAAGCGCGTACCTCTAAAGGCCTTGGCCAGGGTTGCGCCGTCGAGGGCGGTGCCATTGACCGTGGCGGTCTTGGTGGCGAAGTCAACGGTGACGGACTCCACGCCGTCGAGGTTCAGAAGTGCGGACCGCACTTCCGGGGGGCAGCCGAAGCCTCATGTCATGCCACTGATGGCGAGGGTGACCGGGGCGCTGGCGGGGGCGGTTTGGGCTTGGCCGGTGTTCTGGCAGGCCAGCAGGGGCAGGCTGGTGGAGGCCAAGAGGGCCAGGATGAGATGCTTCATGGGGGGGGATTGTAGTTCCTGGTGTGGAGATTGGTCGGCGCTGTGCGCGGAGCACAGTATCTACCGTGAGCTTCGCCCGGGACAGGGAAAGCGTGACGGAGAATCGAGGGGAAGCGGATCCCGGGGTGGTCAAGGCGGCTCCCGGATCATTGCGTGCCAGGCCGGATGTGGGTTGGGTCGCTTTCGAGGCGAGCGCGGGCCTGGAACCTGGCGCTTGTTGGCGTAGGCTGGGGCCCCTGCCATGCCTGCCACGCCCTTCCCCTTTGACGCGGTAATATTCGACCTCGACGGCACCTTGGTGGCCACGGACCGGTTTTGGTCCGCGGCGGCCCGGGCCGGGGCGCGGCGCGCCTTCGGGGAACTGGGCCTGGAGCGCGAGTTGCCCACGGCCCGCGAGTGGATGTCGATAGTTGGCCTGCCCCTGGATGTGGGCTTTGCCGGGCTTTTCGCCGATTTGGACGAGCAAGCACGGGGACGCGTGATGGCCGCCTGCGTCGAGGAGGAGGAGAATGCCCTGCGCGCCGGTGGAGCGGCGCTGATCCCCGGTGCGACGGAAGCCTTGGCTACCCTGGCGGAGCGTGGGGTCAAGCTGGGGATCGCCAGCAACTGTGGTCAGGCCTATCTGGATCTGATGCTGGCGGACCTGGGCCTGGCGCGCTGGATCGACG
>NYXZ01000022.1 GCA_002686595.1 Planctomycetota bacterium | reverse complement strand
TCCCCCACCCTCCGGTTTGCTTCCTTGCGGTACTGTTCGCCGGTGAAGTTCACCAGCTCGTGCTTGTGTGCGGCCGAGTCCACTTCAACGATCAGCTCCCCGCGGCGAAAATCCACGGACGTTGCGTGTTGGGCGAGCTCGGGGCCCAGCGCGTCACGCCAAGCCTCGTGCACCTTCCAGTTGCGCATCTTGTCCCCTAGGCCGCTGGCCGCCAGGAACTGCGAGACGGCGCGCCCCAGGGGGGCCACGCCGCCGCGGCGCGGTTGGTTATCTATGTCTGTCATGTTCCGCCGTACTAGACGTCCACCGTGATGGGCATGACCACATAGACATAGCCCTCGCCCAGCTGGAACTTGCCCGGGCTTGTGTGTTCCGTGAACTCCAGCGAGAGGGTGTCGAGGGTGCAGTTCTTCAGGCCGTCGATGACGTAGTCCGGGTTGAATGCAATCTCCGCCGTATCGCCCTTGTAGTCGACTTCCATATGAGCGGTGGCCTCTCCGCGCCCTGCGGATTGACCAAACACCTCAAGCTGGTTCTTGGTCATCTTGAGTTTCACGGCACGCGCCTCGTCTCCGGTAACGTTGGCCACCAGGCGCAGCTTCTTGGCCAGAAGATCCCGGTCAGCCTCCATGCGGCGTGTTGTCTCAGCAGGAATAACCGCAGCGTAACGTGGGAACTCCCCGTCGATCAGTCGCGCAAACACCTCTGCGTTCTTGGTCTTGAGCCCCACCTTGGTCTCGCCGAACTGCAGCTGCACCTGATCCAGGGGATCCGAAATGGCCCTGCAGAACATTTGCATGCCTCGGGTGGGGACGATGCTCTGGGTCCCATCCTTGCATTTTCCTCCGTCAACGGGAGTCTCGCTGAGGGCGAGACGCCGGCCATCGGTGGCAATCATTCGCAAGGTGTCCGCCTCGAGTTCGGCAAGAACCCCATGCATGGCATAGCGACCGGGCTCCCGGGCTGCCGCAAAGGCTGTCTGGTCCACGAGCTTGGCAAAGTTCCCCCCCTGCATGGTTATCGTGCTCTCCCCGTCGAAGCGCGCCACAACAGGGAATTCGTCGGGGTCTACGGTGACCAACTCACACGTGTCAGCTCCACTTTCAATAGTGCAGGCGCTGCCCTTGGTTTCGAGAGTGATGGTCTCCCCCGAGAGGTCGCGTACAAAATCAAAGGCCACGCGGGCGGGTATCACCGCGGTTCCCGGATCGTCGACCTTCACGTCGTCGATGCAGTAGCGCAAGGAAACCTCCATGTCGGTGCCTACGAGTTCGAGGGCGCTGTCCGTAGCCACCAGACACACATTCTCCACCACAGGCTTGGTGCTCTTGGCGGGGATGACATTGTTGGCCAAGGCTAGACCTTCGCGCAACTTTTCACGATCACAGATGACCTTCATGCTGGGAGCCCTCGAAGCGGGAGAATAGAAAATGGATAGGGTTGGGAGGTTTTCCCCACCGTCCCCTTAGATAGATTCTTCTTAACAGTAAGGGGCATCGGAAATTGGGGAGAACGCAGGGGTGTAGCGGTGTAAGTAGCGGCAGGCGGGGAGGTTGTGACTGGGCGGATTACGTGGATGGTCGGGCGTCCGCTGTGAGCGGGCTGGGGAGAAGTGGGAAGAAGTGAACGCTTGTCCAGAGGTACACCGGGCCCGGGCCTCGGGTGGCGATTGCTCCCCAGTTCGTCCACAAAAAAAGAGCGCTGAGCCCCGAAGTCCCCCACCGGTTTTCCACCGCGGACCAAGGGGTTCTCAAGAGGCAGAGAGGCCCGAGGAGGGCGGCGGGCGGACGGGAAACCGGGCCCGCGAAGGCGACCCCTAGGGTAGTCGCCAGGGGGGCGGGTGTCGATCCTGAAGGGGGCCGAAGAAGGGCCGAAAACGACCGGGATTCGGGGCCGATTCGACGGACTCGGGGCGTGCGGCAGGGCCGCCCGCGCAGCTCGGGGGCGGAGGCCTTTTTCCCCCCCGAGGGGTGGCCCCGGGAGGCCCCCCAGGGAGGCCCGGAACGCATTGGGCCGGAGAGATCCGAGGCCCTAGAGCCGGCCATCGGAGGGTGCGCCGAGGCGCCCCAGAAGGCCCTCGACCTGCTCGCGAACCTCCGGGTCCGAACGGAGAGCCTTGGAGACCCGGTCCACAGCATAGATCACGGTCGAATGGTCGCGCCCGCCGAAGAATCCGCCGACCTCCTCCAGGGAGTGGCGGGTGATTCTGCGCGCCAGGAACATGGCTACCTGGCGTGGGTGCGTGATGGACTTGGTGCGCCGCCTGGACTGCAACTCGGAGAGCTTGACGCCGTATTTGCACGTGACCGCAGAGATGATGTCGTCCATGGTGGGAGTGCCGTGGTTTGCCTGCAGCAGGTCCCCCAGGGCCTCGCGCGCCAACTCCAGAGTGAGGGGCTTGCCGGTCAGGCTGGAGAAGCCCAAGAGGCGCGTCACCGCCCCCTCGAGCTCTCGGACGTTCTGGTCAATCTGCTCGGCGATCAGTTGGGCAACGGTATCGGGGAGTTCGCGGCCCTGGTCCCGGCTCTTGCGCTTGACGATGGCCATGCGCGTCTCATAGCAGGGAGGCTCGATCTCNGTCACCATNCCCCAGCGGAANCGGGAGACNAGGCGCTCCTGGAGGGTGGGGATNTCCTTGGGGGGCGAGTCCGAGGAGAGAACGAGNTGCTTGCCNGCNTGNTAGAGGGTGTTGAAGGTGTGGAAGAACTCNTCTTGGGTGCGCTCTTTGTTGGCCAGGATGTGGATGTCGTCGACCACNAGCACGTCCACGTTGCGATACTTGGTGCGGAACTCGTCCAGGTCCCCNTTCTCGAGGGCGCTGATGAAGTGGTTCACGAAGGTTTCGCAGGACAGGTACAGAATGCGGGCGGAGGGGTCGCGCTCCAGAATGGAGAAGCACAGGGCCTGCAGCAGGTGCGTCTTGCCCACCCCTACCCGGCCGTGCAGGAAGAACGGGTTGTAGTTCATCCCTGGCCGCTCACCCGACCCCACGGCCGCCGCATGGGCAAACCGGTTACAGGGGCCCACCACGAAGTTCTCGAAGGTGTACTTGTGGTTCAGCACCACATCGCTGTTCCACAGCAAGCCCGCTCCAGGGGCCAGGGCGGGGCCCGCGCCAGGGGGCACGCCGCCTGGGGTGCCAGTGGAAGGGCTGGAATCCAGGGGCGGCCCGGACTCGCTTGGGGCTGGCGCGGGGGGCACGGTCGCCTCGGGGTCCACCGCAATGCGAACCCGGCACTTTTGTCCCAGGACGGAATGCACGGCGCTCTCTACGGCGGGGCGGTAGTACTTACTGATCCAGTCGCAGGTGTAGGAGTTCAGGACGGCGAGGGAGACCTCCAGGCCTGTCTCGGGCTCGTCCACCACCAGCAGTCGGGCCTGGAGGAACCAGGTGTCGAACTGCTCGGGCACAATGCGTGCGCGGAGGGCTTCTTGGACGCGCGCCCAGCACTCCTCGGCGTCGCGCGGGGACTTCTGCGTGCCGACGTCGTGGGCTGGCGCGTCCAGTGACGCGCCGACGGCGGTTGAATCGGGAGGGGGCATGGAGGGGGGCGGGGCATGCGCAGCAGGCCGAAGCGTTGCGCACGGGGAGGCTTTGGGGGAGAAGCCCTAGTTTTTTGGGGAGAGCCGCGCGCCAGGACCAGGGTGGGTCCCGAAGCGGAGACTCTTGCGGTGTTGTCGTTGCGTTGCGCGGCTTCGGGGGGGGACGAGAGGCTGAAGCGTGATGCGCGGGTGCATTCTGCCACGGGTTTCGCCGGCGTCAACGGTTCTCCACAGCCGGGTGTGGGCCCGTGCGAGTTCGCGTTGAACTAGCCCGACTTACGCGCGAGTGAGAAAGTTTTCGACAGGATCTCAACGGCGCGGCACACCTGCGCGTCGTCGGTTTCCCGTCCGAGGGAAAGGCGCACCGCGGAGCGGGCCGACTCCTCCCCAAATCCCATGGCGATCAGTACGTGTGAGGGCTCAAGGGAGCCGCTTGAACAGGCAGAGCCCGCGGAGACTTCCAAGCCCTCGAGGTCTAGTCGCGTGACGATCACCCGGCCCTCTACTTCCGGGGCCAGGATGTTCAGTGTGTTGGGGAGCCGTAGGGGAGAATCAACAGGGGGCCCAACCGCCTGAAGGTGGGGTAACGCCCTGCGAAGTTCACTCCAAAGGTAGGACGTCTGCTTGCGCCAGCGGGCGGAGGCCTCCTCCTGTTCGGCCACGGAAAGCTCAATGGCGCGGGCCGCCGCCGCTATGGCTGCGGCGTTTTCCGTGCCCGGCCGCAGGCCCTCTTCCTGGCTTCCGCCGAAGAGCACGGGCCTGAGAGGCTGGGGCGTGCAGCGTACGAGGATTCCCACACCCACGGGGCCGCCGACCTTGTGGGCCGACAGGGTGGCCAGGTCGACGCCCCAGCCGGCGAAGTCCAGGGGTATGCGGCCCAGAGCCTGGGCGGCGTCGGTGTGGATGGGGATGCCCTCGTCCCCGAGAGCCTCGCGCACCTCACCCAGGGGCACCAGGGCGCCCGTTTCGTTGTTTGCTGCGGCGAGGGAGAGCAGGGCGCTTCCCCGGGCTATTCGGGCCAACCCCTCAACGTCCACCAGCCCTTCCGGGCCCACCGGGGCAAGACGCAGCTCGTGCCCCTCGGATTCGAGTTGGCGGGCGGGCTCCAGCACCGAGGCGTGATCGCTGGCGAGTACGGTCAGGGCGCTTCCCGGCGCTGCAGCACGCAGGGTCCCGAGCAGCGCCAGATTGTTGGCCTCCGTCCCGCTGGAGGTGAAGAAGACGCCGGACTCTGTGACGCCGAGAGCTCCGGCCACCTGCTCCCGGGCGCGATCGATCACGGCCCGGGCTGCGCGGCCAGAGGTGTGCACGCTTGAGGGGTTACCCCCCAGGCTCTGGAGGGTCTCCAACCAGGTCTCCCGGGCCTCTGGGCGCAGGGGGGTGGTGGCGTTGTGGTCGAGATAGACGCGCGTCACCGCGGGGGGCCCTCCATGGCCTGGCGGTAGATGTTCTCGTACTGGTCGACGATGCGATCGCGCGCGAACAGGCTCTCGGCACGCTCCCTTGCCGAGGCTCCCATGGCCCGACTGCGCTCCCGGTCGCGGAGGGCCCGACTCAGCCCGTCGGCAAATGCCTGTGGGTCGTCAGCATCCACAAGCCACCCGCTCACCCCGTCCTCCACCACCTCCGAGACCCCGCCGACCTTGCAGGCCAGAACGGGAGTTCCGCAAGCCATGGACTCCAGGGCGGAGAGGCCAAAGGACTCCTCGCTGCTGGACAGGGCATACACGTCAGCTGGCGCGAGGAGGCCCGGGAGGGCGTCGCGGGTACCCAGAAAGGTGACCCGCTCATCGACGCCGCAGTTCTTGGCTGCCCGTCGGCTGCGGGCCTGATCGGGGCCGTCGCCAACCAGGAGCAGGCGCCAGTCCGTTGCCTCCCCAGGGCTGCCAGGGCCACAGGCCTGGGCAAACGCCTCCACCAGCCAGGGCACGCGCTTGACGGCCCGGAAGTTGCTCACGTGCACCACCGTGGGTGGGGACCCGGTCTGGGCGGTGGCGACGCCGGGGTGAAACTCGGCGAGGTCAACGAAGTTGGGCACAACCGCGATGCGCCCAGCCATGGCTTCGGGCCCAAAGTTCTCGGCTGTGCGCTGCACCAGGTCCGCGGAGACGGCGGTGACGGCGTCGCTCGCGGTCAGGGTGTATCGCACGAGGGGGGCGTAGCTCTGGTCGTTACCGACCAGTGTAATGTCGGTGCCGTGTAGGGTCGTGACGACCCGCGGTGCCCTCTGGCTGGAGCGCCCTTTGGCTGCAGACCGGGCGAGCAGGGCAGAGACCGCATGGGGCAGGGCATAGTGAGCATGCAAGATGTCGAGCCCCAGGCTCTCATGCAGGTCGAGTACGGCCGAGGTGATCGCCAGATCATGGGGCGTGGCGTGGAAGAGCGGGTAGGGCACGCCTTGGGCCACGTGCAGTTCCACCTGACCGGAGGCCCGGGCCAGGCGCGGCGGGGCCCGATGGGAGAAGAGGTGCACCTCGTGCCCGCGCTCGGCAAGCGACAGGGCCAACTCGCTGGCAACAACCCCCGACCCCCCATAGGTTGGGTGGCAAAGAACCCCAATCTTCATCCGGTCAGTCTTCGCCATGATCTAGACCGCTGTCCCGCAGTCCATGGGCACCCTCAGCCGCAGGTGGGGCCCGAAGGACTCCTTCTAGCGAGAGGGCCCAGCCGGGAACGGGAGGGCATATGGTCGCGTTCTACGCCGTTATTGGGTGCGAAGTTATAGTTAGGTTCCGGATCCAGGGGTGCGGCCGTGGTCTTCACCTCAGATTGGGGGTGCGCGACCCGTTTCCGCCCCTCCTTCAGCTCTGGGGCCGGGGCTGAAGGGGCCTCCAAATGCGTCTCAAGATCATCGCATGTGGCGGTTAAGATCGCGGCATTTTCGTTTTCCGCTCCGCGGCCGTCATGGCTCTCGGAGCCCTGCGGAGGGGCGACCGGGGAGGGCTTGGAGTCGGCGGGGCTCCACTCGGGATCGGCATCGGCTTCAGCCTGGGGTTCGGGCGCAGAAGCGGGCGCAGAAGCGGGTGTGAGTTCGACCGTCTGCAGTTCGGGATCCTCTGAATCG
>NYXZ01000102.1 GCA_002686595.1 Planctomycetota bacterium | reverse complement strand
CAGCACCTCGCCAGATTACTTCCAATTCACACAGGCGCGTGGCGACCAACTTGAGCTCGGCCGAGGCAGATCCCTTTTCGCCGCTCACAAGCCCGCCAGTCCCGTCGAGGGCAAAGTATTCTGGCACAACAAAAGGACCTGACACCTCCAACGCCATATCTAATGTACCGATGTTGAACAGTTCAAAGGCGCCCTCCCCGTCGCTCGTTGTCTTTTGCCCCGCGATCCAGCGCGGCGCACCGTCCGGCCACTTGGCGAACCTGCCCGGTGTCACTATGACCCCCGGGATGCCGGCGCCTTCCCGGGAGAGAACCCGCCCGGCCACGCGTTCGAGCATGGCACTCGCGGGCACGGTGATGCGCACCCCACGGGTCCCGGCGGGGATGGGATCGGAAACGAAGGACGCCAGGGTCTCGGGATTCCAAACGCGCAGCGTATAGCTGCGCGGGAGCAGACCGGAGAGGCTGAAGGTCCCCTGGAGGCCGGTGCGCGCCTTCCCGTTGGCACCCCGCCCCAAGCCCTCCACGGTACGGAGCAGCCCGTGTCGCTCGCACAACTGCAGGGGCTCAAGGGGCTGAACTTCCCAGCGCCGCAGGGGTTGCTGGGCGGCATCCTGTACAAGGCCCGTGATGGTGAGGTCGCCAGCCCCTAGCCACAGATCCGTTTCCTCTGGATCCGAGGGGGCCGCGGCGCGGATCAACACACCGAAGTTCTCCACCAGGGCGGGAGCGTAGCCCTTCAGTCCGGCCGCCAGGACCACATCCTCAGGGGGCTCGGGGGGCGAACTGAGGGCGAAACGCCCAGCCGGGTCGGCGCGCACCAGCTGTTCACCGAGACCGACCTCCGCGCCCCCGGCCGGCGAACCGTCGGGGAGCAAGACGCGGCCCGTGACCAGGGGGCCGTTGCCGCCGCTGTGCAGGATGATGCGCAACGCGGACGGCGGCGGCACGACGATGGTCGAGCGCGCATCCCGGTGGCGTCGCAGCTTGGCCGTCAGCAGAGCTGCGGACAGGGTTGGAACGTCCTCGAAAACAAAGTCCCCGCCGCGGCCGCTCTTGATCCGCAACAGGCGCGGCTGCGCTGCGCCCAGGGCCCAGGGGAAGTCCGCCAAGGCCGGAGCAGTATCCAAGGTCAAGTCGGCGTAGCCCGCTGGTGTTTCCCACTCGTCCAGGGTCTGGCCAACCATGCGCACACTCCGGGCGGCCACCAGCACCAGGGGCACCGCCTGGCCGCCGCCGTCGTCGGCACTCCCGTCGTCGTTCCAGTCGTCGTTCCCAAGGGGCCCCGCGAGCAGCGTACTGGTCACGGGGCTGTAGCCCGCGCCCTCGGCCACCAAAGGCGCGGGCCAGTTGACACCGTTGGCGGCAAACTCAAAGGCACCCTGCGCTCCGCTCACGCAGACCGCGGTCCGGGCTTCGCCCAGGCAGACCGGCACGCCCGCCAGGAACTCGCCGGCGGCGTTGTAGACTGTACCTCTCAACAAGCGTGGCGGCGGATCGGCAACCACCTGGGGCGGCACTGGGCGTTGGCCTCGCAAATCCGGCCCGGCTGCCCCTGACGCCGCGTCAGTGTTTTCCGTCAAACTCGCCCCGGCCTCCATGTCCTGGTCAAGAGCTACTGCAGCGGCCGACGGTGCTGCCCGGCCAGCGGTTAGCGGCTCACCGAAATGTCGCCAACTGACAATCAAGAGCGTGGCGCCCAAGACGAGAACGGACAATACAAGTAAGCCTCTCATGACTCCGAAACAGTAGCAAAGGCCGCCCCTGATTTGACACCGCTTGCGTACTGACCGTGTGCCATGCCGCCTCAATACACGAATTCGGCCGTCAAACACCTTCGAGCCCGATTTCTACAAACGGCGGCCCCATAACTCACCCCCAACCCCCTGGGTCAGCAGCTCCGACTAGTCCGCAACGCCGCGGCGCTGCGGATCGTAATCCAACATACTGGCCAGTTCTTGGCGCAGGTCCACGCGGCGCACGATGCGATCTACCTGGCCCTTTTCCACCAGGAACTCGGCCCGTTGGAAGCCCGGGGGCAGTTCCTGTTTGAGCGTGGTGGCGATCACCCGCGGGCCGGCAAAACCGATCAAGGCTCCCGGCTCGGCCAAGGTCAGGTCGCAGACCGAGGCAAAGGAGGCGGTTACGCCGCCGGTTGTGGGGTTGGACATCAGGCAGATGGAGAAGCCGCCGGCGTCCCTGAACTCCGCCAGGGCCGAACAGGTTTTGGCCATCTGCATCAGGGAGAGCACGCCCTCGTGCATGCGCGCACCGCCGGAGCTGGTGACGAGCACCAGGGGCAGCTTCTTGCAGCGGGCCAGGTCGGCGGCCAGGGAAATCTTCTCCCCCACCACCTCGCCCATGGAACCGCCCATGAACTTGAAATCGAGTACCGCCAGCACCAGGGGCCGGCCCTCAACCAGGCCCGTGCCACACAAGAGGGCCTCGTTCTGGCCCGTGCGGCCCACGGTGCGTTCGATCTTGTCGGCGTAGGGCACCTCGTCGGTGAACTCCAGCCGATCCAGGGCGGTGAGCTCGGCATAGTGTTCTTCCCAACTACCCTCGTCGAGCAACATGGCGATGCGCTCGGCACCGGGTAGGGTAAAATGAAAATCGCAGGAGGGACAGACGAAGCCCTTCTCTTCCAACTCCTTGCGGTAGATGGTCTGGGCACAGGACTCGCACTTCAGCCACAGGCCGCCGGGCATGTCCTTCTTCTTCCAGCGCAGGCGCGAGCGTTGGGGTGAATCGTCAGCGCTTTGTTCTTCGTCGGCGGTGCTCAAATCGGTGCTGTCCGTGGTTTGCTGTTCGTCGTCGGAGGCCAGCGGCGGCACGGTGTCTGTCGCGGTGCCTGTCGCTGCGTCTGTCGCTGCGCCCGTCATAGTAACGCCGGCCTCAGGGCCGGGGCTGTTCATCTCGTCCTTTGCTTGTTCCATACCTGACATCAGGCGCCGCCAGAGCCCAGGGCCAGGAACTCGGTGGCCGCCGCGCGATATTGCCTCACCGCCGCCCCCATGTCCGGCGCCCCGAAGAGGGCCGAACCAGAGACGAGCACATTGGCACCGGCGGCGGCGCACAGGGGCAGTGTCTTTTCATCTATGCCCCCGTCCATTTCGATGTCGCCGGAAAAACCCGCGTCCCGCAACCAGGTCACCTTGGGCAATACCTCGGCCATGAAGTCCTGGCCACCAAAGCCCGGGAAGACGCTCATGATGAGCACCATGTCCAGCTCGGCGAGCAGGTCCTCCAGGCCTGTTACCGGCGTGTCCGGGTTTACGGCCAGGCCCACGCGGGGCGCTCCCGCGGCGCGCAGGGCGGCGCAGATGTCCCGGGCCTCGGCCACATCCCCCGCCACTTCGCGGTGAAAGGTCAGCGTGTGGGCTCCGGCTTCAACAAAGGCCTGGGCGTAGCGGGCGGGCTCGGAAATCATCAGGTGTACATCGAGGGGCACGCTGGCCACGCGGGCGATGGCCGCCACCACCGGCGGGCCGATGGAGATGTTCGGCACGAAGTGGCCGTCCATCACATCCACATGGAGCCAATCGGCGCCGGCGGCTTCGGCGCTGGCGACGCCCTCCGCAATGCGCGCGAAGTCGCAGGAGAGGAGCGAGGGGGCGATGCGGACCGCGGGTGTCGTCATGGCTGTTGTGGCGGGGGAGCTCATGGGCCCATTGGACCACCACTGGCCCAGGGCTTCCAGGCGCCAGGCATCGGAAGCGGCCCTAGCGCCCCTGGGGGCCTGTTTAGTTCCCCAGGGCGGCGATTCCTGGCAGGAGCTTGCCTTCCAGTAATTCTAGGGAAGCACCGCCGCCAGTGGAGACATGATCCACGGCATCCGTCAACTGCAAGAGGCCCAGGGCCGCCACCGAGTCGCCACCCCCCACCACCGTGTAGCCAGGACAGGCCGCCACGGCCCGTCCCACGGTTTCTGTCCCGGCCCGGAAGGCCTCCATCTCGAAAACCCCCATGGGTCCGTTCCAGACCACCGTCGCGGCCCCGGCGATCAGCCCGGCGAAGCGCTGCGCCGTGCGCGGCCCGATGTCCAATCCCATGCGTCCGGCGGGGATCTCGATGCCGACCACTTCGGCTGGGGCGTCCGCGGCGAAGCGTTCCGCAACAACATGATCCCCAGGCAGGGCGATCTCCACGCCGAGCTCCGCTGCCCGGGCCAAGGCGGCGCGCACGCTCTCCAGACGCTCCTCTTCAAGGAGTGAAGTGCCCACGGCGTGGCCCTGCGCCGCCAGGAAAGTGTAGGCCATGCCGCCCCCCACGATCAGCGTGTCCACACGCTCCAGCAAGTTGTCGATCACCGTCAGCTTGTCGCTGACCTTGGCGCCACCCAGGATGGCCACCAGGGGCCGCGCCGGTTCGTTCAAGACACGCCCAAAGGCCTTGAGCTCCTTTTCCAGCAGCAGGCCCGCGGCGGCGGGCAAGAGACGCGCGATGCCGCAGACCGAAGCGTGGTCGCGATGGGAAGTGCCGAAGGCGTCGTTGATGAAGACCTCGCCCAGCGCGGCGTAGGCGGCGGCCAACTCCCCAGCGCCCGCGGTCTCGCCGGGGTGGAAACGCACATTCTCCAACAGCACCACACTGCCCTGCGGGGCCTGGGCAATGCCCTCGCGGGCCAGCTCACCCACGGACTGATCCAGCTTCACTACCCCAGACCCCAAGAGCTGCGCGAGGCGCAGGGCCACGGGGTCGAGGCGCAATCCCTCCACCACTTCACCCTTGGGCCGCCCCATGTGCGTAAAGAGGATCGGCTGTCCGCCGTCCGCGAGGATGGCTCGCAGGGTGGGCAAGGCGGCGCGCATGCGCGTGTCGTCGGTGATGCGCGGCGGGCCGTCGCCGGAACTGTCCAGCGGAACATTGAAGTCGACGCGCACCAGGACGCGCCGACCCGCCATGTCCAGGGAAGCGAGCCCCGGGGCTCCCAGGCCGAAGTCGGGCTCTGCCATGGCTACTTGGCTGACTTGGCCTTGCGCGCCGTCTTCTTCTTGGCCTGGCGCTTGGGCTTCAGGCTGTGGGCCAGACGCATCAGCTCCACGACGCGGCTGGAGTAGCCCCATTCGTTGTCGTACCAACTGATGACCTTGACCTGCTTGCCGGCCATCACCATGGTGCACTTGGCGTCGAAGATCGAGGAGTGCGGGTTGCCGACGATGTCGCTGGACACGATGGGGTCCTCGGTGTACTCGAGCACGCCCTTGAGGTCCTTCTTGGCCGCCACGGCGAAGGCCGCGTTGACCTCCTCCACGGTGACGCGCTTTTTGAGATTGGCCACCAGGTCAACCACGGAGCCGTCCGGCACGGGCACGCGCATGGCGCAACCGTCGAGTTTGCCGGCCAGCTTGGGCAGGATCTTGCCCACGGCGCGGGCAGCCCCGGTGGTGGTGGGAATGATGTTGGCTGCGGCGGAACGGGCCCGGCGCAGGTCACCGTGGGGCAGGTCCAGGATGCGTTGGTCGTTGGTGTAGGCGTGCACGGTGGTCATCAAGCCGTTGACCAGGCCGAATTTGGCGTCCAGCACCTTGACCAGCGGCGCCAGGCAGTTGGTGGTGCAAGAGGCGTTGGAGATGATCTTGTGGCTCGGGCGCAGGGCCTTGTCATTGACACCCAAGACGATCATGGCGTCGATCTCGTCCTTGGGCGGCACGGTCAAGAGGACCTTCTTGGCGCCGGCGGCGAGGTGCTTGGAACAGGCGGCCTTGGTGGAAAAGACACCGGTGGCCTCCACCACGAAATCGATTTTGTGCTCGGCGTGGGGCAGATTGGCCGGGTCGCGCTCCGAGAGGATTTGGACCTTTTTCCCGTTGACCTTGATGGCGTTCTTCTGGGCCGTGACGCGCCCGTCAAAACGCCCGTGGACGGAATCGTATTTCAGCAGATGGGCGAGGGTGGCGGCGTCCGTCAGGTCGTTGATGAAGACGACCTCGCAGTCGCGTCGTTGGCTGAGGATGCGGAAGACGTTGCGGCCGATACGACCGAATCCGTTGATGGCAATGCGCATGGGGACTGGATGTGGGAGGGAGCCTCGCGGGAGGTCTCGGGGTAGTGGAGGGGTTTGGAGGAGGTGTATTGCGGGGAATCAGGTCCGGCCGCTGCGGGCCGGGTGCCTGCCCCGGGGTGATCCATGACCGCCCCTGGAGGCCTCGTCGGCCTGGCCAGTGGGCCGGCGTGAGGTTTCCCGGGGAATCGGGCAAAGAGCCTATTGTCCACCGCCGATGGGATCAACGCGGCACGGGCCCGACGGGCGCTTTTCGGCGTCCCCCCGCCCGACTATTTCATGTCCCCCCCCGATCCCAAGAGCTGGTCCGGACGCTGGGCGCCCCTGGCCCGGGCCGTGGGCCTCTCCCCCACGGCTCCCGTCGTGGTAGCCCTCTCCGGTGGGGCTGACAGCGTTTTCCTCCTGCACCTGGTGGCGCGTGCCAGGCCCCGCACCCGGGCCTGGGCGGTCCATGTGGACCACGGCCTGCGCGGGGACGAATCCATCGCCGACGCCGAGTTCTGCGCCAACCTCTGCTGGAACCTGGGCATCCCCCTGGTGCGCCACGAACTGCCCCTGGCCGAGGGCGCGGACCTCGAAGCGCGCGCCCGAGAAGGCCGCTACGCCCTGCTCCTGGGCGAATGCCGCCGCCTGAAGATCCCCCATTTGCTCACTGGCCACCACAGCGACGACGCCCTGGAAACGCTGCTGCAGCGCTGGATGCGCGGCACGGAACAGGCTGGCCTGGCGGGCCTCAAGGCGCGCACGGACATGACCGGGCCCTCGCCCGGAAAACGGCGCCCGGAAACGGTCAAACCTGGCCATGGCGCCGGCAGCGGGACTCAAACACCAGGGCTGAGCCATTCAGGGCAGACCGAGGCAGGACAGACCCAGGCTCCGGTCCAGGTCCTGCGCCCCCTGCTGCGCCTGCGCCGGGAGGAGGTACGCCGCCTGCTGCGGGATGCGGGCCTGCCCTGGCGCGAGGATTCCTCCAACGCCAGCCCGCGCTTCACACGCAACCGCGTGCGCAACAGCCTGCTGCCCACCATTCAAGAAACCTGCGGCGAGCAGGCCGTGGAAAACCTGCGGGCCTTCGCCAACGCCGTGGAGAACCTGGAGGACAACTTCGCCCGCGGCACCGCCGCCCTTTCCTGGGCCCCGCCCCAGCACGCCTCCGCCCGCCGCGGTCGAGAGGAGGCCCTGCTGGGAGGCAGCCTCAAGCGCGCTCACCTGATGGCTCTGGCAGCCCCCCTGCGCCGCCGCGCCCTGTGGCGCCTGTTGACCGAAGGCACCGGCCGCCCGCCCTCACGGCGCTTGGTGGATCTATTGCTGGCGGACCTGTCCTGCGGGCGTTGCGCGCGCCACACCCTGGCCGGTGGCTGGGGCCTGCAACTGCGCTCGGATCGCCTGCACCTGCAACCCCCGGCCGCCTTCCTGGACGGCGGAGGTGGTTCCCGGCTAGGCCACCTCGCCACCGCCATCACCCCGGGCCCGGACCTCAGCGGCGCCCGGCTCCAAGCCCGGCTGCCATTTCCTGACAGCCCGCCGCCGGAGGCCAGGGCCGGCCTGCAGTTGGCGCTCCCGGGCCTGGTGCGGCTGGCCGACGGCCGTTCCCTATCCGCCGAGATCGTCGATGTGCCCCCCACCCGCGCCGCGCCGCGCTCGCCGGTGGAGGTCGAGCTCGACCCCCGCGATCTGCCCACCCCCCTGACCCTGCGCTGGGCCCGGCCCGGCGACCGTTTCCACGCCCTGGGCGCCCCTGGCAGCCGCCCCCTGCGGCGTTTTTTGGCCGACGCCGGCATCCCCCGGGAGGACCGCGGCCGCGTCCCCCTGGTCTTCGCCGACGAGGAACTGATCTGGGTCGGCGGCCTGCGCCCCTGCGAGGCCCGCCGCGTGCGCCCCGGCCTCGCCCGCCGCTTGCGCCTGGTCCTGCACGACGCCGCCGCCGAACCCCTGCCCCTGCCGCGCGCCACGCCCCTCTTCGGCGATTGACCTCGGCCTGCGTCGGGCCAGTCGGCCCTTCAGGCCCTGCCCGGCCGCGCATGCGGTGACAAGTGACCGCCGCCGGGGTACCCTAGCCCCACCGGTGACGCCCGGTCCTTCCTAAGTGCAGCCCCCCTCCGCCAGTTCCCTCGCAGGCTCCCTCGCAGGCCTCCAAGCCCGTTTGGGCGCCGCCGCCAGCGCCGCCGGCCGTGACGCCGCTGCAGTGGGCTTGGTAGCCGTCACAAAAAAGGTGGAGATTGACCAGGCCCTGGCCCTGGTGCGCCTGGGCCAGCGCGACCTCGGTGAGAACCGCGTGGCTGACCTGGAGCAAAAGGCCGCGGCCTTCAGCGCCGCCGGAGCGGATGTCCACTGGCACTTCATCGGGCACCTGCAACGCAACAAGGCGCGGCGCGTGGTGGCCTTGGCCCACACCATCCATTCCGTGGACAGCCCGCGCCTCTTGCAGGCTATTCAACGCCACGCCACCGAACTCGGTCGAACGCCGGGCCTCTACTTACAGGTTGATCTGACCGGCGAGGAGGCCAAGCAGGGCTTCACGACGGCGGAATTGTGGGAGCTGCTCGACGCAACTCCCGACCCCGGCCCCTGTCCCTTGCTCGGCTTGATGGCCATGGCTCCCCTGGAGGATCCCGACGGCGGCGGCGCGCGGCGCGTCTTCGCGGCGGCGGCGGCCATGGCCGACGAAATCGCCGCGGACCCCGCTAGGGCCAGCCACTTCGGCGGCCGACGCCCCCGACTTTCCATGGGCATGAGCCGCGACCTGGAACAGGCCGTGGCGGCCGGCTCTGACTGGGTGCGCGTGGGGCGCGCCCTCTTTTCCGCGTCGCCGCCCGCAGGCTCAGCCACCGCCCTGGGCGACGGGACCGGAGGCGCGCCGTGAGCGATCGAATGGCGCGCTTGATTATTGAGGTCCAGGGGGAATCAACCAGCGCCGAGCTGCCCCGCAACGGCGTGTTGCTCGTGGGCAGTGACCCGGCCAAGGTCGGCCTCTTGGTCACAGGCCAGGGTGTGGCCTCCGTGCACTGCGCCATCGCCCGCGCCAAGGGCGGCGGCTGGGCGCTCAAGGACCTCGGCAGCGAGTTCGGCGTGCAGGTCAACGGCCAGACTCTGACCAGCAAGCGCTTGGCTGTGGGCGATGTGGTTTTGCTGGGCTCCCGTCGCTTGACGGTGGTGGATCCGACAGCGGAAGCGGCGCCCGCCAGCCCCAAGAGCCAGGCGCCGCCCGCCCCGCCGCGACCGGACGAGAACGCGAACCGGCCCGCCCTCAAGGCCTCTACCACGCCCCTCGACGCAGCTAGCGGAGCCGCCTCCGCGCCCGGGGGAGCGGTGCCCAAGACCATCGGCGGCTATCGCATCCTGCGCACCCTCGGCCGGGGAGGCACGGGCCAGGTCTACCTGGCCCTCCAAGAGAGCCTGCACCGCCAGGTGGCCCTCAAGATCCTGGATCGGAGCCACGAAGCGGACCGCGAGTTCGTGGTCCGCTTCCAGGAAGAAGCGCGGGCGGCGGCGGCCCTCTCCCATCCCAATGTGGTCACGGTTTACGACGTGGGGGCCGAGGGCGGTCACCACTACCTCTCCATGGAATACATGGCCGGTGGTGATTTGGAGGCCTTGTTGGCCAGCGAAGGTCCCCTGCCATGGCGAACTCTTCTGGCGGTCTTGCGGGATGCCGCCAGCGGTCTGGTCTTCGCCGAATCCCGGGGCATCGTGCACCGGGACATCAAACCCGCCAACTTGATGCGTGACGACCACGGCGTGGTCAAGATCGCCGACCTTGGCCTGGCGACTCAGGTAGAGGCCGAGGAGACCAGTTCCGAAGGCCGCCGCCTCTTCGGCACGCCCCACTTCATGGCCCCTGAAATCGTGCGCGGTGGCCGCCCGGATGCCCGCAGCGACCTCTACTCCCTGGGGGCCACGGCCTACCGCTTGCTAACCGGCCACACGCCCTTCGAGGGCTCCTCCGCCACTGAGATCCTGCGCGGCGCGCTGCACGGTTCATTCATTCCGGTGGCCCAGCGCACGCCGGCGGCACCCGCGGGCCTGGCCACCTTGATCGAATCCCTGCTCAGCCGCGAGGCGGCCCAGCGACCCGCTTCGGCCCAGGCCCTTTTGGACGCCGTGGAACGCCTGCGCAGTGGACAGGACCTGCAGGCCGGTCCGGCGGCACCCGGCGCTGGCGCGCCCGCCGGCTCGGTCCCGGACGCGGGCCTCCTGCGCCCGATCGTCACCGCCGCCGCCGCCATCGCCATCATCACCGGCGCTTTCATCGGCGGCCGCCGCCTGGGCCTGTGGGGTGCGTCAGGCGAGCCAGTCGATGTTTCGCAGGGCGCTGCGGAAGCCAGCACGGAGCCGTCTGCGGCTGGCCCCCAGCCCGGCCTGCCCGCGGATCCCGCCCTGGATCCAGCAGCGGACGAGTCCGTCTCGAACGAGTCCAACGCTGGCGACGGCCCTGGCAAACCAGACCCAGTGGAACCCACCGTTGAACCGCCGCCCACCGACGACGACAGTCAACTGAAACGCTTTGAGGAAGAGGCACGCCAGGCCTTCCTGCAACTGGCTGATCGCAGCCTGCCTGACTTGGAACGGGCGGCGGAACTGCGCGCCCTGGCGGAGCGTTTCGCCGGCACGGATTCCGCCGCGGCGGCCAACGAACAGGCCCGGGCCCTGGAGCAGCAGGCAGCCGCCGCTAGCGTCGCCACCAGCGAGGCGGCCAGTGCCTTGGACCAAGCCCTGAGCACCCTGCGCGGAGCCGCTGCCTTGGACCAAAACCCGCCACAACCCGCCACCTCGCTGCGGGCCATTGCCGACCTGGAGAGCAGCGCCCAGTTCCCCACCGCCCACGCCTTCATCCTGCGCCGCAACGCTCTCCTGGTGGAAGTCATTGACCAGGCCTGCACCCACGGCCGCGAACAGCTGCGCCTGGCGGACGAGGCCGCGCAGCGTGGCGATTTCGATGCCCGCCGCGTCCTACTACACGATTACATCACTAGCGCCGACCTGCCCACGGCCCAGACTTGGCCCCCGGCCACGCCCACGCCGGGCCCTCTGGCCGTGGACCTGGAACGCTTGCAGGCCGTGGCCCATGGGGCGCGGCTGGGCTTGGCGCGCATCGACTACGATCGCAGCGTCTTCGCCTACGAACGCGAGCGCCGCGACCGGAAGACCCTGGCCGCTGTCCTCGGCGCCCGGCGCACCCTGGCCGGTGAACTGCGCAGCTTGGATCTGGCGGCCGCCGCCACGCGCCTGGGGACGGCCGCCGAGCGCCTGGAAACGCCTGAACTGGCCGCCCACCTGAGCAGTTTGGCCGCCGACGCGCGGGCCGCCGCGGGCTGCTTTGAGATCCTGGCGCGGGAGTTTCTGGATGTCGGTTGGCGGCGCACGACGATCCGCGACCCCCGCACCAAGGGTGGCACGACGCGCGAGGCCCTGGGGGCCGAAGCCAGTGGCCTGCGTGTGCGCCTCGCCGAAGGCACCGTGGAGTCCATTCCCTGGTCCGCCTACGGTGCCCGGGCCAAGGCCCTGGACAACCTCTTCAACGAACGCCTGCGCCGCGAGTGGAGCGCCGGTGAGCGCCACGACATCGCCAACCTGCTGACCTTTTGCGCCCTGGGCGAGGCCCTGGCCGGGGCGGAGGAGATGTTCCATCCGGAAGTCGGTGCCCACTTCACCAAGGGCGAGGCCAAGGCCCTGCGCGCCGCCTTCGACTATCCCGCGAGTTGGGCGCGCACCACCGAGAGCCGGGCCAACATGGAGCGCGAGCGGGCCGCCGTCGCCGTGCTCAGCGACGCCCTCAGTTCCATGGACGGTGGCGCCCACGCCCGGGCCGTGGCCGGCATCGAACGCCTGCTGGCGGAGTTCTCCGACTCACTCCTGGCCCTGGCCCTTTCCGATGGCAGCGAATGGCGCGATCCGGCCCCGGACCCGCGCCTCTTGCCCCCGCCTGATTTGCCGGTGGACTCCACCGCTGGAGCCGACCTGCTCGCTCCCCCAGCGGGCCCCGGCGCCCTGGGTCCGGCCAAGGCACCGGCGGACGGCGGCTAGGGATCTCCTGGGATTCGCCTGCCAGTTCGCCCCGCCCTCAGGCAGCCCACAGCCCGAGGCTGCCCTGACCGTAGCCCTCCACCGTGACCTCCAAGTCGAGGCGCTGTCCGCTGGGCGGTGACCCGTGAATCCAGGGGGAGGCCGCGGGTAGGGGCCGCACATCCTTGAGGGATATGGCGATGCCCGGACGCGCGAACAGTGGCGTCAGCATGTTGCACACCTCGCGGAAGTTCTCCTCCAGCAACTCATCCAGTTCAGCGTTGCGCAGGCTGAGCTCCGTGCTCTCAGGCGGCATCATGGAGAGGGCGCCGCCCAGACCCGCGGCCGCTGCCAGGTCGAATATGCACAGGGCCGCCAGACGCCCGTCGGGAACCACATAGGCGGCCCCCCAGGTATTGGGGAACGCGGAGGCGGGCGTGCCGCTGCTAGGCGTGCTGTCCTGCGCCTTGCGCTCCGCGCTCCCCACACCCAACCGCTTGCCGCGCAGAGCAGCCTCGCCCATGCGCTTGACCGTCACCGGACAATCGAGCATGTCCGTGAATAGGCGCGCGAGGACAGCGGCGTTGGGCAGACGGAAGCGCTCCATGTCTAAGCGGCCCCGGAGTTGTGGCGCAACATGATTACCTCGGCCCGCGTGGCGTCGATTTCGATGGTGGCGGCACTGCGTTCGTGCCGTTCGGTGTGTACGACGTGACCTTCAACGAATATCGGTAGGCCGATCTCAACGAAGAGACCTTCCTCCGCAAGTTGTCGTTGCATGACACCGGCTACGATGTTGACGATCTCTCCCACGGCATCGACGACGTCCTCTAGGCCCGGCGCTGCCTCATCAGGTTCCATGGCCAGCAGGGCGCGGGTCAGGGCTTCGCATCCGGCTTCGCTCGTGAGCAAACCGACCTGCATGGATTCATCGCCGGCCATTAGGGGTACATAGGCGCCGGAATGCTCCGCCGCCAGGGCGCTGTCCTCTGGCGTGACAAACACGCCCTCGGCGGCAAAGGAACCCAGGGCGGAATCCTTGAGGGCCTCCAGGGCCACCGTCAGCCATTGCTCAGTGCTAAGTCCGCCGTTCTTCATCCCAGCACCGGCTCCAGGGCCTCGCGGAAGCGCTCGCTGGAGAGCGGCTTGGTCAACAGGAAAAGGGCCCCGGCGGCCCGCGCTTCCTCCCGCATCTCGTCCGTGCCTTGGGAAGTAATCAGGACCGAGTTCAACTTCTTGCCCTGCTCCTGTAGGGCGCGGAGCAGCTCAATGCCGGTCATCTCCGGCATGGCCCAGTCCGTCAGGAGGAGGTCGGGAGCGTCCTGGGCGATGGCCTCCAGGGCCTCTAGGCCGTTGCCCGCTTCGATCACCGTGTGCCCGCCGAAACCGGCTTGGCGCAAGCTCTTCTTGACGATCATGCGCGCGGCGCTGCTGTCGTCGACTATCAGGATTAACATGTTTACTTATTACTGAGGGTTAGTGTGGTTTGCCGCGGTTCGCTGACCGGCCGGCACTCTCATCCTTCTGGTGTCGTCCCCGGCCAGTTCGCCCAGGGACTGCCCTGAAGGGCCGAGGTTGTTCAGTTGTGTTGCCATCATTCTGCGCCCTGAGATCCCCCACTCCGGCCCGGCCGGCTAGGCCGAACCGAACCGAAGCGGGGGCTCCCTCAGGCTAAAAGTCCCGCGCTTCCTCCTCGGTCAAGGGCAGGACCTGTTGCGGCGTAGGCCCCGGCGGCGGGGGGCTTGCTGGCACGCCATTCATCCCCATCCCCAGGGCCTCCCGGTAGGACTGTGGGTCCGGCCCGCTGGGCCAAGCCTCGGGCTTTTCCCCCGCGCCGGCCTCTCCTGTTCCATTGGGGCCCCCGGAGCCACCGGAGCTATTGGAGCCCTCGGCGCCATGGGAGCCCTCGAAGCCCTTGCCATTACTTCGCTTGGCTTCATCCCCTAGGCGGAAGCGCCCCACCAACTGCGCCAGTTGCGCAGCCTGGGCCGCCAACTCCTCCGCCGCACTGGCCGATTCCTCGGAGGTGGCGGCGTTTTGTTGCGTAACGACATTCACTTGGCCGATGGCGCCGTTTATCTGGCCAATGCCCTTGGTCTGTTCACCGGAGGCGGAGGAGATGTCCGCCACGCTGGCGCTGACTTTGTCCGACCTCTCCACGATCAGTTTCAGTTGCTTGGCAACCTCGCCTCCGAGCAGCACGCCGGAGTCGGCGTTTTTGACCGAGCCTTCGATCAACTCCGAGGTGGTGCGCGCGGCTTCGGCACTGCGCTGGGCCAGGCTGCGCACTTCCTCTGCCACCACGGCGAAGCCCTTGCCCGCGTCACCGGCCCGGGCCGCTTCCACGGCGGCGTTGAGAGCTAGGAGATTTGTCTGGAAGGCAATCTCGTCGATGGTCTTGACGATCTTCGCCGTTTCATCGGCGGATGTCTTGATCTCATCGATAGCCCCGGAGAGGCGGTCCATCGATTCCTGTCCCTCATCCGCCGTGCGTCGGGAATCACCGGCTAGTTCCGAGGCCCGCGTCGCGCTGCCCGCGTTCTGTTCAGTCATGGACGACAGCTCCTCAACGGTGCTGGAGATCTCCTCCAGGGCACTGGCCTGTTCACTGCTGACCTGGGACAGGCTCTGGCTGCTGCTGCTGATCTGGTAGCTGGCGGAACTCAGTTGTTCGGCGGCCTGTGACACCTGGGAAAGAGCCCCGCGCAGGACGCTGGCGCTGCGGTTCAAGTTCTCCTTGATGACGGCGTGGTCACCGCGGTACTCACCGGTCATGCGCACCGTCATATCCTGCTTCGAAAGGCCCTCTAGCACATCCGAAGCTTCCCGAATGGGGCTTACCACGGCCTCGAGCATGTCGTTGATGCCACCGCAGAGTTCGGCGTAGCTGCCGCTGTAGCGGCTTTTCTCTGCGCGCCTGTCCAGCTCCCCGGCCTGGGCCGCCTCGAACAAGGACCCCACATCGGCCACCAACGTGCGCAACACTTGCGCAGTGCGGTTGATGATGGTGGAGAGCACCTGTTCTTCATCGGTAGCGCCAAAGGCCTCGCCGTCCAGTTCTCCATCCGCCAGGGATTGCAACTGCTTGGCGAAGCCTTGCATGCGCTGCACCATGCAACTGAATGCATCCCCCAGTTCTCCGGAGACGGTTTGCTTGAGGACCGGATCTTCCAGACGGTCGGCGGCGATGGCTTGGGCTTGACTGCGCAAGAGTTCGAGAGCGCGCTTGACTTGAGCCACGTGTTCCGTGCGGTCCGTGCCGCTCTCCGCCACAACGGCTTCCACATCGAGGCCCATGGACTGGAATGTGCTGAAGAGAAAGGCATCTCCCACGGCTTGCATGTCCAGGTTCATGATCTTGCTCACGGCCCTTTCGATGCGGGCGATCTTGCGCCGATCGCGGAATGAGCGGCGCAGGAAGTCGCCGAGCAGGCGCTGGTACTCGGCGTAGGAACCGATGTACCACTTGAAGGGCAGGTTGATGCGATCGTGAGCGGCCCCGACGACAAAGCGACGCTCGATGTAGTCAACTCCCCAGCCCGAGCGGGCGCCCTCGAACAGACCCCGGAAGTAACCGGCCTGGGCATCCTCCAACACGGGCCGCAGACCGGTCAGGGGAATCCCCTTGCGTTCGGAGATGTCCTCGAAGAACGCCCTTGTCGGGCCGAAGGAAAACTGAAAATCGTAGAACTCGCGGGCCAAGTCAGCGGAGACCTCCTGCGCCCAGGGGATCAGGCTCTCCAGAAGAGTGCGGTCATCATCGTCAATGCGCAGGAATGCGCGGCGTTGGGCCAGGTTTCGCTCGTCGACGCCGAGCAGCGTGGTGAAGTGTTGGGACATGGGGTGGTTCAGGTTGTTGTCGTGGAAAAAGACGGCGTCGGTGGACGCCGTTTGTGAATGCCTGTATCTGTCAGGCTTCCTCGGGGGGCTGCTCTTCATCCGAGCGGGCCTCCAGCGCTCCCTCTTCCGCCCAGGCCTGCAGGTCATAGCTGGCCAGGACGCGATCGATGTCCAACAGAATCTTGACCTGATCGCGGGCTTTGGCGAGGCCCGCCAGGAAGTCCACGTCGGCCCCCATGCTCATGCTCGGGGGGGCTTCGATGTCTTCACCGGCGATGTGCAGCACTTCGGAGACGGCGTCCACCAGGACTCCCACCTGAGTGGCCTCGGTGCTGGTGGAATCATCGTCAGCCTCCACATCCACCACGATGATGCACTTGCGGTCGTGATCCTCGGTGGCTTCCATGGTGAACTTGCGCCGCAGGTCTACCACCGGAATCACCTTGCCGCGCAGGTTCATGACACCGCGCACGTAGTCCGGCGTCAGCGGCACGCAGGTGATGTCCATCAGGGCGATGATCTCCCGCACGCGCATCAGGGAGATGCCGTACTCCTCGTCTCCCAGACCGAAGGTCAGGTACTTGCCACCGAGGTCGGCCAGAGTGGCGGAAGCAGGTGAAGCGGTCGGAGCCGTGCTGGTTTGTGAAGTATTGGTTGTAGTCATGGTGCGAAGGTGTGAAGGAGTTGTGTGAAGCTCGGTGCGCCTGTGCTCAGATTGTGAGGGCCGCGCCGGTGGTGAGAGTGGTGCCGTCGGCGTCGCCCGGATTGTGGCGGGCCAAGCGCAGCAGGCCTCCCACATCCAGGACCAGGCCCACGCGCCCATCGGGCATGATGGCGCAGCCGGAAACACCGGGCGTGCGCGCCAGTCCATCTCCCAGGCTCTTGATCACGGCCTGTTGTTGGCCGAGTAGTTCATCGATGAAGAGGGCAACCCGTGTTCCGTCGGCCTCTGCCACAACCACTAGGGGTTCGGCCTCAGCCGCCGTTTCGACTCGGAAGAGTTCTCCCAGACGCAGGACAGGGATCAGTTCATCCTGGACGGTTATCATTTCACTGGTGCGCAGGACGCTGGTCAGGTCGGTTTCTTCCGGCATCACCAGACGCACCACGCTCAGGGTCGGCAGGATGTAGCGCTCGGCGCCGACCCGAATCACCATGCCGTCAATGACCGCCAGGGTCAGGGGCAGGTGCATGGCGAAGCAGCTGCCCTGGCCCGGCCGCGAAGCGATCTCCAGGGAACCGCCCATGGCGTCGATGCCGCGTTTGACCACATCCATGCCGACGCCCCGTCCACTGATGGCGGTCACATTCTCCGCCGTGGAGAAACCGGGGCGACAGACCAGCTGATAGATCTCCCGTTCCGAGAGATTCTCCCCCTCGCGCACAAGGCCACGCTCCTGGGCGCGCTCAAGGATGCGCTCGCGGTCGAGGCCGCGTCCGTCGTCCTCAACCTCGATGCGAATGCTGCCGGCTTTGTGATAGGCCCTCAGCTCCACGCATCCCAAAGCTGGTTTACCAGCAGCCAGGCGCCGCTCGGGATCCTCCAAGCCGTGGTCGATGGCATTGCGCACCAAGTGCACCAGGGGATCGCCAATGCGGTCCACCACGGACTTGTCCAGCTCCGTGTCCTCGCCACTCAGGCGGAAATCGACGCGATGCCCGCTCTTGCGCGCCACATCCCGGGCCAAGCGGGCCATGCGTCGAAAGCTGGCGCGTACGGGCACCATGCGCAGAGCCCCCGCCAACTCCTGCAACTCGCGGGTGAACTTGTCCATGCGCGCGAGTTGGCGCCTGAGTTCGACGCCGCCGCCGCCGCCGTCATTGGCAGCCTCGGCCGCCTGGGCCGAGCGCTGGACCATGCTCTCGGTGATCACCAACTCCCCGATCATGTCCACCAGGCGATCCAGACGCTCCGAATCGACGCGAATCGAATCCTGGCCGCCGCTGGCCTGGCCAGCAGGCTGCTCGGGAGCATCGGCTGGCTGGTACTCCGGCACCTCCCGCGCGTCCTCGACGCCGCCGGGGACAGTACCCGCGTCAGAAGCGGCCTCAGCATCCCGCTCTCCACCCTTCCAACTGCCATCGGCCACCAGACCGCGCAATCGATCCACGATGGCCGCCGTGTTCCGCGTGCTGAGCTCCTCGGCAAGCTGTGATACGTCATCACTCCCGTCACCAGAGTTCTCCCTGGCAGCACCATCACTGGCCCGGCCGGCGAGTTTGGTCCCCACCTCACCCACCAAGACCTTGAGTTGATCCACCGCCGCGAAGGCCGCGTCCAGGGCGCCAGGGGAAAAACAGCCCTTGCCCTCGCGGCCCAGGCTCAACAGATCCTCAGCCGCATGGGCCAGGCTTTCAATGCCCTGCAGGCCGAGGAAACCAGCCAGCCCTTTCAATGAGTGAAAACAACGGAAGACCGCATTCAATGCTTCCCCATCGCCAGGCTTCCGCTCGAGGTGAACGAGATGGGAGTCACTGGCGTCCAACTGTTCCATGGCTTCGGTGACGAACTCCGTCAGGATTTCCTCGTCGTCTTCCCATTCGCCAGCGCCTGATTCCTCGGGAGGCTCCGGCGCGGCCTCTGCCGCTTCCAAGGGAACGGCCCCTTGGCTGCCGCCTTCGCATGTATTGGCCATGGGCTCTTCGCTGGCGACAACGGCCTCGCCCAGCGCCGGGCCAGCGTCAGGCGTCAGGGCCTGGGCGAGTTCCCGCAACTCAAAGAGGAACTGCTCATAGACATCGTCCGGTTCCACCAGGGGATCGAAGAGCAAAGCGTCCAGCAGTACACCCAGGGAAGCGGCACGCTCGGCCACTTCGCCCTGTTCTCCGGCAGCGGCCTGGGCGTTGATCTCCGCCAGGGCGACGGCCACGGGATCAGCTGCGCACAGGCGGGCATTGGGCCAACTGCTGAGCTCATCATCAAGTCCGCGAGCAGGGTGGGAAGTGTGTTCATCAGTGGCTTGCTGTGTGGACCAGGGGATTCGGCGGGGATGGCCGACGGGCGTCGAGTAGTGGCTTGTGGAGAGAGCAGGTTTCTCTCCCTTGGCCTATGGATAGCTCGCACATGGCGCACCTCTCGACTTCCGCAACGGCATACTGGACGGTGAAAAAACGGAAGGGGTATGCGCCTCACAAGTGACGGTTGGCCGTCGGCCGGGCGATGGCGCAGCCAAAGAGGCCACGGAGCCAAGGCATTTCCAGCTGCCGCGCTGGCCTCCCACCGCTTTCCGCCAAGCCGCAGCCAGTCCGACATACTGCCCCCGTCAGTCCGCCGCCAGTCCGCCCACCGACTCCGCCAGGCAGACTCCGCCAGGCAGACTCCGCCAGGCCGCCAATCGGCAAGGCCCGACACCCCTTGCCTGGAACCCCCCGATTTCATCTGGTATTAGATAACCATGAGCCATTCACTCCTCGACGACTCCATTGCCCCGGCTATTCAGGAACTGCACGAACGCGGCGTCCCCAGCCCACAGGTGCTCCTCTGGACCGGCACCGGCGCCGGCATGTTGCCCCGTGCCCTCGACAAGAGCGTATCCCTGCCCCTCGGTCGCCTGCCAGGCGTACCCGCCTCCTGGCACGATTCCGTGTTGCACGCCGGACAAGCAGGCGGCCTCTCGGTTTGGATTCTGGACGACGCCCCGCGGGAACTGAACACCCCCGGCAGCGAGGACCCAAACGCCCCGGCCTGGGCCCGGGGCTTTCCCGCCTGGCTGGCCGCCGCCGCGGGGGCCGTGCTCTGCCTTCACACCAGCGCCGGCTCGCGCCTACCGGAAGCGTCGGACGGCAGCACCCCGGGAAGTGCGGATGATTCCCAACCACTGACCGCCGGCACGCTCTTCTTCCCGGAGGATCACATCAACCTCTCAGGGAACACGCCCCTTCTGGCCCTCGGAGAAACCGGCCTCGGGCCGCTCTTCCCCGACCAGACCACCTTGCACCACGCCGGTCTGCGAACCACGGCTCGCGAACGCTGCGCCAAGTTGGGCCTGCCCGCGGCCAGCGGTGTCGTGGCCTGCTCCCTGGGCCCGGCCCTGGAAACCCCCGCCGAGCGCCGTTGGATGTCCACCGCCGGCGCCGCCGTTTCCGTACAAGGCCTGGCCGCCCCCCTGCACGCCTGTGCCCACGCCGGCCTGGCCCTGCTCTCCATTGTGATCATCACCGACGCCGGTGAACGCCCGGTGGACATGGCCTCCCTGGTGGCTGCCTCGGAAGCCGCCGCGCCGGCCCTGGAGGATCTCCTCGGCCACCTGCTTGAGGATGTGTCTCACACCGTCCACGAGCTGCTCGGGGAAGAGGCGTGAACGACGCTTCGGCAGAGGTCAACAAACCTGCCGCCGACGGCGAGCCGCCCCACGCTCCCCACCAGGCCAACGCTCCCAACCAGGCCAACGCCCCACACCAGCCCCACAAACCCCACGCTCCCCTAGCGGTCTTCGTCTCGGGCGGCGGCCGCAGCCTGGAAAACCTGGTGGCCCTGAACACCAGCGGAGAACTTGAGGCCCCCATCGGCCTGGTGCTCTCCAACCGCGCCGATGCCTATGCCCTAGACCGCGCCGCGCTACACGGCCTGCCCTCCCGTGTCATCGACGCCGAGCGCGCCCTCTCCCCCGCCGACTTCTCCACCGCCGCCTTCGCCGCCGCCGAGCAGGCCGGCTGTGGCCTGGTCGTCCTGGCCGGTTTCCTGCGCCTCCTGGTCATTCCCGAGCAGTGGCGCGGCCGAGTGCTCAACATCCATCCCGCCCTCTTGCCCGCCTACGGTGGCAAGGGCTACTACGGAGAACGGGTACACCGCGCAGTTCTGGCCGCCGGCGAAACGCAATCCGGCTGCACCGTGCACTTCGTCGACAACCACTACGACACGGGCCCCATCATCCTCCAGCGCAAGGTGCCCGTGCTGCCCACCGACACCGTAGACAGTCTGGCCGGACGCGTCTTCCAAGAGGAACTGCACGCCCTGCCAGCAGCCATTCGCCTCTGCCTAGACGGCAAAACACCGAGCCCAGCAGCAACCTAGCCCTATATGCCCCCGGCTTCCCGCCCAGCAGCTTCCCCAACGCTCACAACCTCCCCATCGCCAAAGGGCACCATGTCCTGATTCGGACCGTAGAAGAAGATGCCCATCTGCCCCGAGGGCACGAGTCCAGCGGTGAGCGTCAGGTTGTTGTCATCCACATCCCGCGAGCCTGTGGCGTCCATCACGGCACCGACACCGGTGGAGTTGGGGGCCGCCGTGCAGTAGTTGGTGCCCAGGCCTTGGGCGTTCGCCGGGGCCGAGAGCGACCCCGTGACCAGCGCGGTGGCGAACAGTGAGCTGAGAGAAAGGAAACGGGTGGAAGTCAGGCGGGCCGTGGGGCTCTCCGATTTGGGATTCTGGTTTAGAGCTATCGCCTCTCATCACACGAGACAGCAGCGCGAGTCCTGAGTGTATCAGGTTCAGAAAACCCCGTGGACATTGGCCGCCAAAGCCCCCAGGGGACCCGCTAGTCAGCGCCGCAGCGCGCCAGGCGGCGCGTCAGGTCGCGGGTCAACCTGGCCCCTTCGGCCCCCGAATGGTGGCGCTCGATGAGGCCCAGGGCCCGCCGGCACAAGCCCGCCGCCTCCCCGCGATCTCCATGCCAATGTTCCGCCACCTTGGCCAGGGAGACCAGGGCTGGAACAGTCAGGCGGTCATCGACTGCGGTGCAAAACTCGCGCAGGGCGACCTCGGCCCGGGGCTGGCGCAGCAGGCGCAGGGCCTCGGCGTATTCCAGTTCCAGGGTGCGCGAAGGCAGCTCCAAGCGCTCCCGGGCCCGCTCATACCAGGAGATGGCTGCGGCGCGTTGACCGTTGGAAACCAGGGCGCGGGCCAGGGACACGGCTCGCGCTGCGCCGTGACCGGAGAGGGGACGGCCGTCGGCACGCTGTTCAGCGCGGCTGCGTCCGAGGTGAGCCGCCAGCGTGACGAGGGAGAGCACATCCTCCAGGTTGTGGCGGAAGACGCCCTCCAAGCGATGGGCGCGCCCCCGCAGGAAGTTCAGCCAGGCGGCCGGAGCCTCGGACCCAGGCAAGTCCCCCACGCGCTCAAAGCCGCACAGGCGGGCCTCCATGGTGCGCAGGCGACCGTCCGGCAGCGCGGCCCCATAGAGGCGCCGCAGGGGATGATAGAGGTCCAGGTGCGGGCGGCCCTCAAAGGGCGGCTCCACGCCCACTGCGCGCATTTTGTCCTCCAGCCGGTGGCGGTCGAAGGACTTGCCGAAGAAGGAGACGAGGCCGCGCTTGGCGCGGATGCGTCGAGCGACCTCTTCCAAGAGCGCTTTCTCTTCCTCCGGCCCGCGCAAGAAGCCCTGCCAGGTACGGAAGTTCCCGCCCGCCTCAAAGGCCCCCAACCCAATCATGAAAACCGTGGTTCCGGCGCCGCCGGACAGTCCGGTGGTTTCCGTGTCCAGGTAGAGCGCGTGCCTGAGGTCGAGCTCGGCCAGTCCTTGGTCAGCGGTCAAGAGGACCGCATCAGCGGGCGCCGCATGAAACACCTCGTCCAGGGCCCAGTCACCGTGTAGTTGGTCGCCGCCGTTGACGGTCTCCCGCGCGCACCAGGGCCCGTGTTCCGTTGGTGTCACCACGAGCCCCCCCGGGGCATCCAGGGAGGGAGGTTCGCCGCCGTCACCAGCAGCGGCCGAGTCGGCCGCTCTGCCAGCGCCCTCGCGTCTTAGGCGCCGCCCCAACCAAGGTGGCAAGCCAGCTCCCCGCCCTTTGCTCCCCGCACGCGCCGCCCGCGCGCCCGCCGTGGGGAACTCCGACGCCGGAGCCCCCGAGGCGGGAAGCCCCGACACGGGAAACTCAGACGTGGGCGGCTCCGACGCGCGAGACCCCGTTACTGCCCGTTCAGCCCTGGCCAACCCGCCCTCGCCCTCCTCGCCGCCCCTGTCCCGCGCGTCATCGCGGGGCGCATCGGGAGCAGCCGGCTGCGGGTCCCTGCGTTGCCTGCGCAAGCGTGCCTGGAAGTCATCCGGGGTCATCTCAGGCCTCGCCGTCCTCCAGGACCAGGTCCACATCCCGCGCCAGGTCATCTTCCACCGGCCGCGGCCGCTCCCCGCTGGCCAGGTGCTCGAGAATACGCACGGCGGTTTCCTTGCCCACGCGCCCGATTTCCGCCGGCGGTCCCACGCAGGCCGGACAGCCCCGCTCGCAGGGACAACGACTGACAACCTCGCGCGCCGCTTCCAAGACCTCGGCTTCCTTGCGGTACAGGATCTCCGCCAGGCCCACGCCCCCCATGACGCGATCAAAGAGGTACAGGGCCGGACAGTTGAAGTGAGGCGAGCGCACCTGACTGCTGAGGCCCAGGTCCGCGCCCTGGCAGCGCACAAAAAGCGGCGCCACGCGCCGAATGAGCGTTCCCACGCCGCGCCAAGCGGAGCCCCGGTCGCCATCCACCAGACCCAACTCAAGGGCACTGGCATCGGAGAGCGTCAGGATGAATGCCTCCGTGTCCTTTTCCTCCGGCGGCAGGTGGATGTCCTCCGCCCCCAGGTTCTCCCGCGTGTAGAAGCGGATCTTTTTGTATTGGGTGGCCACGGTGGTGATGTGTACTTCCCCCCGCCAGAGGGCGAAGTCCTCGCCGCCGCCCGCCGCCGTCCGCCGGCTGTGTTCCTCCAAACGGGTGACGCGCACCTCGGTGTCCGTCAGGGCATCGGTGAAGTAATCCGAGTCCACCGGCCGCGCCAGGGCCCGGCGGTTTTCCCAGTCCAAGCGCTCGATCTTCCAGGTCTCGCCTTCCACCAGGTAGATGGCGCCCTCGTGGCAGGTCGTCAAAGCCCCTTCGCGATCGATTTCCCCCAGGGCCTTTTCCGTGTCCATTTCGAGGATGACCACGTTATCCGGCTCGTTCCCAGCCAGGGTCACATCCTGGGCCGGATAGGCGTCCGCCATCCAATGCCAGCGCCCCTCCCGTTCCAAGAGCAGTTCCGACTCCTCCGCCAGGTAGTCGAGGATCTCCGCCGTAAAGGGCGCGGCTTCAAAACCTCCCGCGGCCTCGACGCCACCCTCCGCTGCCCGCTTGAAGGGCAGCTCGAAGGCCGCGCACTTGATCTGCTCACTGAGCAGCACCAAGTTGTCAGGATCGAGCGCCACGCTCTCCTTGGCGCCATCGAAGAGGTACTCCGGATGCAGGGCCAGGAACTGGTCCACCGGGTCGGAGCGGGAGATCTGAATGACAAGGCTCTCGCAGCCGCGGCGGCCCACGCGCCCGGCCCGCTGCCAGAAGGAGGCCTGGGATCCCGGGTAGCCCACTAGCACCGCCACATCCAGGGAACCGATGTCGATGCCCAACTCCAGGGCGTTGGTGGTGACCACGACCTTGGCGCTGCCGTTGCGCAGGTCCCCCTCGATCTCGCGGCGCAGGAGCGGCAGGTAACCGCCCCGGTAGCCCCGAATCTGGTGGGCCTCCAGGCCGAGCTGGCCCGCTTCCTGCTTCAGATAACGGGTCAGCACATCCACCGCCGTGCGCCGATTACAAAAGAAGATCACCTGCCGTTCCCGTCCGCAAACCATGGGAGCCAGGCGCCGCGCCTCCTCCAGGGCGTTGGCCCGCAAGCCCGCCACGGGATCGAGCAGCGGTGGATTGTGGATGGCGAAGAGACGGCGGCCAGCCGGTGAACCGTCGCGCTCCACGACCTCCACCGGACGACCGAAGAGGCGCTCTCCATGGGCCCCGGGCTCCGGCAGCGTGGCGGAGCAACCGATGAAGCGCGGCGCGCTGCCGTAGTGGGCCGCGATGCGCAGCAGGCGCCGCAGCACATTCGCCACGCTGGAACCAAAGACACCGGAGAGCGTATGCACCTCGTCCACCACGATGTACTCCAGGTCCCGGAAAAGCTCGGACCACTTGGCGTGGTTGGGCAGGATGCCAGCGTGCAGCATCCAGGGATTGGTCAGGATCATGTGTCCCCGGTCCCGCAGCGTGCGGCGCACGGTGGGCGGCGTGTCGCCGTCGTATGTGCCAGCGTGCCAGCCCTCACCCAGCTCCGCCACCAGGGATGAGAGTGAGCTGCTCTGATCTTGGGACAGGGCCTTGGTGGGAAACAGGAACAGGGCCCGTGACGAGCCGCCGCTGGCCAGCAGGGATTGGAGAATCGGAACCGTGTAGCAGAGCGTCTTGCCGGAAGCCGTGGGCGTCGCCACCAACACATCGCGGCCTGCGAGGGAGGCCGCGATGGCCTCGGCCTGGTGGCTGAAGACCTGCTGCACACCGCGAGCCGCAAAGAGCTCCACCAGGCGTTGGTCAACGCCCGCTGGAAAGGCGCACAGCTCGGCTTGTCGCGGCTCCTGTGTGTGCCAAGATCCCAGGCATTCGTCCCAGGGATGGGTGTCCTTCAGGCGCTGGGCCAGGGCGGCCACGGAGAGGCCGCGGCTTTCCAACACACTGGTCAATCCACGCTGTTCATCTGTCATGCCCGTCACCTTGTCTGCGGTCTGCGCTCGCCGGACTCATTGCCAGGGACCCACATTAGGGTCCTGTTAGGTGAAGGTAATGTGGCGCCACCCCCGGATCAATGGCCATGGCTACCGGGAAAGGGCAGCGGGCCTCTGGCCTAGGAGTCCGGTGAAAAGGTCCCTGCTACGGCTTCACCGCCGACGGCGTCGCCTCGCGGCGAGACATTTCCGGCGGGCTCCTAGCCGCCCAGCAGGTCCAACAGTTGGCGGTGGAGGCCATCGTCCGCCAGGCGGGCCCGCAGGCCCGGGCCCCGGGCCTCGGCGGTGCTCTCCGTCCCCGCAACCCGGCCAAGCTCCAGCCAGCTGCTGCTCCCATCTCGGCCAGCAATGGTGATGCGCACCGGTTCCAACAAGGGCGGCGCCTCGGCAACCGGCATGAAGCTCTGCGCCTGCAAGAACAGCAGGGGATCGAGCAGTGGATGCAGCTCCAAGGCCTCCGCGGGTCCAGCTCCTGTGGCGGCACTCGGGTCGGTGTCTTCGTTGTCAGCGCCCTGGCCTCGCCGCCAGCGCCCGTCGCGGCCGTGGTCGAAGACGAGTTCCTCTCCGCCTCCGGCAATTACCAGCCGGGCCACCTTCACCTCTTCGAGCATGACCAGGCGCCGCTGGCGCAACTCCAAGATGCTGACCGCCAGGGTTTCGCCCAACGCGGCAGGCACCACACAGGCCGTCGCGTCGCCTTTGCGCAGGTAGACCAGGCCAGCTTCGCCGTCATCCGCGCCGGACCAGGCTCCCCCCAAGCGACCACCTTCATGGACGCGCCCACCGCGCAAGGTGAAGCTCAGGCCTGGTTCCGCCAACTCGGCATAGGGAGCCTCTGCACCGCGCAGGTAGTGGAGCACCTCCGCCTGTTCCAAATCGGCCAGCAAGGCCCCCACCCGTTCGCCATCGGCGGGCCACTCAAGAGCGCCCTGGGCAACACGCCAACCATGCTCGTCGCTTGCCGCCAACGCCTGGCCCACTCCTCCAAGAGCGCTCTGCCCTCCGCGCGTGATCACCAGCGGCGGCCCCGTTCCCGTGATTGTGATTTCATCTACCCGCTCCCGCGCCAGGCGCATCAGCTTGCGCTCCATGAACAGTTCCGACGGAGGCGTCAGGGCCAGCACGGCGTGGCCGGCTACCTCGAACACCTCCGGCTCCCCCACGCGCCGGGCGAACCAATTCCCGTTCATTACTGCCCGCCCAAACTCGAGCACCTCGGTCCGTCCCTGGTGATCCTCCAACACCAGGCGCAGTTCCGGTTGCTCCAGGCCAAAGAGGGCCAGGGCCTCGCGCGTCTCCGCCACATCAGCGGCGAACTTCTCCACCACTACCCGCGCCACACCCGCCGCCAAGAGCTCCACCGCGTCGCGGTCGGCTGTCACCCTTTGCGGACGCACCATGCGCCAAGTAGCCGCCGCCCGTTCCAGGGTCATGTCGAGCCACAGGCTGTCCTCCCCCTCGCCGAGGAATAGCGTGCCCTCCCGGGTAAAGGACACCAGGGTGCGCGGCGCCAGTCGCGAGAGGCGCTTGCTGCGCCATTCGTTCAAAGTGCGCGCCAAAAGAGTATCGAGGTTACGCAAGGTGCGGCGCACGGGGCCGGGCCCCTCGGCACCGATTACGCGCACGGCTACATGGTTGCCGTCGAGATCCACCGGCCCGATCTCGAGCACGCTCTCCCGCGCCTCGCCCTGGGCCGTCACCCACTCCACCGTCAAACTGGCCCGCGGCGGATCGAAACCCGCCGGCGCCTCGGAGGCCGCCCCGCCTCCATCACTCGCCAGGGCTTGCCCCGGAGGAACGCCGACCCGGTGCGTCAGAACCACATCCAGCAAACGCTCCACAAAGCCCTCGTCCGCTTCGTATTCAATGGGATCGGTGATCAACCACTGGGTCATATCGTCGCCGCGCACCAGGCGCAGGTGAAACGAGCGCTCGATGTGATCCAGCCGCAGGGCTTGGATGCTGCGGGCCGTCACCTCCGGGAAGAGGCGCTCCAGCACGGTAAAATCCCCGCGCTCCTCGCGCTGCTTCTGCCAGCGAGCCACCAATCCCAACCCCAGTACCAAGAGCACCAGGAAAAACAGTGTGCGTCGGTGCATGGTCAGGAACGGCGACGCCAGCCGACCAGTATGGCGGTGATCAGGCACAGGCCGGGCAGGAGCCAGGCCACGGTGCGTTTGAGGCGTTTGAGGTCCTGGCCCTCGCCCATTGCCAAGCGGCGCTCGACGCTCGTGCGCGGCGCCAGGTGGATGCGCGTCTCTCTTTCCGTCAACCAGTTGAAGGCGCCCAGGCAAAAGTCCCGGTTGACTTCCAGCCAGGTGTTGGCGAAGGCTTCCGGCGTGGAGCAGAGCAGGACGCGCCCGGCCCTGGTCTCATCGCCAATGGCACTGGCACCTAGGGCACCGGGCACGGCGGCGAGTTCGAGGGCCAGCAGCAGATCTCGCGAGCCCATGACCTCGTTTGCCTCTTGCCAGATGAAGTCATAGGTGCCGCTGGAACCATCGTCGAGCCAGGAGTAGGGCCCGGAGACAAGCAGAGCCCGGGCGCGGTTCTGGGCCGGCGTGCTCCGCAGGGGATGGGCGAAGGTCATGACCACGCGCCGTTCGCTGCGGCGCAGGGCATCCGTGAGTGGGTGTCCGGCGCTCATGCCATCGGCGCGCACGCCGAGTTGGGCACATTCCGGCCGGCCATCCTCCATCTGCCCCTGGGCGTTGATCCATGGCCGCAGGATCAACTCGTCATCGATGGCCAAGCCCCAGTTGCCCACCAGGTCCGGCACACTTCCGGGACCGCGGTCAAAGTCCAGGCGCGGCGCGATCAAGAGGCGTCCGCCCCGTTCCACATACTTCACCAGGGCCGCGGCCTCCGGCGCAGAGAACGGCTGTTGCGGCGCGATGACCGCCAAGAGGGCCAACTCATCCCGCGGCGGACCGTCCTCCTCAAAGCGCCACTTCTCCACGGCAAAGCCATCGCCCACAAGTTCCGTGTGCAGGCGCCCGAGATCCGTGGGTTCGTCCAAGCCGAAGATGTCGCGCTCACCGTGGCCGGCGCTGAAGGCGATGGGCACGCTGCTGCCCTGGGTCACGCGCATGAGGCCGCTCACCAGAGCTTCCTCCCCGTGATAGGCAATCATGGCCGCCGGCGAAAAGCCGGCTCCCGCCTGGGGCCGGCCCGGGTCGAACTCAGCCAGGTCCCCCCGCAGACTGAGAACCACACGGCGCTCGGCCCCGGCTCCCCTGGAGAGCACGAGGCAGTTCTCGAAGCCCGTCAGTTTGAGTTCCGTCAGGCGCTGTTGGAGCGCGGTGCTGTCGGCAGGATCGTGGTGTTGGACGATCAGACGCCCGTCTGCTTCGTCCGCCGCCAGGATCAAGAGGCGGAAGACCCGCTCCATGGCCTCTCCGGCCACGGCTTGCAGGGGCGGGGCTTCGCCGCGGTAGAAGACATCCACCGTGACCGTTTCGGTCAGGTCCGCCAAGAGGTCGCTGGTGGCCCGGTCCAGGGTGTTGCTGCCGTCGGCGGAAAGGTCCAGGCGCAAGCGCAGGCCCGGCCGACCCGAGAGCCAGTTGAGCAAGAAGACCACGATCATCCCCAGCAGCACCGTGCCGATCACCTGGGACACCAGGCCCAAACGGCGCAGGGGTCCCATTGAGCCCTTGGTTGTTGTGCTCCTCAACGCCATCTGCGGGTCTCCAACAGGCGCACGGCAAGGAACAGGAACAGGCCCGTCCAGCTGAGGAAAAAGACCACTTCGGTGGTGTCCAAGAGTCCCACTAGAAATGACTTCTGGAAGTGCGCCAGGATATCGATGGTGCCCACCAGGCGTTGGAGCCAATCGCCCGCTGCCGCCAGGCTTGCCCCGCCCAGGCCTTCGCCCCCGGAGAAGACACGGGCCAGCCAACTCACCGCCCCACCCAGGAGCAGTTCCGTGACCAGGGGCAGGGCCAACCAGGTCAGGTTGAAGGCCAGGGCCAAAAAGGCCGCCAGCACCGGCGTCGAGGTCGAGGCGCTGGCCAAGAGGCCCGTGGAGACGAACAGGCCCGAGGTGAGAATGGCACCGAGGGTGCCGCCCAACAGGGCTCCCCAGTCCGGGCTGGCGCCCAGGCCGGCGAGGACCAGGCCGTAGAGCGGCACACTGCACCAAAAGAGGGCCAGGAAGGTCGTGGCCGCCAGAAACTTGCCGAGGATCACCGCTGCGTCGCTGATGGGCGAGGTCAAAAGGTATTCGACCAAACCGCTGCGAGCCTCCTCCGCCACCATGCGCATGGTGAAGAGGGGCGGCAGGAAGACCAGCAGGGCCCAGAAGGCCAGGGATTCACCGAGGGCAAAGCGCAGGGCCCAGGTCACGTCTCCATCCAATAGTTGGATGTAAGCCGTGAAGAGCACGCCGTTCAGGAAAAGGGCCACTGAGAGGAGGATCCAGGCAAAGGGACTGGTGGCCAGGGAGAACAGTTCCCGCCGCATGATTACCAGCGTGCCCCTCATGAATCCGCTCCCGGCGCATCAGGATCGGTGGGCGTCGTTGGCGCCGTTGGCGTCGTTGGCTCCGTTGGCGCCGTTGGCTCCGTTGGCGTCGTTGGCTCCGTGTGCGCCGTTGGCTCCGTGTGCGCCGTTGGCGCCAGGGGCGCCAGGGGCGCCACGGCCGGCGCCATGCCGTCCAGCAAGGCCTCGTTCATGTCCAAGGCGATGGAAGCAAAGAGCTCCTCCAGGGTGGCCCGCTGCCAGGCGAGTTGGTGGATCACCCAGGACCTGTCCCGGGCCAGCTCCCCAACCACCGCGGCCAACTCTCCCTCGCCGGTCAGTTCAAATGAGCGCAGGGACGGATGGTTGATCGGCTCTTCTCCAGCGTTGGCGGCCTGGCTGGCATCCACCACTTTCAGCGAGGCGACTCCTGGGAGTTTCCGGAGCAACTCGGCGGCCTGCCCCGTGTCCGGTCCCAACTCGGCCGTCAGGCTGAGGTGCCCCGTGCCCCCCAACTCGCGCACCAAATCAGCCGGTCGCCCATCCGCCGCCAGGCGCCCGCGATGCAGGATCAGGACGCGGTCGCAAACAGCTTCCACCTCCGGCAGGATGTGGCTGGAAACCAACACTGTGCGTTCCCGGGCCAACTCGCGGATCAGGTCGCGCACCTCCATGCGCTGCAGGGGGTCGAGGCCGCTGGTGGGCTCGTCGAGGATCAGCAACTCCGGATCCGCCAGCAACGCCACGGCCAAGCCAACACGTTGGCGCAGGCCCTTGGACAGATTGTCGATGCGTTGCGTGCGGCGCTCGGTCAGGCCCACACGCTCCAGCACGAAGGCGCTGCGCTCCCGGCGCCGACTGCGGTCCATGCGGTGTAACTGGCCATGGAACTCGAGCATCTCTCCTACACGGAGCTCGCCGTAGAGCGGCACGCTCTCCGGCAGGTAGCCGATGCGGCGCCGCACCTCCAGGGATGAGCGCAGGACATCGAGGCCAGCGATGGTGACGGCCCCGCGACTGGGCGGCAGGTAGCCCGTGAGCATGCGCAGGGTGGTTGTCTTGCCGGCGCCGTTGGGTCCCAGCAGGCCCACCACCTCGCCCCGACCGATCTCAAAGGAGAGGCCGTTGACGGCCACCAGGGGGCCGAAGCATTTGGTCAGGTCGGTGGCGTCTATCACTGGGGGAATCCAGGGCGGGTCCAGCTGCCAGGCCCAGCGGGGGGATCCGGGGGATCGCGGGCTGGAGGCAGGAGATCTGGGCAGGCAGGCTAACGGGGGTGAGACCGTGCCACAACAGGAGGCAGGCGGCCCATGGGGCCCTGTGGCCATGATTGGTCTACCCCAGGTCTTCAGGCGGCGCTACATCCACAGACAGTCCCCTGCCGAGCGAGCGAAAACACACGCTGGGGCCTGGGAGCGGCGCGGCCCCGGGCTCCTCAGGTGAAGAGGAACAGGTGGTAGGCCACCAAGAGGGTGTAGGCCCCGGCGGCGGTGAACAGACCCACCCGCGCCAGCAGGAAGTTCTTGTGGATCACAAGCACCACCAAGGCGGCGGCGATCAGGGCGGATTTTGCCAGGACGAACTCCCAGCGCCCCAGGCGCAGCAGTTGGCCGGCCACCGGATTCAGCTCGATGCCACCGTGCTGCAGGTGGATCATGGTGAAGAAGCTGTCGGCGGCGTTCATCAAGGCGATCCAGAAGACCGCCAGCAAGAGGCGTGCGCTGTAGACATCGACGAAGCTGCCTTCGCGCTCCACGCCGGCGGCCAGGGCCCGGCGCCGGCCGCCCCAGAATGAAAACCGGGAGAAGCGGGGAGTTCCCTGGAGGCGCCGGTCGAGGCCGTTCCAGCTGTCGGGCGAGCTGCCAGTGGAGGTGTCGGTCGAGGTTGCGGACGAGCCGCCCTCCTCAGCCGGAGCCACATCCATGGCCCTTACCTCTGACCTGTCATTGCTGCTATTCATGGATTTGCCTTCCCAACATTTCGACCGGCGCGGCTCCCCTCTGGTGTAAATCCCGCAGGACAATCGTAGCGTAGGCACCGGGAGGCAGGGTGAAGGAAAGCGCAGCCGTGGCTCCTGTTTTTTCGCAATCGCCCTCCAGGGGGCCCAGCTTGGCCTGGCCAGGGAACACGCACAGGGCGCGCCGGGCCCCGTCCAAACTCGAGCGGGACAGGATTTCGGGCGTCAGGCCGGCCTCCGTGAGGGCCGCCAGCTCGCAGCACCCGGGCCGCGTATGGCCCTCGGGCCAGGGCGAACGCCGGCCGTAGAGCGGGCCGCTGGGCAGTTGCCCGGTCCCGGCGCCGGGGGCCCCAACGCCCTTGAATCCGGACAGGAGGTGGTCACCCGGGAGGCACTCCCTGATCGAATCCCCACGCAGTTCCAGCACGCGGTTGAAAACGAGTGCCTGGTGGGCGCACAGGTGCATGCGCCGCAGGCGCCGCGGGATGGACTCCAGGGCCGCCGGCAAATCACCCCGGCGGCGAGCCAACTGTCGCGCCAGGGGCGCCAGCGTGGGCGGCAAAGCGGAGGCCACGCGCGCCAGGCGCCGCTGAGCGCCCTTGTCGTTTGATTCCAAGGCAACCAACAATTCCTCTCCGGCCGCCGCCCGCGGCGTGTCCTCGGCACCACTCCCGTAGCTCGCGCCCGTGCTGCTGGCAGGCTCCGTTTCCCCTGGCCGGGCAACGCCGCTAGCTTCGCGCCGCTCCCGCAGCTGCTGCACAAGGTCCAACTCCCCGGCGGCGTAGGCCAGCAAGTAGGCCGCGGGCTCGGGTTCCAAGAGCAGCCGGCCGAGCTCCGCGGCGCGGCCGTCCAGGCCAAAGCGCTGGGGGCCAAAGGCATTGCCTAGGCCGAGGCGCGCCAACCTGTCGAGGCCCTGGCGCACCAGGCCGCTCGCTACAGCCGCTTCCCGCTCGCCGGAAAATGTGAGGCGCATTTCAAAACGATTGCCGACGGCCTGTCCCGGACGCAACTTGCGCTCCGTCGCCACTGCCGGTCCCAAGCGGATGTCCCCCATCTCCAGTTCCGCCAGGCGTTCGGCGCCGGCGGCCCCCAAGCCCAGGACCGTGACATCTTGAAAGGTGTGGGCCCTGGCATCCTTGAGGCCAGCGCAGCCAAAGGCCACGCGCTTTAAGTCCAGGGCGCGCCCCAGGCGGTCCAGGGCTTGCCAGGTATCCAGACCCCGCTTCTCAAGGCGGAACTGGAGATGTTCACCGCTGCCGGTGGGCGCCGGGGCGCCGATTTCCTCCACCCTGAAAGTCGCCGGTGTTGGCTCCCAAGAAAAGAGCGGCGCCTGCGCCCGCCCGCCCGCCGTCTCGCTCACAGCAGTTCGTCGTAGACCGCCAGGGTCTCGTCCACCATGCGATCGAGGTTGAACACACTGGCGACGCGCCGCCGACCGGCCTGGCCCAGGTCCCGCCGCAACCGCTCGTCGCCGGCCACGCGCACCATGGCTGCGGCCAGGGGTTGCTCTTCACCCGGGGGCACCAACAGGCCGGTTTCGCCGTTGACCACCACTTCCGGCACCGCCGAGACATCGGAGCCCACGATGGGCAAGCCCACGCACATGGCTTCCAGGAACACGAGCCCCAGGCCCTCCCACAGGGAACTCATGATGAAGACTTCCGAGGCGGCCATCAAAAGCGGTACATCGCGGCGAATGCCGGCGAAGACGCAACTGTCACCCAAATCCAGTTCCCGGGCCACGGCCTCGGCCCGTACTCGCCCGTCGCCGAAGGGGTCGTCACCGACCAACAATAGGCGCAGCTCTGGGGCCGTTTGCCGGGCCCGGTCGAAGGCCCGCAGCAGCAAGGGGTGCGCCTTTTGGGCGGCGAAACGCGCCACGCAAATCAAGACCACATGTTCGTCCGAAAAACCGAAGGAGGCGCGCAGGTTGCGGCGCTGGGCAGGGCCAGCTGCCTGCTCCTCGTCCGCGCCCGCGGTCAGTTCGGGCGTCCCGGCGGCGAACTGCGCACGGGCCTCCTCGAAGGGCGCGGGGTCGATGCCATAGTAGACGCGCCGCATGTTGCGCCTCGGAATGCGGCCATGGCGTTGGATGAACGAGCCCACATGGTCGGAGAGCACGATGGTGCGCGCCGGTAAGCGCCCAACCAGGCCGTGAACCAGGGAAACAAGCGGATTGCGCAGCACCTGCTCGTCGTTGTGCTTGCCGGAAACCAGGCCGCGCCGCCGGCCGTAAAGGGAGGCGCACAGGGCCGTCACCATGTCCGCCTTGAGAAGATGGGAATGGCAGATATCCGCCCAGCGCAGGTGGGGCGCCAACCGTGAGGGCGTGCCCAAGCCCAGGGAAACCCCGCGCACATACTCGGCCCCGGCAGCGCGAAAGTCCTCCGCCAGCGTGCCCTGGCCCTTGAGGTAGAGCACGCGCACTCCGTGGCCCCGGGCGCTTTGACCGCGCACCTGGGATAGCAGGTGCATCTCCGCCCCCCCCACATCCAAGGTGGTGATGATGTGCAGGATTCTCACGCGGCACCCGCCTTACCCGCTCGGTTTTCGTAGAGCGCCAGCAGATCGTCCAACATGGAATCCAAGCTGTGCTCGGCCAGTAGGCTGGCCCGTCCGGCCTCTCCCAACTCGCGGCGCTCTTCCTCAGACAAGGCCAGGCAGCGACCCAGGGCGGCGCCCAGGGCCGCGGCGCCGATCTCATCCGCCAGGAAACCCGTCGCGCCGTGGCGCACCAGATCACGGGCGCCGTCCACCGGGGTTGCCACCACCGGCAGCGCCGAGGCCATGGCCTCAAGCACAATGTAGGGCATGCCCTCCCAGCGTGAGGGCAGCAGCAGGAGATCCACCGCCGCCAGAATAGCGGGCACATCCCGCCGGGGACCGCTGAAGGCCACGCGCTGGGCCACGCCTAGTTTGCGCGCCAGTTGTTCCAACTCCCCGCGCCACTCGTCCGGCCCGGCGATCAGAAGTTGCAGATCCTCACCGGCCACCTGGGCCAGGGCTTCCAGGGCCAGGTCTTGGCCCTTGGCCGGATACATCAGGCCGATAACGGCCGCCGTGGGGCGCGTCGGGTCCAGACCAAAGGCGCCGAGGTCCGCCGGCTGCGCCTGCAGCCAGGGAGTGGCGTCGATGCCGTTGGCCACCACCGCAATGCGCTCCGCGGGCACCACGCCAGAATCGCGGAATGTCTGGGCTTCCGTGGGGCTGACGGCCAGCAGCCGTTCGGTGCTGGCGGCCAACTGCTGTTCGAGGGTGCGGAAGAGTTGGCGTTTGGCGGGGCCGAAGAGGGCCTCGAACAGGAATGCGAAGGTGTGGGGCGTGTGGAAGCGGCGGCCAATCCCCGTGGCCAGGGAAGCCGTGCGCCCCAGGACGCCGGCTTTGCTGCTGTGGGTATGGACGATGTCCGGCTGCACCTTCTCCAACAGGCGGCAGAGCTGCCAGAGGTGCGCCCCGTCCCGGCCCGGGGACATCGAACGCCCCATTTCTATGCGGTGCACGCCGACGCCGGTCTGTTCCAGCGCCACCAGATCCCGGGGGAAATCAGGGTCGCGGCGGGTGGCCACCGCCACCTCGACCTCCAGGCCCCTGGCTCGCTGGCCAGTGGCCACGTCCACCAGGTGGCGGCGCGTGCCGCCGATGGTGGCTTCCATCACATGGAGAATGCGCACGGGGCCAGACTAGCGCGGGCGGCTGCGGGAAGGGAGGGCCGGGCCGGGGATCTCAGTAGGCCCCGGAGCCCTTGACCACGGCGAAGAGCGTCAGGGTCATGATCACCATGTCCAACAAGAGGGACTGGTTCTCAATGTAGTAGAGGTCGTAGTCCAGGTTCTCGTGAATGGCCTCGCCCCGGGCGTAGGAGATCTGCCACAGGCCGGTGATGCCCGGCTTGGCCCGCAGGCGTTCGCGCTGCATGGAGTTGTAGGAATCCACAATGAAGGGCATCTCCGGGCGCGGCCCCACCAAGCTCATCTCCCCCTTGAGGACGTTGATGAAGTTGGGCAGTTCATCCAGGGAATAGCGCCGCAGAAAACGCCCGATGCGCGTCACGCGGGGATCAAAGGGGGAATCCGGCGAGGGCGCGGCGGAGGATGAGTTCTCGTGCATGGTGCGGAACTTGAACATGCGGAAACGCTTGCCGTTCCTGCCCACGCGGGTCTGGATGAAAAAGGCGGAGCCCGGCGACTCGCGCTTGATCATGATCATGGGCACGATAAAGAAGGCCGCCCCCACGGTCAGCACGGTCAGGGAGATGAGCACATCCAGCAGGCGCTTGCCGGCGGAAGCCAGGAAACCGGAGCGGCGCTCCATGCGCGAAATGAGCGGGATGGAATCCAGGGACTGGATGCGCACGCGATGGGTCATCAGGTGATAGAAGCGCGGCACCACGTGGTAGGGAACGCCCAGGCGGTCGAGTTCCGCCAAGAGCCCCATCACGTCTTCTTCCTTGGATTCAGGCAGGGCGATGAAGACCTCGCTGATTTTCAGCTCGCCCAGCAGGTAGGCCAGATCCTCGAAGGTCCCGAGCACTCGAGAGCGGTCAATCGTGCTGCCGACCTCCTCGGTCTTATCCGTGGCAAATCCCATCAGGTTGAGCCCGAGCGTGGGGATCAACATGAACTTGCGCTGTAGGCGTCGGCCCGTGGGCCCCGTGCCGCAGATGAGCACATTGCGGTTGCCGATGCCGCGCCGGTGCAGGCGTTGGATAACTCGGAAGGAGATGAAACGGCTGGCGGTGATGAAGGCCAGGATCATCACGAAGGACAGGACGATCGTGATGCGCGAGTAGGCCTCGGGATTGACATCCAGGTCGATGGCCTCGTGCAGGGGCACCAACATGCCGTAAATCCCCTCGGCCTCCTGTGTCGTGCCGCGCAGGAAGACCGTCAGGGCGTGGATCACGAAGAAGGAGACCAGCGTGGCCTTGGCGATGCCCTTGAACTCTTCCACATTCAAGAGGCTCTTGATCGGGCTGTAGAGGCCGAAGGCGTGGAAGCAGAGCAGGCAGACCGCGGCCGTGATCGAGAACACTTCCCGGTAAACGATGAGCGGCGTGGCTGTGTCGGGGGAACTGATGCCCTCCCGCAGCCACCAGGCGCAGAGCATGGCCAGGGCCAGCACGGCCACATCCATGAGCACCTGCACCGAGAGGAGCAGGGGCTCGAAATTGCGCCGAATGTAGGTACCTAGGCGGGTCATGGATGGCTGGCCACCGGCCGAGCACCGAGGGGGGAGGTAGGGTGCGCCGCAGGCCTATTGTCTTATAGAAACGTATTCCAGGGGAGGGGGCCGCCAAGAGTTTTGGCCGTAATCCTGGGGATCCCGGCGTGGCACACGCCGGGGGCGCTGGATACTAGGAAAAAACGGGGAGTCCTGGGGAGTCTCGAGCGGCGGGTCCGGATTGTCAGCTGGAAGTTTATCGGCATAGCCCCCCCCAGGGACTGGAGGGCCTGTCGCATTTCCCCCCCTTGCCAAATCAGGCCCCAGGGCATCCAGAGCGGCGTTTATCGTGGGCAGGGACCTGGCCTGGGGGCCCCAGGGCGCTATCCTCTCACCATGCGAATTGCTGTCACCGGCGGGACCGGCTTCATCGGTCAGAACCTGATTCGGCGCCTTTGCGCCGAAGGCCACCTCGTACGCGCCCTGGCCCGCCCGGGACGGGTCCAGGCCCTGCCCCAGTTGCCTGCGGATTGTCCCGGCTCCCTGGAGGCCTGCGAGGGCGATTTGACGGATCCGGCCAGCCTGGATGGCTTCCTGGAGGGCGCCGCGGCCCTGATCCACCTGGCCGGCCGCCACGATCACCACAGCGAGGAAGAGATGCAGGCGGTCAATGTGACCGGCACCGAGCATCTAATGGCGGAGGCCAAGGCCCACGCCCCGGATGATATGCGCTTTGTCCTGGTCTCCTCGGCGGTCATCGGCCAACCGGTCTACGGCTACTATCGAGATTCAAAACGCGTGCAAGAGAAGATCGTGCGCTCCAGCGGCTACGACTGGGCCTCCTTCCGCCCCACGCTGGTTTACGGCGTGGGAGACACCCGGCACACCGGGCCCTTTTTGCGGCGTTGTGCCAAGCAGCAGGGCACCTATTGGGTGCCCCACGAGGGCGTGTCCAAGATCAATCCGGTACACGTGGACGATGTGGTGGATGCCATCCTGCTCTACCTGACGCAGGAGCAGGTGATGGATGTGGACAGCATTTATGAACTCGCCGGTCCGACGGGCATTCCCTTCAACGAGTTTCTCGACCTGACCATGGCCGCTGCGGGAGGCCGCCAGAAGCGGCGCAATGTGCCGCGCCGCTGGGTGGAGCGCTTCCTGCTTCTCAAAGGCGTCTTCACCGATGTCACGCGCCAACGCCGCGGGGCCAGCTACTTCTTCCTGCACCACGACCACGACATCAGCGCCGCCATCGAAACCCTCGGCTGGCAGCCCCGCACCTATGCCACGGGCATTGCCCAGGTGGCCAGTGGTGACTGGTGGCGCAGCTCCCAGGAGTAGGTCTACCTAGGCCGGCCTACTCCTGCTCTTCTCGCAGTTTGGCCAGGACGCTGAAGTCCTCGATGGTGCTGGTGTCCCCCACGATCTCGCGCCCGGCGGCGATGTCCCGCAACAGACGGCGCATGATCTTGCCGCTGCGTGTTTTCGGCAGAGCATCCGTGAAGCGGATCTCCTTGGGCCGCGCCAACTTGCCGATTTCCTGTGAGACATGGGCGAGTAGCGTAGCGCGCAGCTCGGCGCCGACCTCCACTCCTGGCCCCACGCTGACAAAGGCACTGATGGCCTGGCCAGTGACCTCATCCGGCCGCGCCACAACTGCTGCCTCGCAAACCGTGGGATGGCTGACGAGGGAGCTTTCAACTTCCATGGTCGAGAGGCGGGGGCCGCTGACATTGATCACATCATCCACGCGGCCCATGATCCAGAAATAGCCGTCCGCGTCCCGCCGCGCCCCGTCGCCGGGGAAGTAGAGCCCCGGAAACTTGGCCCAGTAGGTCTCCTGGAAACGCTCCGGATCTCCCCAGATGCCGCGCAACATGGAAGGCCAGGGCTTGCGGATGGCGAGGTAGCCGCCCTCGTTCGTGCCCAACTCGTTCCCCGCCTCGTCCACGATGACCGGATCCACGCCGAAGAAGGGCACCGTGGCGCTGCCGGGTTTGGTGGCGGTGATGCCCGGCATGGGAGTCAGCATGATGCCGCCGGTTTCCGTCTGCCACCAGGTATCGACGATCGGGCAGCGCTCACCTCCCACGACTCTGTGATACCACATCCAGGCCTCCGGATTGATGGACTCCCCCACCGTGCCCAAAAGGCGCAGGCTAGAGAGATCGAAGCGCTCCACATGGTTGTCTCCCCAGCGCATGAAAGTGCGAATAGCCGTGGGCGCCGTGTAGAAAACGGTCACGCCGTGCTTCTCCACCAGTTCCCAAAAGCGCCCCTCGTGGGGGGCGTTCGGCGCGCCCTCGTACATGACCGCCGTNGCCCCGTTGGCCAGCGGGCCATAGACNATGTAGCTGTGGCCCGTAATCCAACCCACATCCGCCGTGCACCAGTAGATATCCTCCGGGCGCAGGTCNAAGACATAACGGGTCGTCAGATAGGTGCCCACCATGTAACCGCCGGTGGTGTGCACGATGCCCTTGGGCTTGCCGGTGGAGCCCGAGGTGTAGAGCAGGAAGAGCACATCCTCAGCATCCATGGGTTCCGGCGGACAATCCGCCGAGGCGGCCGAGACCAACTCGTGGTACCAGCAGTCCCGGCCCTCGCGCCAGGTCACTTCGTTCTCCCCACGCCGCACCACGAGCACGGTGTGCACGCTGTCGTTGCCCTCCACGGCTTCGTCCACTTGGGCCTTCAGGGGAAAGACACTGCCCCGGCGCCAGCCGCCGTCGGCGGTGATGACCGCGCTGCAGCCTCCGTCCTCAATGCGCTCGCGCAGGGCCTGGGAACTGAAGCCGCCGAAGACCACCGAGTGCGGCGCCCCGATGCGCGCACAGGCCAGCACCGCCGCCGCCAGCTCGGGCACCATGGGCATGTAAATGGCCACCCGGTCACCCTTTTTGACGCCCCGGGCTTTGAGAGCATTGGCGAGCCGGCAGACTTCCGCGTGTAGCTCGGCATAGGTAAGCTCGCGCGTGTCGCCGGGTTCACCTTCCCAGATGATGGCCCGTTTGTTTCCCAGCCCCTGGTCGAGGTGCTGGTCCAGACACACGGCGCTGGCGTTCAGCTTGCCGCCCACGAACCACTTGGCCACCGGCGCACTGCTCCAATCGAGCACCTGCTCGTAGGGTTCAATCCACGGCAACTCCCCGGCAATGCGATCCCAGAAGCTCTCCGGATCGTCGATGGATTCGCGGTACATGCGCCGCCAGGCGTCCTCGTCGGAAAGGCGTGCCTGCCCCTTGAACACGGCGCTGGGGGGGAAAAGACGGGATTCCTGAAGGACGCTTTCGATCTGGCTCATGGCGGGCCTTGGGCAGTGATGATGGAGACAGCGGTGTGGGAGAGTCGACGGGCCTGAGCAGGGCAGTATCTATCCCCCGTCGTCCCGCGTCAAACTCGGCATCTTCGGCCTTTGCTCGCAAGGACCGGCGCGCTTCAAGCGCCTTCGCGCCGCAGTCGCAGATAGCGCGCCAAGCGCCCCGCCAGGCGCAGGGGGTGGCGCAGCTCGCGCACCAGGCGCCGTGGTCGGCGGTAGAAGCGCCGATAGCCCGCGGCGATCAAGTCGTTGATCTCCTCGGCGCTCAGGTGCTCGTTGCCTTCCAGGGCCTGTACCCCGGTCATGGCGGCGTAATCAAGCCGTCCCTCGCCGTTCAGCTGCTCGAAGAGCTTGGTGCCCGGATAGGCGGTCACGGCGCAGAACTGCACCTGGTCGGGATCCAGGCGTTCCACCAGGTCGAAGGTGGAGGCGATCATCTCGCGTGTCTCCCCCGGGAACCCCAACATACAGAAGGCGCGGGTTTCGATTCCCAGGCGGCGGCAACTGTCGAAGACTTCCTGGGCCTGGGCCTGGTCGTTCAGTTTGTTGCCGCAGTATTCCTTTTGTAGGCCAGCGTCGCCGCTTTCCACACCCAGGGATATGTGCGTGCAACCGGCGGCGGCCATGGCTTCCAAGAGCGGCGGATCGAGGGTCTTGACCGCCGTTTCGCACTGCCAGGCGAGGTCGAGCCCCTCGCGGCGAATGCCGTCGCAAATGGCGTGGACGCGGTCCTTGCGCGTGGTGAAGATCGGGTCGCGGAAGACCACATGGCGCAGGCCAAAGGTACGCGAGAGTTCAACCAGTTCAGCCACCACATTCTCCGGAGACCGAAAGCGAAAACGCAGCCCCTGGGCCAGGGTGTAGCCGCAGAAGGAACAGTCATAGGGACAGCCCCGCGAGGACTTGACCGTGGTGACCGGGCCGTCCAAACCGGGGAAGCTATAGGCGGCGTTGTCCAGCAGATGGCGTGCGGGTGTGGGCAGAGCGTCCAGATCACCGATCTTCTCCGCGACAGCCTCATGCACGACTTCCCCGTCGGCGCGGGCCCAACTGGTGCCGGCCACGCCGCTGAAGTCCGGCGCAGCTTGCCTAGCCTTTGGCCCGGTTGCTGTTCCACTCTGGCGCGCGGCGGCCACGCGCCGCGCCACGTCACGCACGATGTATTCGGGTTCGCCGCGCACCACCACATCAACCGCGCCCTCGGTGAAGAGTTCACCGGGCGTGAAGGTCACTTGGGAACCGAGGATGGCCACCACCGCCGCGCTCTGCCGTCGCAAACTACACGCCACCGCCAGGTCCTGTTCCAAGGAGGTGGAGGACGAATCCAGACAGATCAGATCCGGCTCCTCGGCCAAGACCGCAGCAGCCACGGTGTCCGCGGTCAAACCGGCGGCATCAGCGTCCACCATGCTCGCCGCAAAACCCTCGGCCTCCAAGACGGAAGCCACATGGGCCAACTCGATGGGTGGGTACAAGAGCTCCGGGTGTACCGCCATGCCGAAGCCGCCCATCAGGCCACGGCTGACGCGATAGGCCTGGGGGCTGGGAGGGGTCAGGAGGACAATCTTCATGGGGTGCGGGCGGGGAGCCGCCCCTCCATCATCGGCCACCGAGGTGGCCTTCGGGAGCATCTTTCCGGCCTAGGAGCCCGTTGAAAGGGGCCCGTCGCTGGCGAAGCCGCCCTAGGACGCTGATCCGCGGGCCCCTAGTCCCGGCGCAGGGTGCAATCAGCGGCAGCCGCGGCCCGCTCCAAGCGCCCCAGGAAGCGAGCCACGTCGTTCTCCCCCAGGGTGCGGTCCTCGGCCCGCAGGCGCAGGTGCCAGGCCAGGGACTTTTGGCCGGTCGGCAGGTTGGCACCGCGATACAGGTCGAAAAGCTCCAGATCCCCCACCAGACCCTTGCCCGCCCGCTCGATCATGGCCGCCAAATCCCCAGCCGGCATGGCAGCGGGGCAGGCCAGGGCCACATCCACCTTGGTCTCGGGGAAACGCGGCAGCTTGCGGGGGCGGAAGGCGGGTTTCTCCGCCGCCAGCAGGGCATCCAAGGAAAGCGTGGCACAGGCCACATCACTGACGAGGTCGTCCATCAGGCCCAGGGGGCGGTGCAGACCAGGCTCCAGCTCAGCGATGAAGCCCACGGCCGTGCCATCGGCCAAGCTGCACAGCGCGCCCCGACCGGGATGGGCCCAGGCCGGTCGTCCGGCGTCCGGAGCCAGGCCCACAAAGCTGGCGCATCCAAAACCGAGTTGGGCCAGGAGATCCTCCATAACTCCGGCCAGACGCGAAAACGCTCCGTCGTCAAAGGCCGCCCCCTTGTCCGACGGCGGCACCGACCATGCCAGGCCCAGTTCATGTATCTCGCGGGGTTGCCCCCGGTCTCCCGGCTCCTCCGGGAGATAGCCCTTCCCAATCTCAAAGATGGCCACGCGCTCGCGCTGGCGGCGGTTGATTTCCAGCCGGCCCAAGAGGCTCGGCAGCACCGAGCGCCGCACGCGGTCCTCGCCCTCCGCCACCGGATTGACCAGGCGCACATGGGGCTGGTCACAAATGCCCAGCCGCTCGCACAACTCGGCGTGCAAAAAGGAATAGCCGAGCACTTCGTGGAAGCGCGCTCCGCCGGCCAGGCGATCCTGCAGAGCTTCAACCAGCGTTCTGCGCGCATCGTGCAGCGGCGGCGTGAGCTCGCCGACCAACGGTCGCGGCGGAATGTTGTCGTAGCCGTGCAGGCGGCCCACCTCTTCCACCAGATCCTCGGCTATGGATATGTCCTTGGTGGCACGCCAAGAGGGCACGCCCACGGAATAGACGCCGTTGGCGGCCGTGATGTCAAACCCCAGGGAGGCCAGTGAAGTCGAAATGTGATTGTCGTCAAGCTCCACGCCCAAACGCTCCCGCACCATCTCCGGCGAGAGTTCCACCGACAAATCCGGAGTCGCATACACGCCCACATCCATGGGCGGGCTGGGCAGCGTCACTTCCGGTTGAATCGAAAGCAGGGTGCGCACCAAATGGCCGGCGGCGGCGGGCACCAGTTCCCCGTCGAGGTTCTTCTCAAAACGCGCCGAGGATTCGGAACGCAGCCCAGTGCGCATGGCCGTGCGGCGCACGGTTGTACCGTGGAAGTTGGCCACTTCCAGGAGCAGCTCCCGGGTCTCGGGGGCGACTTTGGAATCCGCTCCCCCCATGACCCCGGCCAGGGCCACCGGGCGTTGGCCAGAACATATCAGCAGGTCCTCGGAGCCCAGGGTGTGCCGCCCTTCGTCGAGGGTCACCATTTCCTCAGCGGCCGCGGCGCGCCGCACCTCGATGCCGTCTGCCACCGCGGCGCGGTCGAAGAGGTGGTTGGGCTGGCCCAAATCCAACATGACGAAGTTGGAGAGATCCACCAAGAGGTCCAGGGGGCGTTGGCCGGCAGCCGCCAGCAGGCAGCGCAACCACAGGGGACTGGGTTCCACGCGCACGCCGTCCAAGGCCAGGGCCAAGTAGCGAGGACAGAGTTCGGCGGCGGACTCCTCGATGGTGACTTGCGGTGGCGGCCCCGCGCCGCAAGCAGGAATACTGGTGTCCAGGGGCAACAGGGGGCGGCCAAAAATGGCGGCCACCTCACGCGCCAGGCCCCGGTGTCCCCAGAGGTCTGGCCGATGGGTCAGGGACTTGTTGTCGATTTCCAGGACCCAGTCCTCCAGGCCCAGGGCACTGGCCAGGTCGCTGCCCACGGGCGCTTCCTCGGGCAGTTCCCAAATCCCGTCGTGGTCAGCCCCCAGGTCCAACTCCGCCAGGGAGCAGATCATGCCGCTGGAGGCCTGGCCCCGGATCTTGGCCTTCTTGATCTTGAAGTCACCGGGCAACACGGTCCCCACGGTGGCCACCGCCACCTTCAGGCCGGCGCGCACATTGGGCGCGCCGCAGACGATGGTCAGGGGCTCCTCGGCTCCTATCTCCACGGTGCAAACCGAGAGCCGATCGGCGTCCGGGTGCGCCACCCGTTCCCGCACCAGACCCACTGTGATGGCGCCTAGGTGGGGCGCAAAGGGCTCGCAGCCTTCCACCTCGGCCGTGCGTAGAGTCAGCTCACGGGCCAAATCCTCCGGCGCTATGCCAGTCAGATCCACATGGCGACCAAGCCATTTGATGGAGACAAACATCAGAACTGCTCCAGGAAGCGCAGGTCGCCCCCCATCAGATTGCGGATGTCGTCCAGGCCGTAGCGCAGCATCACCAGGCGGTCCAGGCCGAAGCCGAAGGCGAAGCCCGTCAGTTTGTCCAAGTCCACATCATCCCGGCCGCCAAAGCCCGCGGCCAATACCTCGGGATGCACCAGGCCACAACCGCAGAACTCGACCCAGCCCACGCCCTTGCAGACGCGGCAGGTCCCGCCTTTCTCATCACAGAAGGGACAGGCCACATCGAGTTCAAAGCCGGGTTCGACAAAGGGGAAGTACCCCGGACGCAGGCGCACCTGGACCTGGCGTTGGAAGAGCTCCGCCAGGAAGCCCTTGAGTGTTCCGGTCAGGTGCCCCACCTGAATCCCCTCGCCCACCACCAAGCCCTCCACCTGGTGGAAGGTGTGGTTGTGTGTCGCGTCCTGCTCCTCGTTGCGAAACACGCGTCCCGGAGCGATCAGGCGGAAAGGCGGCTGGCGCTGTTCCATGACCCGAATCTGCACCGGCGAGGTTTGCGTGCGCATGACCAGGTGATGCTCCTCGTCACAATAGAAGGTGTCCTGCATCTCCCGGCTGGGGTGATCCACGGGGATGTTGAGAGCCTGGAAGTTGTAGTAGTCGAGTTCCACCTCCGGCCCGTCGGCGATGTCGTAGCCCATGGAACTGAAGATGCGTTCCACCTCGCGCCGCACCTTGGTCAAGGGGTGCAGGGAGCCTCGGGCCGCGCGCCGCGGCGGCAAACTCGGGTCGAAATCCCCCCCCGCGCGTTCCGCAGCCACGCGAGCCGTTTCGAGCTCTCCCCGAGCCTTGTCCAGGCCCGCCTCAAGCTCCTTCTTGAGGCGGTTGGCCGCCGCTCCGACCTTGGGACGCTCTTCCTTTGGTAGGCTGGGGATCGAAGCCAACAGAGCACCGATGGCCCCCTCCGGCCCCAGGTAGTCCTTTTCCACGGAACGCAGTTCAGCCAGTTCGGTACAGGCGGCGAGACGGGCCAGGGCCTCGTCCCGCAGCTCAGCGTGGGCCTCCACGGTGGGTAAGCCCGGCTCCTAGTTGCGCGCCGTTCGGGCTGCTTCCAAAACAGCGTCGAAGGCCGCCGGATCGTGGATCGCCAGTTCCGACAACTGCTTGCGGTTGAGGTCGATCCCCGCTTGCTTCAGACCGTTGATGAAGGTCGAGTAGTTCATTCCCCGACCGCGGGCCGCGGCGTTGATGCGCACGATCCAAAGGCGGCGAAACTGACGCTTCTTGACGCGCCGGTCGCGGTAGGCATAGGCCCAGGAGCGCAGCAACGCCTCCTGCACCGTGCGCCAGAGCTTGGAGCGCCCGCCGCGGAAGCCGCGAGCCTGTTTGAAGTAGCGGACTTTTTTCCGGTGGCGCGGGGCGCCGTATTTCACGCGTACCATGGCTCAGGCTCCCATCATGCGGCGCAGGAGCTTAGCCCAGGCGCCGTCAGTGACTATGCGTCGGCGCAGTTCGCGCTTTTGCTTGGCATTCTTCGAAGCATGCATGTGACCCCGTGCCGGGCGGTCGCATTTCAGCTTGCCCTTCTTGGTCACCCGGTAGCGCTTGGTGACAGCGCTCTTTGATTTCAGTTTAGGCATCGTTCGTCCTTGGTTGAGGTGTCCCTGGTCGCTGACATGCCCGACCGCTCGCAGGGGCCGGGGCTGCCGTCACACGGCTGCCCCGATCTTGGGGCGAAGATTCTAGCCCGCTCCCCACCCAAAGGAAAGCGCCCCCCTAGGCAAATGGCCGTCTGGGCGGCCCCAAAGCGGCCCCCTCAGGCGGGAAACAGGCATCCCCTCTCCAGGGGCGCGGAAAAACTCCCCTGCTGCTACTTGTGGGCCAGCAGCATGGTCATGCGCCGGCCGTGCATCTTGGGCTGGGTCTCGACCTTGCTGATGTCCTCCAGGGCCACCGCCACCTTGCGCATGACCTCGGTGCCGTGTTCCGGGTGGGCCATTTGGCGGCCCCGGAAAATGCAGACCACCTGCACCTTGTGGCCGGCCAACAGGAAGCGTCGCCCGTTCTCCAACCGATAGCTGAGGTCGTGGTCGTCGATGGCCGGACGCACGCGCAGTTCCTTGAGGCCACTCTTGTGCCCCTGGCTACCCTTCTCCTTCTTGGCCTGGTTGTACTTAAACTTGCCGTAGTCGAGAATTCGGCAGACCGGGGGGCGGGCCTGGGGCGAGACCTCCACCAAGTCCAAGCCCGCCGAGGCCGCCCGGCGGCGGGCATCATCCGACGACACAATGCCGACCTGGTTGCCCTCCTCATCAATCAAACGGACTTCGGGGACACGGATGCGGCGGTTGGTTCGGTAATCCTGCAGGGTCAGTAAGCTCCTTTCAGGGAGTCATTTTCGGGGTTGGCGGCGACGCGCGCCGCGGGTCTCAGTTCTATTAGCATAGAGTTGTCCGTTGATTGCCGCCATGGAGCAGCCGCTCCCCTGGCCAGGAACTGCTCACCGGCTCGCTGCTGGATCCCGCTCATGGCGTTCCATCTGCCGCAGCAGATTCTGCGGCGGGCCCGTCGGCTGAAGGTGCAAGACTAGCCACATGCACCTCCCGCAGCAGCTTTTCCGGCACCGGCGAGGGGGCTTGGCACATCAAGTCCGTGGCGGAGGCGGTCTTGGGGAAAGCCACCACATCGCGAATGTTGTCCAGGCCGAGCGTCATGGCCACCAGACGGTCCAGGCCCACGGCAAAGCCCCCGTGGGGCGGCGCGCCGTGCTCCAGGGCCTCCAGCAGGAAGCCGAACTTGGCCTGTTGATCCTGCGGCCCGATCCCCAGCAGCTCAAAGACCCGGGCCTGCACATCCTGGCGGTGGATTCGAATGCTGCCGGAGCCCAGCTCCCAACCGTTGAGCACCAGGTCATAGGCGCGGCTGGCCAGACTGCCGGGATCGCCGGGCATGTCCCAATCCTCCGGCGCGGTAAAGGGATGATGGAGCGCCGTCCAGCCCCCCTCCGCGCTCTCTTCGAACATGGGGAAACGCGTCACCCACAGGAAGTTCCAGGAGCCGCTTTTGGCCAAACCACGCTCGCGTCCCAGGTGCACGCGCAGTTCCCCCAGGGCCCGGCGGGCGACTGATTGCGAATCAGCAACAAAGACAGCGAGGTCACCCTCTTCCGCGTCCAGGATCTCCATCAGATGGTCGGCTTGGCCGTTCACAAAACGCGCCAACGGACCGGCTCCCCCACCTTGGGCGTCGGACGCCGGCTTCCACCAGGCCAAGCCCTTGGCGCCGTAGGTCTTGACCACATCTTCGAGGGCCGTCACTTGCTTGCGTGACAGCTCCGCCCCGCCTTTGATCAAAAGACCGAGGACGCGGCCACCTCCGGCTACCACTGACTGGAACACCTTGAAATCGCAGCCAGCGGCCCACTCGTCCATGGAGATCAGCTCCATGGCGAAGCGCGTATCGGGCTTGTCGCTGCCGTAGCGTTCCATGGCCTCGGCATAGGAGAGGCGCGGGAAGGGCAGGGGCAACTCCACCCCGACGACATCCTTGAATACTTCGCCCAGGGCCTTTTCCCAGGCGGCGAAGACATCCTCCTCTTCCACGAAGCTCATCTCCATGTCGAGTTGGGTGAACTCCGGCTGGCGATCCGCGCGCAAGTCCTCATCACGGAAACAGCGCGCCACTTGGAAGTACTTGTCCACGCCCGAGACCATCAGGATCTGCTTGAAGAGCTGGGGAGATTGGGGCAGGGCGTAGAACTCACCGGGGTGCACGCGGCTTGGGACGAGATAATCCCGGGCGCCCTCCGGTGTGGAGCGCGTCAAGATGGGCGTCTCGACCTCGGTAAAGCCCTGCCCGACAAAGGCGTTGCGCAGGCCGGTGATCAGCCGTGAACGGTGTTCAAGATTGGCCAGCATGGGCATCCGGCGCAGGTCCAGGTAACGGTGGCGCAGGCGCGTCTCGATGGCCGTGTCCAGCTCGTCGATGATCTCGAAGGGCGGCACCTTGGAGGATGACAAGAGTTCGACACTCTCCGCCACCAGTTCAATGTCGCCGGTGGCACGTTCCGCGTTGCGGTTGGCCTCGTTCCGGGCCACGACTTGTCCGCTGACACTGAGCACATCCTCGGGTCCCAAGCGCAGTTCGCCGGTGACTTCCTCGGACAAAACCACCTGGGTAATGCCGTAGCGGTCGCGCAGGTCAACGAAGTAGATCCCGCCGTGGTCGCGGCGCGCATGGACCCAACCGTTGAGTGTTACGCGTTGGCCGACATGGGCGGCCCGCAGAGCTCCCGCGGTATGGGTGCGCTGCCAGGAAGCGGTCATGTGCGGCGCCGGCCAGCGAGGTTCTGACGCATCAGGGCCCGGCGCAGGGAGGCCTCGGCTCGCAACAGATCAAAGGTCTCGGCGTCACCCACACGGCGTTCCTTGAGACGCGTGCGCGCCCGTTCGGCCGCCTGGCCCGCCCGTTCCACATCAATGTCGCTGGGCCGCTCACAGGCATCGGAAACAACGCGCAGGGTGCCACCGGCCACTTCAGCAAAGCCGCCGCTGACGAAGTAGTGCTCGCTCTGCCCTTCGCCGTCCGCCACCAACTCCCCCGGCCCGAGGGCCGTCACCATCGGGGCGTGGCCGGGCAAGACGCCCATGGAACCGTCCAGGGCCATGAACTTCACGGAGGAAACCGTGCGGTCCAGGACGACCGCCTCGGGCGTGATGATGCGCAGGGTTATCTGACCGGGCATGGTAGGTCCTAGCTGTCGGCGGCCATGGCCTTGGCCTTCTCACGGGCGGCATCGATGCCGGCCACCATGTAGAAGGCGTCCTCGGGCAGGTCGTCGTGTTTGCCGTCGATGATTTCCTGGAAGGAACGCACGGTCTCTTCCCGCGGCACGAAGACACCGGGACGACCGGTGAACTGTTCGGCGACGAAGAAGGCCTGGGCCAGGAATTTCTGGATGCGGCGGGCGCGGTGGACAACCTGCCGATCCTCCTCAGAGAGTTCCTCGACACCGAGGATGGCGATGATGTCCTTGAGGTCGGCATAGCGCTGCAGGATCTGCTGCACGGCGCGAGCGACCCGGTAGTGCTCCTCGCCGACGACCTGGGGATCGAGCATGCGCGAGGTTGACTTCAAGGGATCCACGGCCGGGTAGATGCCCAACTCCGAAATCGAACGGTCGAGGATGATGGTCGAGTCCAGGTGGGCGAAGGTGGCCACCGGAGCCGGGTCCGTGATGTCGTCCGCGGGCACATAGACGGCCTGCATGGATGTCACCGAGCCCTTGGTGGTGGAGGTGATGCGTTCCTGCAGAGCGCCCATCTCCGAGGCCATGGTGGGCTGGTAGCCCACGGCCGAGGGCATGCGCCCGAGCAGCGCGGAGACTTCGGAACCGGCCTGGACGAAGCGGAAGATGTTGTCCACGAAGAGCAGTACATCCTGGCCTTTCTCATCGCGGAAGTACTCGGCCATGGTGAGCCCGGAGAGGGCCACGCGCAGGCGCGATCCCGGGGGCTCGTTCATTTGGCCGAAGACCAGGACGGCGTTGTCGATCACGCTTTGGGTGGTGCCGTCCGGCGTGGTGTAGGTGGCCTCGGTCATCTCCAGCCACAGGTCATTGCCCTCGCGGGTGCGCTCGCCAACGCCGCAGAAAACGCTGAAGCCGCCTTTTTCAACGGCGGTGATTCGAATCAGCTCCTGGATCAGCACGGTCTTGCCCACGCCGGCGCCGCCGAACAGGCCG
>NYXZ01000101.1 GCA_002686595.1 Planctomycetota bacterium | reverse complement strand
ATTTACTACCACCGGGATTTCGACGGCATGGTCTCGGGAGCCCTGCTGGCTCACATTCTGCGCACTGCCCGCGGCGAGCAAGTGCGCGTGGCCAGCATCAACTACGACCGGCGCAAGGACTGGGAGCAGTTCGAGGAAGGCCAACGCTTCGCCATTGTCGACTTTCACTTTCATCCCCGCGCGGAAATCTGGTTTGACCACCACGCCACCACTTTCCTGTCAGAGGAGTTGCGCGCCGCCTACGAGCCATCTGAACGCTGGTGCTGGGACGCGGACTCCCCATCCTGTCCGCCGCTGATCATCGCCCATGCCAAGCGCCACTGGGACTTCGAGGTGCCCGAACGCTTCCAGGAAATGTCGAAGTGGTCCGACATCATCGACGCCGCCGCCTTCGAAAACGTCCAACAGGCTCTCTTCGGCGAACACCCAGCCTTGCGCATCACGCGCGCCCTGACCGCTTCGCCAGGTCCGGAGTGGATCGATGCACTGGTAGAGTCCATGTCGACACAAACCCTGGCCGAGGTCGCCGCCCGCACGGATGTGGAACGAACCTACCAACGCGCCTGCCGCAACCGAGATCGAGCCCTCGAACAATTCCCCCCCACAGTGGAGTGGCGCCGCGACGGCGTCTTGGTGTACGACGCCTCCAGCAACAAGATTCGCCGGGATCGCTTTTCGCCCTTCTACCACAATCCCAAGATCCACTACGCCGTGGGGGTCATCCCCACCCGGGCCGGCTTCCATGTGACCTGCGGCCAGAACCCCTGGCACCCTCCGGCGGATCCCTATCACATCGGTGAACTGATGGAGACCTATGGCGGCGGCGGCCACCGGGCCGTGGGCGGTGCCAACCCGGAATCGCTGCAGGCCGCGCGCACGGCGGCCATGGAGATCGGCGAGACACTGGTGAAGCACTTGGCCACCAAGCCCCCGGCCTGAGCCCGAACATTCTTGCGCCCATGGCCTCCGCCGAGTTCCTGACCCTCTCCCCGGAGGAGTGCGCGGAACGCATCTCTGCCTGGGGCGGCAAGCCCTTCCACGGCCGCATCCTACGCCGGGAGCTCATGCAGCGGGGCGTGCTGGACCCAATGGAGATGACCGGTCTGCCCCTCGCCCTGCGGGAGAGGCTGGCGGCGGACGCGCAACTGCTGCCTGGGCGGGAACTGCGGCGAGTAGTGGCGCGGGACGGCACCACGCGCTTGCTGATAGCATTGGGAGAAGAGGAAGGCCCCAGCGAGCCCGTCTCAGACGACGCCAATGCGCTGACCGTGGAGGCCGTTCACATCCCCGCCAAGGCCCGTGACCCTGAAAGCGGCGCGACCCTGTGTGTGTCAACTCAGGCCGGTTGCCCCGTGGGTTGCCCGTTTTGCGCCTCGGGACGGCTAGGCCTGGCCCGCAACTTGTCCGCGGCTGAGATCGTCGGTCAGTTCGTGCGCGGCAGAGCCCTGGGCCCGCTCAGGCGCTGCGTCGTGATGGGCATCGGTGAACCCTTCCTCAACCTACCAGCCCTCCTCGAAGCGCTGGCGATCGTGCGCGAGGAGATGGGCATCGGCGGGCGCAAGACCACCGTATCCACCGTCGGCTTTCCTGATTTGCTAGACCGGGCGCTACGGGACAAGCCACCCTTTCAACTGGCGATCTCATTGCACACTGCTGACGATGACCTGCGCGGGCAACTGGTACCGGCCATGGCGGACATCTCAATCGCCGAAGTTCTCTCCGCCGGCGATCGCTGGTTCGAAGCCACCGGCCGGGAAGTGACCTATGAGATTGTCCTGCTCGAGGGGGTCAATGACAGCCCCTCACAGGCGGATCTTCTGGCCCGGGCGCTAGGCGGCCGCCGCTGTTCCGTGAATCTGATTCCGTTTAACAGCGTATCCGATAGCGAGTACCGCTACCCCTCCCCCCAAAATGTGACGGCCTTCGCCGAATACTTGGGGCAAGCCGGGCTGACGGCCACCGTGCGCCGACCTCGGGGACAGGAAGTGGGTGCAGCCTGCGGGCAACTGCGCCTCAACCGCTAGGCGGTGCTCACGGACTGCCGTCCGTTTCCGCGAGCCAGCGGACCAAGCGTTCGCGCAACTGCGCCTCGATCCCTGCATAAGCCGGTTCGCCAGCCAAGTTCACAAGTTCCCCGGGATCGGCGACGAGATCATAGAGTTCAGCGCGCTGCGGCGTCCTCTTGAAGACGCCGTCGTCGATCAACTTCCAATCATGGGTGCGTACCATGAAGGTCTGGGTACTGTTCTTCCTGTTGGATCCGTATTCGCCATAGGTGGCGTTCGCCCAATCCAGCTCGGCGCCGCGCAGCAAGGCTGCGAAGCTACGACCATCGACTTCCGTCGGCGGCGCAAGACCCATCAGATCGCAGAGGGTCGGCATGAGATCCACCAGGGAAACCAGTTCTGGAAGCTCCTGACCAGATTCCACGGTTCCCGGCAGGCGGAATATCAGGGGCACCCGCAAGAGGCTGTCCAAGAGGAACGGTCCCTTCGTCACGGCCTGGTGTTCGCCGGCGAAGTCGCCGTGGTCAGAAACAAAAACAACCAAGGTTTCGCGCTCCAAGTCCAGGCGTTTCAGAGCTCCCAATACGCGCCCCACCTGGCTGTCGAGCAGCGTCACTAACCCTCCATATCGGGCCCGGTAAAGATCGGCCTCGCCGCGCTCCATGCGCGCATAACCCTGCTTGGCATACCATTCCTGCTGGCGCCTGGATTGGCCCAGGTGCTGGCCGCGTCCAGTGGGAACCGCGGGGCCCTGAATAGGTGGCATCTCGGTGGGGTCGTAGAGAGAGGCATAGGGTTCCGGGGGGGCGGCGGGGTGATGGGGCGCGAAGTAGCTGAGCCAAATGCAGAAGGGGCGGCGCTCCGCGTCCCGCGACCAGTTCTCCAGCCACATCAGAAAGCGTGTCGTCAGCCAACTCGTCGGAAAATCCTCGACCCGCAACGGGTTGACTCCCACGCTGCCAAACTCCGATAGCTGGTCTCTCTTTGTCCAAGGCAGCTCCCGTTCCTCCCACCAGAGTTTGTAGTCCCCTCTGGGACCGCCTGCGCTTTCCATGCTGACGATCACATCGTCGAACCCGTGCCAGCCCTCATCCTCGTTAAAGTGCATCTTGCCGAAAACCCCCGTCAGGTAGCCGCGCTCTCCCAACTCGTCTGCGATGGTGCGCACACCGGCCCGAATTGGCATGCCGCCCTGGCGCGCCCCGTGATTGCGCGGCCACATTCCAGTCAGCAGGCTATGGCGCGACGGCACACAAGACGGTGAGGGAGCGAAGGCATGGGTCAGGCGCGTGCCGCTGGCCGCCAGTCGGTCCAGGTGCGGCGTGCGCACCAGCGGGTGACCAGCCACGCCTAGGTAATCCGCCCGCAGCTGATCGGCCATGATGACCAAGAGGTTCGGCCCCCCGGGCGGCGGCTGTTCTGCCACGACGCCGGGGGCTGCCGTCGTCGTTTCCTCAGTATCCAAGACCGCTGCGGGTGTTTTCTCCGGCGTGGCACGGCAACCTAGGCTGGCGAGCAGGAGCAGGGCACTGCCCACCAAGTTCAGCGGTCGCAGAACCTCCTTTGGTTCTCCTCCCATCGCGTGCTTCACCTAGGAGCTACGGATGAATCAGACACGCGCCGGCAGACAGTCCGCGATACGCTCAAGGGCCAGGTCGATCTCGGCGTCGCCGACGATCAGCGGCAAGCGGAAGCGCACGGCCCGTTCCCCACTGGAAAGCGCCAAGAGTCCCTTGCCCGCCAAAGCTCGGAGCAGCTCATCCCGCTGCTCGGCGCTCTCGGAGGTAAAAGCCACTAGCGAACCGGCCCCGCGCACATTGCTGAAATGACCGCGTTCGCGTCCCAGGGACCGCAGGCCCTCGACAAAGCTCTGGCCCATGGTGGCGATGTTCTCGCACAGGTTTTCTTCCACGATGATTTCAATGAAACGCCGTGAACGCACCATGTCCACCAGGTTGCCGCCCCAGGTGGAGTTGATGCGGCTCGAGCGCCGGAAGACATTGCCCTCCACCTCATCCACTCGCGGACCAGCGTAAATACCGCAGACCTGCGACTTCTTGCCGAAAGCCACCACATCCGGCCGCACGCCGTGGTGCTGCCAAAGCCATGGTTTACCGGAACCGAAGAAGCCCGTCTGGACTTCGTCGAAGATGAGCAGGGCCTCGTGCTCATCGGCAAAGGCGCGCAGGCGTGCGAAGAACTCGGTGCGGAAGTGGTTGTCGCCGCCCTCGCCCTGGAGGGGTTCAATGATGATGGCGGCGATACGCCCGGCGTAGTCCACAAAGGCCTGCTCGATCTCCGCCACGGATTGGGCTTCAGCGGCTTCCACATCATTGGCGATGCCGCCGTCTAGGTCGAATTCAATGGCCGGGTTTGAAACCCGCGGCCAAGCGAACTTGGGGAAGAGCGCCACCTTGGTGGGATCCGTGTTGGTCAGGCTCATGGTGTAGCCACTGCGCCCGTGGAAGGCCTGGCGGAAGTGCAGGATGACCAGGTCATTGCCGTCGTTGCACTTGTCGACACCGAGTTTCTGGGCCTTCCAATCGAAGGCTACCTTGAGGGCGTTTTCCACTGCCAGGGCTCCACCCGAGACCCAGAAGTGATGGGGGAATCCTTCTGGTGTGACTTCGGTGGCGAAGGCGCTTACGAAGCGCGCCATGGGCACCGTGTAGATGTCTGAGTTGGCCACCTTTGTCAGGGCGGCGGACTCCAGCTCCCGGCGGAAGTCTTTGTCTTCTAGGCCGGGGTGGCCATAGCCGATGGGCCAGGAGGCGAAGCTCGTGAAGAAGTCTAGGTGTTCTTGGCCGGTGGCTGCGTCGTGGAGGTAGCAGCCGTGTGACTTTTCTAGGTCTAGGACGAAGGGGTAGCCGTCTACTAGCTGGTGGCGTTTTAGGGTTCCGTGGACTTCTTTGGGGCTGAGCATGGCTTGGTGTCTGGTAGTGGCTTGTTGCTTGGGCTTGGGCTTGGGCTTGTTCGGGGGCTGGGATGGGCCCCCCCCCCAGCCCCCCCAAGGGGGGGAGTTGCGCCGGGGGCTTGAGTGGGGGCTTGAGTTTGGCTTGTTGCCTTGGGCTTGGGAGTTGCGCCGGGGGCTTGGGTGGGGCTTGAGTTTGGCTTGTTGCTTTGGGCTTGGGAGTTGGGCCGGGACTTGGGTGGGCTGTGGGCGAGGGGGTTAGGTGGTTTTTGGTGCGGGGCGTGTGAGGCGCGCTTGGAGGCGGCGGCCGTGGGTCGCGTCCTCGACGCGCACGAGGAAGAGGACGGGGGCTGGCGGGCCGGGCCAGGCTAGGGCGCTGGCGCCGCTTTCCCCCTGCAGCATGGACTCGTCCAAGTTGGTGAAGACGGCGATTTCCATAATACGGCCCCGAGCACCGTTTTTCGAGGTGTGAGGGCGCTTCTCGGCCCTTTCCGGCGCTTCATGGGCTCCTGGGGGGCCTCGATGGATGAGCGTGGCCCCCGCTTCTAGGGCGGCCTCATGGAGCTCATCGCCGGGGGCTGACCCGACCTCGGCGCGGCGGGAGATGTGTGGGGTCAGTTTCGCGGTCAGGTCCCGGGAGGAGGCTCCCTCCAGGGCAGCTAGCAGGGCACTGGTGAAGGCGGAGAAACGCAAGTTGGGACACAGGATGTGACTCGGTCGAGCGGCTGCTTGGCCGGAGAGGGCCGGGAGCCTGGAGCACAACTCGAGTACTAGGCGGCTGGCCTCGGCTTCCGCCTCGCCCTGGTCCGGCAGAACCACAAGACGCCCCTGGAGCGTCTCCAACTCGCTGCTGCGCGGGGCGCTGGCCAGGACTCCGGCGCCAAAACCGCGGTGGCGGACCCGGCTGGGGAAGGTCGGCTCCGCCCGCCAGGCCCGCTCCAAGCGCGCCAGGCTGTCGGCGGGGCGCGCGGCACGCAGGTGTTGGACGGAACCGTCGGCCAAGAGACGCCCGAGGGCCTCGCTCGTATCCCCGTGGAGGATCGCCAGGGCTCCGCTCGCCAGGCCTGCACCCTGGGCCGCCTGCGCCAAGGCATCGCCCACGGATGGCAGCAATGGGTCCGTGACCAGCACCGTGGGCCAGCCGCGGGCCAGGCACTCCAGCACGGCTTCCACTGGCGCCCAGAGGCCCGCGTTCCAGGGAATCGAGACCAGCGCCACCCCGGGCCGCGGACTGGGCAGGGGTGCTCCGGCCACCAGGGCGCGCCAGCGCTTCCCCCGCTCACGGGCGGAGTCGGCGAGCTCCGCCGGATCCAGGCCCAGCAGGTGGGCCGTGACTCCGCCGGGATCGGGGTCCGCCAGCAACCTCTCCACCAGTTCCCGGAGGCTTTCGAGCTTCAAGAGGTATCCGTTCCTCTGCGGACTCGCACCGTGGGCCCTGGCCTCGCCGCGTACCCCGCAGGACTGAGGCCTGAGGCCGCCGCCGCAAGCGGCTTCCCCTACCCCAAGGTCCAGGGCCCCTAGGGCTGCTTCGGCATCGGCGGCACCGGAAGCGGCCCAGGCCAGCTTGCCACCAGCCACGGACTCCCCTTTCAATCCCGCGCCCCTATGCGCCGAGGGCACCGAGGACGCCTGTTCCCCCTCGCCGACCGGCCCCGGCGGGCCGTTTTCCAAAACGCGCCCGCCCGGCGGCACGAAACTGCGCCCGGAGAGCGCCGGCCGCGCTTCCCCCCCAATCCAGTTCCGCCTGCGTGAATCCCGGCTCATCAAGCGCCGAGCATACGGCAAGCCGGCCCCGGTTGCGGTAGGCTCTTGGCGTGTCCCCGCCCAGCTTCCGTTTTCCCCCCGCCGCGCGCATGAAGAGCCCCAAGGACTTCCAGCGGGCTTTCCGCCAGGGGAACCGCGCCCAGGGCGACGTCCTGGTGGTGGCCGTGGTTGAAAACGGCGGCCCCGTGACGCGCCTGGGCCTTTCCATTGGTAAGTCCGTTTGGAAAGGCGCGGTCCAGCGCAATCGGGTGCGGCGTGTTTTCCGAGAGGCCTTTCGCCTGGCGCGCCCCGAGCTGCCGGCGGGCCTGGATGTCATCATGATGGCCGCCGCGCCGGGCCTGAAGCCAAACCTGGCGGACACCCAGGCCGAACTCCTGCGCCTGGTGGCCAAGGCCCTCTCCCGTTACCGGGAAAAGCTGGCCCAGGCCCAGGCCTCCCAGGCTTCCCAGGCCTCCCAAGCCTCATCGGGCCCCCGTTCCGTATCAGGCGCCGGAACAAACGCCGACGACCACAAGAGCGGCCCCACGCCGGAGCGCGGCTCGTGAACCCGCGCCGCATCTTCACCGCCCCCATCCGTTTCTACCGGCGCTTCCTCTCGCCCCTGAAACCGCCCATGTGCCGTTTCCATCCCACCTGTAGCGCCTATGCCCAGGAGGCCATCGAGATCCATGGCATCCCCCGCGGCGCCCTGCTGGCCTGCTGGCGCATCCTGCGTTGCAACCCCCTCTGCAAGAGCGGCCATGATCCCGTGCCCCGGCCCCGTGGCCACTCAGATCCCCCGACTGACCCGCGCTCCTGAGCTGACGCCTGGAACCTGAGGCGCTCTGCGGGCAAACTGCCCGCCCGCATCAGCCCAACTCCTAACGCCATGAGTACAACGACCCATCTCCTGCCCCCGACAAGCCTGACAAATCGATCGCATCTGGCCCTCTTGGCCCCCTTGGCCATGGGCTTAGGCGCCTGTGCATCCGTCGGTCAGGTCCAAGTGCCGATCCCCGGTGGCGTGGCGGCCGATCACCTGATCCAGGAAGGCGAGCAGCACTTCGNCCACCTGTGGATGCTGACCGATGGCGGNGAAAACGCCGAAGGCTACTTCTCCTTCGCCGGAGACCAACTGGCTTTCCAGGCCCGCAACAAGGNCGCCGGNATCAACTGTGACCGCATCTTCATCACCGACCGCGAGAGCGGCGCCCCCATCCCCGTTTCCAGCGGNCGCGGAACCACCACCTGCACCTTCTTCATGCCCGGGGATAAAGAGGTGATCTNCGCCTCGACCCANGCCCACACAAATGACTGCCCGCCGCCGGNGGACCACAGCCAGGGCTATGTCTGGACCCTGTACCCGGAACACGACCTGTGGATCAAGAACCTGGCCAGCGGTGACGAGCGCAACATCACCGACTGCTGGGGCTACGACGCCGAGGCCACCCTCTCCCCCCGCGGTGACCGCATGGTGTTCACCTCCACGCGCTCTGGGGACATCGAACTTTGGACCTGTGACCTCGAAGGCAAGGATCTGCTCCAGGTCACCGATCGCATCGGTTACGACGGCGGAGCATTCTTCAGCCACGACGGCACAAAACTCGTTTACCGCACGACGGCCTTCGTTTCCGACGACCCCCAGGCCGAGCGCGAACGCTATCGGGAGCTCCTGGACAAGTGGATGGTGCGCCCCCACTCCATGGAGATCTGGACCGTCAATGCCGATGGCACGGACCCGCGCCAGATAACAAACCTGGGCCGGGCCAACTTCGCCCCCTACTTCACGCCGGATGACTCCGCCATTCTGTTCTCGTCAAACCACCACGGAGCAGACGACGCCGCCTTCAACTTCGACATCTTCCGCATCGGCAGCGACGGCGAGAACCTCGAACGCATCACGACCTTCGAAGGCTTTGACTCCTTCCCCATGTTCAGCAGGGATGGAGCCTTCCTGGTCTTCGCCAGCAACCGCGGCAACAGCAAACCCGGCGAGACAAACCTGTTCATCGCCCAATGGAAGTAGGAGGCCTGGGGCAAGTAGCAACACGCTGTGAAGTGCGCCGCCGCGCCCGCAGGCCGTTCGAGCTGCCCTACTCCAGCGCCTTGGCCTCCAAGGTCAGGCGCACGCTCTGCTCCGTGTCATCCCGCTGAAAGCGCACCAGAACCACATCGCCAGCCTTGTAGGTCTGCAGGGCAAACATGAAGTCGTAGATGTTGAGCACTTCGATGTCGCCCACCTGACTAATGATGTCGCCGCGCAGCAGCCCGGCCCGTTCCGCCGGGCTGTTTTCAGAGGTGCCGCCGAGAAGCAGTCCTTCGCCTTCCCAACCGTATTCGGGGATGGAGCCGAAACGCACGCTGACACCTGAAATGCGGCGCTGACCTGTCTTCTCATCACGCTCGGCACGGATCTCGGTAAATGGCAGTTGCGGGGCTGCTTGCATACGCGCCATTAGGTCGAGGGAGAGAGCCGTCACGCGCTGTGCGCCGCCAGCCTCGAAACGCTCCGTATCATCCGACGGGCGGTGGTAATCCGGATGAGTGCCACTGAAGAAATGCAGGGCGGGAATGGCGCGTTTGATGAAGGTCTGGTGATCGCTGCCTCCCATGCCCTGGCCCGAGAGGCTGACGGAGAGTTCCAACCCCGCCGCCGGTCCAGCAGCTTCCAACCAGGCGGCGAAGGGCGGGCTGGTGCCGGCCCCGAGCACCTCCAAGTGTCCATCACCGGCGCGCCCCACCATGTCCAAGTTGATATTGGCCCCAACCCTGTCCAGGGGCACGGTGGGATGCTCGCTCCAGTACTCGCTGCCCAAAAGGCCCAGCTCCTCGCCGGACCACAAAGCGCAGATCACATCTCCAGCCGGTGGCGGGCCGGCCGCCAGCAAGCGGGCCATTTCAATGACCACCGCCGTGCCCGAGGCGTTGTCGTCGGCACCGTTGTGGATCTCGCCAAAGGCTCCCCCATGTAGCGATCCCGTGCCCCCCAGGCCCAGGTGGTCGTAGTGGGCTCCGATAACCACCGTGGGCCCGGAGCCGATCCCAGCCAAGCGCCCGAGGACATTGGTGGCCGGCCCCTCGCCCCGTTCCACATCGGCCTCGACGGCTACGGCCCGCTCCGTCACAAGCACCGGCCCGGGCAGCGCCAACTGGTCTCTGGTGTGCACGCGATTGACGTACTCAGGCAACAGCCAGACGGCGGTTTCCGTTGAGACCATCAGCACCGGCAGGGAGGCCAGGCCACCGCGTCCGCGGTCAAAGGCCAGGGGCGCCGCTTCCCCATCAGCGGGGTGCTGGGCCACGATGACCGCCACGGCCCCTTGACGCCGGGCGTTCATGACTTTCAGAAAGAGGGACCCGCTGTTCCCCCAGCCACTGCCGTGCTCCACGTTTTCCGAAGCGCTCTCCCCGGCGGCGGAACGCGCCGCCGCCGCCTCTTCCGAAATGCGCGGCGCACCGCGCACGATCATCACCACCGCTCCCGCGAGTTTGGCGTCGCCGTAGCTGTCCCAATCCATGGATCCATTCACAACGCCATAGCCGGCGAATGCCAGGGGACCTTGGGCACGCCCGCCGGAAGAACAGAAAAGCGGCGTGAGTTGTTCTGCGCCGCGGCGTTGCTCCCCAAGACTGGTGAGGGCCGAAGCGCCACCGTCACGGGGTGTGAGCGGCACCTGGAACTCCTGAAACCAGCCACCTTCTCCAGCGGGCTCCAGGCCCGCCGCGGCCAACTGCTCGGCGATCCAACGCCCGGCGCGCAGGCCGTTCGGCGTTCCGGCCCGACGGCCGCCTTGGGCATCATCAGCCAACCAGGCCACGCTTTGCTGCAAGCGTTCCGCCGTGTCGCCATCCGTCTGCACGCCACCGCCAACGGCTGCATCCGTGGCCTGGCAGCCCACCGCCAACAGAGCGGCGCTGAACAGCGGAGCGGCACCAGAAGAGATCCAGGCAGCTAGAGGATTGCGGCGGGTCTCGAATGCGGTGGAGGTAACTTGCGTGTGGAAAGTGGATTTCATGGCTGCACTGGGCTTGTGGTTGTCGCGCGTGGGTATTCGGTGATGGCAGAGGAACGGGGCCGCCCCCCTCCACCGGGCGCCCCTCAGGATAACGCCTGACCAGGTCGAGGAGCGCCCCTGGCGGCCAGTTCGTGTTTACCCAAAAGGACTCTGTTTTTTCCTGCGGGGTCGGACAGACAGAACCACAGAATCTAGGGAATGGCCCCGGCTCCTCCCTCAGAACCCACGCCCGCCCCGCCCACCGTGTCGCCCACCGGGCCGCTCCCCGGGTCGCCCACCGGGTCGCCCCCCGGGCCGCCCACCGTGCCGCCCACCGGGTCGCCCACCGGGCCGCTCCCCGGGCCGCCCACCATGTCGCCCCCCGTGTCGCCACGGCAGCCCCTGACACACCGCCGCCTCGAGCCGCCCAGGCTTCAGTGGTACTGGCTCCTGATCCTGCCCATCCTCTTCATCGGGCCGAGCCTGTTGCCGGGCCAGCGCTTCCTACCCCAGCACCCGGCGAGCTTCCCGCCCCTCTCCAACGAAGACCCCGCTCGGGCGCTGGCTGCGGCGGAAGGCGCCAACCAGCTGGCTTCCGATCGCCTTTCCCCCATTATCACGGACTGGCTGGCCGCCCGCGAAAGCGCCGCCGCCGGCGTGACACCCTTCTGGGATCCGGCCGCTGGCCTCGGCGCGCCCCTGGCCGCCGGTTCCGTCGCCGGCCTCCTCTACCCGCCCAACCTGGTCAACCTGATCCTGCCACCGGAGTTCGCCGGAGCCTGGACCGCCCTCCTGGCCCTCTTCCTGGCGGGACTGGGCATGGCCCTCTTCCTCGGCCGCATCGGACTGGCGGGAGGCCCCGCCCTGATTGGAGCCATCGCCCTCCAAGCCGGGGCCTTCGCCCTCGCCAATCTGCACTACGGCGTCAAGGTCGACGCTGCCCTCTATCTCCCCTGGAGCCTGTGGGCTGCCGAAGGCCTGGCCCGCCACCGCCCCGGAGCAGGCCCCCTGCTTTTCCTCGCCACCGCCCTCTCCTTCCTGGCTGGCTTCCCCCCCATCGCCCTCTTCTCCGCCGCCGCAGTCCTGCTCCACGCCAGCGGCCAAAGCCTGGCCCACGCCCGCCGCCGCGCCGCCTTCCGCAAATCGACCCCCACCGGCTCCTCGCCCCCGACCGCAGCCCGCGCCACCGTCCTATCCCGCACGCCCCCCGCGGCCGCCCTGTCCCGCACCCCTGCCCCGCCCCCCGCCACCATCCTCTCCCGCGCCGCTGCAACTCAAGCCGCCCTGGCTCCCGCGCCAGCCACGCGCGCCGATCGCGGTTGGGGCTCCCCAGCTCTTGTGCGCTGCGCCGCCTGGATCTGCCTCGGCCTGGCCGGCGCCGCCGTCCAACTGATCCCCACCGCCGAACTCAGCCTGCTCTCAACTCGCCAAGGCCGCACCCACGCCGACCTGCTCGCCGAAAGCCTGCCCACCGCCACCCTGGCCGGCCTCGCCCTGCCCAACCTCTTCGGCGCCCCCCAAGCGGCCGAAGGCAACAACAAGAACAACAACAACACAAACTCCCCCCCCTTGGGGGGGCTAGGGGGGGGAACCAACAACCACCGCGCCCAAAAAAAACAAGCCGGCGACAACAACAACAGCAACAGCAACAACACAAACTCCCCCCCCTTGGGGGGGCTGGGGGGGGGAGCCAACAACCCCCGCGCCCCAAAAAATAACCAGGCCAATCCCCAAACCCCAACCATCGACCCAGTCGTAATCTGGGCCACACCCGGAGGCCAAATAGAAAGCGCTCGCCGGGCCAACCCCATCGAATGGAACCTATACGTCGGCCCCATAATCCTAATCCTAGCCCTGGCCGGCATCCTCGCATCCCCAACCCGCGCAGCACCGGCCCTGCTATTACTCCTGGCCTCCATCGGCTTCGCCCAGGGCTGGCCAGGCATCAGACTCCTCTACCATTTACCGCTCTTCAACGCCGGCGCCCCGGCCCGCGCCCTATCCGTAGCCTGGGTCGCCTGGCCCTGGCTAGCTGCTCTGGGGGCACAGGCCCTGGCAGTCACCCATCTGCGGGCCATAAAGGGCGCCCTGGCCCTGGCGGTGGTGCTAGCTGTCGCGGGCCTGACCCTCGGCCAGCACCTCGCTGAAAGTCCGGAGAAGTTCTTCGACGGGGACTGGCGGGCGGCCACGGCCCTGGTACACGGCGCGGCGTTGGCCGAGGTCGAGGCCGTCACTGCCCTGCCGGATTCCGCCCCGCCCATCATCGCGCGCTTGGCCGACTCGGCCCAACGCCTGACACTTCTCTCCGCCGGCGGCGCCCTGGCCATTGCCCTGGGCCTCTTCCTGTCCCTGCGCAGCCGTAACCATCTGCTGCCGTTCTTGCCTTACCTGCTGCTGCTCGGGGCTGACGGATTGCTGACCTCCCGGGAGCACCTGGACCCGCGCCCCCTTGGGGGGCCGCTTTTCCCGGACTCCCACACCATGAGCGCCATCGAACAGACGGCCCGGGGCGGCCGCCTCTTGCGTCTGGACGAGAGCGCCAGCGGCATTGGCGATGTCCTGCGCCTGGCCCGTCCGAACCTGGCCACGGCCTGGGGTATCAAGGAACTCCTGCCCTATGTGGTCTTCCCCAACCGTCGCCTGGTGGAGGTCATGACGACCATCGACCCGGGCTCCGCCTACCGCGGCGGGGCCAGCCGCATCTCCAGGCCCGAGGTCATCGGCCATCCGGCCCTGGACCTCTTCGCCGTCACCTGCATTCTGAGCACGCGGGAGCTGCGCCATCCACGCCTGAAACAGGTCCTGGCCCAGGACGAGTTCTTCGTCTATCGGCGCCAGCCACCGGCTGGGCTGTCTTCCTTGGACAGCGCCTGGCTCGTGCCCCGGGCAGTGGGCGCCTCGCGCACCGTGGCCCTGGGTTTGGTGACCTCCGGCCAACTGAACCAACTGACTGACCACTGCGTAGTGCCTGCCAAGGCCGCAGACGAGGCCCCGGTCCGAAGCGCTACCTGGGAGGCGGGCAGCCTTGAATCAAGTCGCCCGGCCCCGGATCGCATGGACCTCAAACTGACCGCTGGCGACGGTGGCTGGTTGGTCATCTCCGAAGCCTGGTATCCCGGTTGGAAAGCTACGGTCAACGGGGCGGATGTGGAGGTCACACCGGCCAACCACGCGTTGATGGCCCTGCCCGTGCCTGCCGGTGAGGTAGTTGTGAGGCTCTTTTACGAACCGTCCTCCGTGCGACTCGGAACTGTCCTCAGCGCCCTCGCCGCACTCTTCGCCCTGGTACATGTACTGCGCCGCCGGCGCCGAGCCGTCGCCACCAGCCGCCCGCGCCCCTGATCCCGTGCATCTGACAGTCCTTTCCAGCGGCAGCGGCGGGAACTCAATTCTGATTCGCGCCGATGACACGCGTGTGTTGGTGGACGCCGGCCTCACGGCCCGGGCCATGACCGAACGCCTGGTGCTCGCCGGTGTCCCTCACCGCAGCATCCAACACATTCTCGTCACCCACGCACACTTGGACCACGCCCGCAGCTCCGGCATCCTGGCCAAACGCCATCAAGCATTGCTGCATTGTCCCGAAGCCATGATGCGCAACAAGAGCGCCGCGCGTTCACCACGCTTGGCGGCCCTGCGCCCCGGCGTACCGGTCTTGCTGCCCGGGCCCGGCGCCAACTCCGAGGCGCGAGTCGGGGACACCCAAAGCCATACCGCGCCGGACACTCTCGCCCCCTCAACATCTGCCCCGCGGGCCAGCGGAGCTCCGGCCCCCTTGACCGCCACGGCAGTGCCCATCCCCCACGACTGCGACCCCACCGTGGCCTACGCCTTCGACCACGGCGGGCGGCGGGCGGTCATCCTGACGGACATGGGTGAGCCCCGCCCAGCGCTGGCACGCCGGCTAGCAGGCGCCCATGTCTTGGTGTTGGAGTTCAATCATGATGAGCGGATGCTGGCGGAGGGCCCCTATCCGCCCCTGCTCAAACGGCGGGTTGCAGGAGTAGGAGGACACCTCTCAAACACCCAGGCCGCCAACATGTTGAGGTACTTGGCCGGTCCCCAGTTGCACACCTTGGTGCTGGCCCATCTCTCCGAGAAAAACAACAGTCCGGACCTGGCCCTGGCCGCAGCTCGACAGACCCTCGCTGAAATGGGCTTGGACGGCGTGCGAGTTTTGGCGGCCGAGCAACACGAGGTCGGTCCCAATCTCCGCGTTTGACGCGCCGCGCCCCGCGACTGCCTCCGAGGCGTCGCCTTTCCTGTTCCGAGTCTCCTTCGTTTACTGACTAAGCCGCCGCCGCCGTAACCCGTCACTCCCATGGACGAACTAGTTGAACTGCTGACCAGCCACCGCACAATTCGCCGCTTCCCCTCCGCACCGGTCCCGGACGAGTTGGTATCCAAGGCGGTGCGTGCGGCCCAATGTGCCGCCACTTCCCACGCGGTCCAGGCCTATGCCCTGATCCAAGTCACGAAGCCCGACGAGCGTAGCCGCTTGGCGGAACTCTGTGGTGGCCAGGCCCAGGTCCAAGAGGCCGGGGCCTTTTTCGTTCTGTGTGTGGACCAGCGCCGCCACGCATTAGTCGCCGCACGAAACAGCCTACCGCTGGCCTCCAACTTCGAGTCGTTTTTGGTGGGTGTCATAGACGCTTCGCTCTTCGCCCAAAACCTGATCCTGGCCTTCGAAGCAGCCAACCTCGGCACTTGCTGCATCGGCGGCCTGCGCAGCAACCTGCCCGCCGTGGACGAGCTACTCGAACTGCCGGACGGCATCTTTCCGATCTTCGGCCTGTGCGTGGGAAGCCCCGCAGAGCCTTCAACAGTGCGTCCGCGCCTGCCCCTGAATGCCGTTCTGTTTCGTGATCGCTACGCAGACGACGAGCAGCTCCTGGCCGCCATTGATACCCATGATGCGGAGGCCGAGGCTTGGTACGCACAACGGGGCGCGCCGGGCCGCAACTGGAGCGGTTCCGTCAGCCGCTCGTTGAGCAAGGCGGCGCGGCAGGATCTGGCCGCGTTCTACAACAGCAAGGGCGCCGCCCTGCACTGACTTGCCCCACCTGTCGGGTTTACTGACAGAAGGTAATGGCTAGGCCGTCGGACAAGTTGAAGAAGGCGCCGCCGGCTATGGGGTCGCGATACCAATACTGGAAGTTCCAGGTGGAGTAGGCCGTCAGTTGGCCCGCCGGTTGGGGCGGACTCGTGTAGTCGACACCATAACTGGCTGTGCCCGTGCCGGTGGGAACCGGCGGGAAGCGGAACAGTTGGCCGCCGACACAGCGAACGCCATTGCCGAAGGGCATGGCGATTTGATTCTGCCCGTAGAAGAAAATGCCAAACTGGTTGGTGGGACAACCGCTGGCCTGCAGGGTCAGGTCGTTCGCGGCGATGCCGAGTGACCCGGAATAGCCCATGACCGATCCCGGACCCACTGAATTGGGTGTAGTTGTGCAGTAGGACAGGGCCTCGCAGTTAAGGGGCGCGCAAGGGCCCACGTCAACGGTCAGGGAATTGGCCGCGGCATCCGAGAAGACCTCGCCGGTCAGGCAAGTTTGGGAGCCACTGTCGCAGGCACTGCCCTCGCAGTGAAAGGCCAAGTCCACTAGAACACGCTCGGGGCCGGCGGGAATCGTCGTGCCCAAACCATAGGCCAGGATGCGCCCATTCGCGGGGTTCCAACTGATGTTGAAGCTGGCCGCGCCGGCCGCGCCGCAACATACGCCGTCGAGGGTGATCGCTGAGATGTCGAACTGAAAACCGGCCACGGGCACGGTATTCGAAAAGAGGATCTGCGCCGTGCCGGCGTCCTTGTCCAGCTGCCCAATGGAGAGCGTGACATCCTGGGCTGTCGCCGGTAACAGAGTTCCGGCCAAGCTGACGATGGCGGCGAGGAAGGTAGTATTTTTTGTCATGGCTGCTCCTGGTGTGTAGACCACAGGCGGTCTACCTAAGACGATTGTACGCCACGAACGGGTTCCGTGTTGTTTCGACCGCCCAGGCGCTCAGCCGAAGAGGGACCAGCGCAGGATGGCCCAGATGGCTATCAGGCCGTCTTTGGCGCCAATTTTCTTGCCTTCCGAGTAATCGCGTCCCGCGTAGGAAATGGGCACCTCGAAGACCCGCGCCCCCATGCGCGCCACCTTGGCTGTCATCTCCGGCTCCAGGGCGAAGGTCCGGGATTGGATATTGAGCCGTCGAGCGATGTCTGCCGTGAAGACCTTGTAGCAGGTCTCCATGTCGGTCAGATTGAGACCGGTGAAGATGTTGCTGAGCAAGGTCAAGGAGCGATTGGCCACGTAGTGCCAGAACAGGTGGGCCCGGGAGTAGGCACCGCCCAGGAAGCGGCTGCCGTAAACCACATCCGCCTTGCCCTCCTGAATAGGCCGCAAGAGGGCCGGGTAGTCTGCCGGGTCGTATTCGAGATCCGCATCCTGGATCAACACCACATCACCGCTGAAGTGCTCCATGCCGGTGGCGATGGCCCCACCCTTGCCCAGGTTGGTGGAGAGGTGGATGTTTGTTATCTCGCTGTGCTCTGCCGCCAAGCGCGTCATGATCTCGCGAGAACTGTCCTTTGAACAATCGTCGATCAGCAACACCTCCAGCTCGAAGGGAGCCGCCAAGACCTTTTTGACGATGGCCTCAAGGGTCGCTTCTTCGTTGTAGACAGGTATCAGGACAGAGAGTTTCATGGCTTCTACAGGTGTGGCTGGCCGGTGATAGTGGTCAGGTCGGCGAAGATCTCATCCAATCCGAGGAGCTGTTCCAAGCCAGTTTGCAGCTCGCCATAGGCCGGCTCGCCCTCCACGCACCAGAGGGGCTTCAGGAAGAGTTTGAATATCTCATGATCGTCTCGGGCCCGCACGGACTGGACCTCAGCGCGGCGTTTCATCCAATGCTCCCAGCGGCCCAGGAGATCGTTGATACCGATCAAGTCCGCCGCGGCGATGCGCTCGATGGGAATCGTGCCGCCACTGCCAGAGCGCGCCCGGTCCCAGAGGCGGGCCACGGTCCCGGCGCGACGCGTGGCCGCGTCCTCGATGCGGAAGGGACTGTCATCATCCAGGCCAGAAGACAGGAACATGCGACGCGTGGCCAGGGCCAGAATGGCCGGCAGGGTGCGGCGCAGATTCTCGTCGTCGTAGTTTTTGACACAGGCCAGCAGCGGATTGCGCACCTGCAACAGGCGAATCATCTCTTTCGGCAGGCGCGCACTGGTTGAAGAGTGGTGGTGATAGCAGATGGCCCGCGGCGCGTATTGGATGGTGTGGCCCGCCACCCAAGTGCGCCAGCCCAAATCCACATCCTCGTAGTAGGCGAAGAACTCCTCGTCGAATCCGCCAAGTTTGTGAAACAGGCCAGCATCCATGGCCATCGCTCCTCCACAGGCAAAAAGCGAGAGGCGCGGCAGATCGTATTCGGGTCGCAGCTCATCGCCGTAGCCGCGCTGGATGCCGATGCCGTGGAAGTTCATGCCGCCGCCGGCGGAGTTCATCAACTTGCCATCCCACGAAAGCATGCGGCCCGTGGTGGCGGCGCACTCACCGCGCACTACCGGCGCCACGAGTTCACGCAGAAAATCAGCTTCCACGCGCATGTCGTTGTTCAAGAACACGAGCACCTCGGCCTGCTCGGCCGCCGCTGCCGCCTGGTTGCAGCCAGCGGAGAAACCCACATTGGTCTCATTCTCAATCAGCTTCACCCAGGAGTGGTGCTTGCGCATGTGCGCCCCGCTACCGTCCGAAGACCCGTTTTCCACCAGCACCGCGGAGAGCTTCTGCCGTGGATAGTTGGAATCCGCCAGGCTGTTAAAACAGCGGTCCAGGTGGTGCTTGCCGTCCAGGTTGAGGACCAGCACGGCGCAGTCCGGCAACTCGCCATCGGACAGGGGTTCGCCCGGTTCAACGCGCAGATCGTTTGGCAGGGAACCACCGGCCGTCCCGGACGGCCTTCCGCCTGCTGCCCCGGAGCCAAACAGGCGTTCCATGAAACCGCTCATGCCAGTTTCTCCTCGACCGTTCCGGCCTGCTCGGACGCACCTCCGGCGGCCTCCAGCAATGAAAGCTGCTTGAGCCGCAGGTGCGCCTCCGGGCCTCCGTCAGAGACAGCACATTCCAAGCGCAGACGTTGCGCTCCCGCCGGCAGCACCAGGGAAAGGCTCTGCCACAGCAGGGCATCCTCGTCCCCGCCCCGCACGCTCTCCAGCGTCGCCAATTGGATGCCGTCCACCAAGACGCGCCCACCGTGTTCCACATTGGCTTCCGCCGCCAAGGCGAAAATCCCCACGCGCAACTCAAGCTCGCCGCTGAGCTGCCCGTCGAGCTCGAACTCCAGGGCCCCGCCACCGGGACGCAACAACAACATGTCCGCGCCCTGCTCTTCCACCGGTCCTTCTCGCAGCACTGCATCGCGGGCTCCGTAGTCAAACAACGTGCGCCCCCCATCCACAGCGCCGGGCGCGCCTGGCAGGGCTCCCCGGCGCACGCTCACCAGCGAGCGGTAGCGGAACTCCATCTCGGCTCCGTTTTCCTCGATGGTCTTGATCTCCATGAAGTCTTGGCTGAGCTTCTCCACCAAACTCGGTTCGTCCAGGAAACGCTGCATCTTGCGCGCCAAATCCCGAGCATCGCCCACCGCGAAGTGCAATCCATCAACTCCATCATTGACAAACTCAGCCATGCCCCCGATGTCGCTGGCCAAGACCGGCGTGCGTGTCAGGAATGCCTCGTGGATCGTGATAGGTGAATTCTCATACCACACAGAGGGCACCACCAGCACATCGATTTCAGCGTAGACCTCCGAGAGCCGCGCATTGTCGAAGCGTCCCTTGAAAACAACATTATCTCCGGCGGCTCGCGCCAGGGCGCCGTGGTGCTCGTCCTCCTCTGGACGGAAATCACCGTAGATATTCAACACGGCTGCTTTTCCGGCCAAGTACTCCATCGCTTTGATCATGACTTCGTCGCCCTTGTACCACACCAAGGAGCCCACAAAGCCAAAGCGCAAACGCCCGGCCCCGTCCGGTTGCTTGTCGAGGGCTTGGATGTGATCCGTGCGCATGCCGTTGTCGGAGAACAGAAAGCGGTGGGGATCAAAAGCGGCGCTCTCCACCAGCACGCGGCGCAGAAAACGGCTCGGGCTGATGCGCAGGTCCGCCGCTCCATAGGCACCTTCCACGAAATCTCGGCGCGCCATCAAGTCATCGAACTCAGCGGCGATACGCGCGGGTGAACCGGCGGTCGCAGCACTGCCCTTGAGAGCCCGCGCCACCAGTTCCAGGGCCGGTCCGGTGGCACGCCCCAGTTTCTTCGCCGCTGGAACATGGGCCAGGCCCTTGCTCTTCTCCCCGTCGTTGTCGTCGGCCTTGACACACAGAAAGCAGCCCGCCCCCATGTTCTCGGGGCACAGCTCGCCATCCGGCCGAATCAGTTGCACGCGCGGGCAAATGGCCCAGTAGTCGTGACAGGTAATGACCGTGGCCAAGCCCGCCTCCTGGGCCACTTCCACCAAACCCGCCGAGGTGTGGATCAAGTGCTGGAAGTGCACCACATCCACCTGTTCGGCGCGCAACACACGCCGGAAGGCAGCCTCGGCCCGGGGCTGGTGGTAGCTCTCCCGCAGGGAAGCATGGTCCAGCCTGTGGGTCATGCGCAACAGGCGCAGTCCCTGGAACTCAGTCTCCTCAATCGAGAAGTCCGGGGCGCCACCCTCTTCCACGCTGGCCGCGGCCGGCACCCTGGTCAACACGACGGTTTGATGGCCGCGCCGGCTGAGTTCCTGGGCCAGGTTGAACGTGTAGATCTCCGTCCCGGCCCAGGTGTCCGGCGGAAACCCGTGAACCACAAACAGGATCTTGAGGTGTTTGCTGGGCAACATCTCCGTTGGCGCACGGCGCAGGCTCGTGCGACCGCCTTCAAAGAGCCCGGTAAAAGCCGCCTTGCGCAACGCCGCCGCTTCCTTGGCCAAGGACTGAGAGCGTTCCCCAGCGAGGCCCAGGGCGGCAATGGCCTGTCCGTCTTCGACGGCTAGGCGCTGGCAGAGAGTCTTGATGTCCGCCTTGCTCCCGAGGCATTGGCGATCCAACCACTCCGCATTGAACTCCCCGTCGATGCGTGCCCGTTCACGCACCTCCGCCGGGGTGAAGTCGTGACTGTGTTCCACGGTTGCGGCGACATCGTAGACCACCGTGTGCCCGCCCTCGAGCAGGGCCCGGGCCATCAGGATGTCCTCGCCGAAGGGCGTGCGCGGGAAGGGGTGTAGCTCCCAAACTGAACGCCGGATGGCCGAGGCCACATCGTTGAAGTTGTAGAGCAAGCGCCGCTCGTGCGGGCCGAGCTCGGAGTAGTTCGGCACATCCGCTAGTCGAACTTCCCGGCGCTCTAGGGCGTAGCCTGGATCGCCGGCCGACAACAGGGCGGTCACCGCCGCCGCATCCGGGCGCGGCACATTGCGGCAGTAGGCGGCGGCCACTGATTCGTCCTCGAAGTTCCCCGCCAGAGTCTCCAACCAATCCGGCCCCGACGGGATCGCATCTTGGGTCAAAAAGACCAATAGCTCGCCAGTGCTCTCCGCCGCCAACAGGTTGCGCGTGTCACCGTGGTCGAACTCCAGCTGGTCGATGCGTTTGGCTCGGAAGCGCTCCGGGGCGCGCTGGGCATACTCGCCGAGCAGCTCCCAACTGCCGTCCGTGGAGCCCGAATCCACCGCCAGAAAGTCCCAGGGGATCTCAGTCGTCTGGCCCTGGATGGCCACCAAGGCACGCTCCAGGAACTCCATCCCCTGCCAGCAGGGCATCAGGATGGAAATGGACCGGGGTCTGGGCATGGGCGGAGGGGCTCGGGGGGCGGGGCTCCCTTCTCGGAGCCGCGCGGTGGGTGGAGGCTGGTGGCGGCCGAGGATGCGCCAATCGGGGGCTGGCACGCACCATTATTTCGGCCAAAGCGGACCACTTCCTGCGGGGAGATCGGGCTCCGGGGCCTATCCGGCCTGTTTTTGGGCTAGATGGGGCCCAAAGTGCCCGGGGAGCCCGTGGAGCGTGCCGAGTGCCCGCGGCGCCAGGACCTTCTGGTGGGTCTCAATCGGCATCGAGATTCGCCCGCGGGGCTCAGCGCCCGCGGGGAGCCGGCGGGGGACCGTTGTCCTCCGGCGTGCCCATCCAGGCCTCCCGCATGCCGCCGAGCCAGCCGCGGCTGCCACAGAGCTGGCCCAGGACCTGGGCTCCCCGCAGGAAAGGCGAGCGGCCGGCCGCGGCCAAGGTTGCCGCCGGTCGCTCGGACGCTGACCAGATGAAGGCCAGGTCCCGGCCCACCTCAAAGCACAGGCCTCGCAGGGCGGACCAGGGTCCCGGGCGCAGGCGGTGCCCATGGGACATGACGTGGAAAGCGGCGTCTAGGCGATAGCGTTCGAAGGCCGGCCGCAGACCATAGGAGTGGGCGTGATAGGCCAGGCTGGCGGGGGCCGTGGTCAAACGCCAGCCGGCGGTCAGCACCCGCGAAGCCCAGGCGAAGTCCTCGCCAAAGGGCACCTCGGGAAAGGGCAGATCAGCCATGACCCGCGCACGCACGGCGCTGGCCACATTGTTGAAGCGCAGGTAGTTCACGCGCTCGGCGGCCTCCAGCTCCCAGATGCCCGCCACGTCGTCCAAGTCCCGCGGGAAGGGCCGAGTGGAGGCCTCCGGCAGACAGAGGGCCGTGCGCCTGGTCAGGACATCATCTAAGGGATGGGGCAGGATGCGCGCCGTGACGCCGGCCACGCGCCGTTCCACGAAGGGTTCCAGCAGCTCCTCGATGAAGTCCTCCCCGGCCGGCAGGCAGTCCTGGGAGAGGAAGATCAGGAACTCCCCCCGGGCCCGAGCAGCGAGCAGGTTGCGCACCAGGCCATGGCGGAAGCGCGCCCGTGGAATGGTCTCCACCCGCGCCCCGGCGGCCCGCAGCAGCTCCACGGTGGCGTCCGTCGATTCCGAATCCTGCACGCAGATTTCAAAGCCCCCGGGACAGCGCTGGGCCTGGAGGGCCGGGATCAAGCGGCGTAGATCAGCTTCCCCATTCAAGGTGGGGATCAGGATTGAGACGCGGGGAGAGCTCATGGACACTCTCCTAATCGGCCACATCTCCCGTTCCCAATACCCGCCGAATCAACTTCCAGGGTCATTGGGCCAGCTCGGCACTGACCGGCCCGCATCAGCTGCCGGAGCTTTCCCCCTGATCTCACCTCGCGCCCCGGGAAAGTCCCCGGGGAGAGCTGCCAGGCGACGGTTGCAGGAGCCCAGGACCATGGGTTCTACTGCCGCGGTCCAGCGGCCCCCTACCCCACCATGTATTCAGAGCATCCAGAGCACTCAGACCGTCTCTCACTTCTCTTCGGCGTCCTGATCTCCGCCCTGCTCTCCGGCACCCTCGTGATCGCCGGCCTGAAGGCCGGCATCACACCCGGCGTCAGCCCCCTGGTAATCCTGGTGGCCTGGGGCGCCTTCTCAGCCCGGGCCTCCGGTGCCCGCGGGCGCCGCTTCCTGAACATCGCCCAGGTGGCCGGCTCGGGCGGCATGTCCGTCACCGCCGGCGTGATCTTCACGGCCCCCCTGCTCCAGATCCTCTACACCAGCCGCGGGCTCGAAGCGCCCGCCGTGGACATCCCCACGCTGATGCTGCTCTCGGTGGCGGGCAGCCTACTGGGCATCGGTTTTGTCGGCCTGGCCACGCGCAAGTTCCTCAGCGACCCCTCCCTGCCGGCGCCGGAGGCCCGCGCCTGCGAGACCATGATCGAGGCCGCCGCCGCGCGGCCCGAGGACCGGCCACGCCTTGGCCGCTCCCTGGTCCTCGGCCTGTTGGCTAGTTTTCTGGCGCCGCTGGTCGCCAAACTCGGCCTGGTGCACGAACACATCGTGCTCTTCGCCCGCAAAAACGCCGACCGGGCCTTCTCCCTGGAGATGCCCTTCAACCCCATCTACCTCGGCATCGGCGGCCTCCTGACGCTGCCCACGGCCCTGCTGGTCTTCTCCGGCAGCGCCCTGCGCCTGATGGGAGATTGGGGCCTGGCAGGAGTGGCTGCCGGCAGTGCAAACGCCAGCGCCTGGCCGGACAACTCCATGCGCTGGGTGGGCGGCGGAGCCATGACCGTGGCCGTGGCCTGGTCCCTGATCAAGTTCCGGGGAGCGGGCAAGCTCGCCGCCGCCCAAAAGGCAGATTCCGCCGGCGTGTTGACCGTGGACCCCTTCGTGAGACGCTGGCTGAAAGTCTCCATCGTCGCCGGCACGCTGCTGATCTTCGGCTGGATCGT
>NYXZ01000021.1 GCA_002686595.1 Planctomycetota bacterium | reverse complement strand
AGCTGGTCCTCGATCCCTGGCACGGGCACGGGCCCGGAGAACTCGAAGTGGCCGCTGGCAGCGCTCATCATCTCCTGCACACCGGGGGCTCCTTCCGCCAGTTCCGCCTCCAAGGAGAGGGGATGGGCACGGCTGCCGGGCCCGCCGAGGAGTACCCGCGCGCCGGCCACAGGGGCGCCGTCAGATCCCAGGATGCGGCCCCTGATGTGCCCCTGCCCAGGAGCCTCCTGGCCCCCAATTGCCCCTGGTCCGGGCGTATCCCGCAACGCGGCCCGCTTATCCGCTGCCTCATCGGACACGGATGTCCCGGATCGTGCGCCCTGCCAACTGTCCACAAGTTCCGTGGGCGCGTTCGTCACTGCCCCGCGCTCCACTGCCCCGGCAGCCGGCCCCGATTCCGCCGCGGCATCTAATAAACGCACGCCCCACGCAGCTAGTCCGGCGCCCAGGGCCAGGATGGCGAGAAACAGGATTGCCTTGCGCATGGGCGCCAGTTTCGAGGATCGGAGGACACCTGGCAAGCTTTGATCGGCAGGCCAACTTGCGCCCAGCTCCCCCGCTTGCTTTCATGGTGGCCGCCCCCACCACATTTCCTTGCCTACCCGGCGCTCCATGCCGGGGAACGCCCTCGGCTCCGACGGCACAGGCACACAATCCGAGCACCACATGGCCCATCGCTCCGCACCCGTCTACGCCCCCGGCTATCACAGGCTGGCAAGGCTCGGGCTCTCGCTATTTACACTGCTTCTGGGCAGTACCTTGGCGCTGCCCGCCATGGCCCAAGCCCCCAAACCGGGCAACTACTACGAAGACGAGCACCTCTACGGCTTCAAGGTCAAAACGCCCAAGGGCTGGGTCACGATCCCCCCGGCGCCGGACGACGGCAACCTGATCCTCAAGTTCGACCCGGCCAACACCAAGTACATCCAGCTCTCCCCGGATGAGCCGCTTTTCCTGCACACCTGGCTCTTGAAGTTCGACCGCCGCCCGGAGGCCGCCCCAGAGGAGGGCAAGTACCTGCGTGTGGACAAGGACCTGGATACCTGGATCAAGAAACGCGTCAATGGCAACGGCTTCAAACTGGAGAAGGAGAAGGACTACAAGCTGAGCAAGGTCGAGTCCACGGAGTACATCTACGGCGCCAAGAAGGGCCAGGAGCAGATGAAGGTCTACGCCATGCTCTACCGCCTCGAGCCCGATGTCGATGTGGCCTATGTGGGCGTCGGGCCGGGCGAGAAGAAGAAGTGGAGCAAGTGGGAAAAGGCCTTTCGCTCCCTGGCCAAGTCATCCTTCAAGAAGCTCAAGGTCGAGCGCAAGGCGGCCACCAAACCAGCCGGCGGATCCCTACGCGATCGCAAACGCGCCAAGCTAGAGGATCACGTCAAGACCCTGGGCGACGAGTGGCAGCTATTGGAAACGCCCAACTACTTCGTTCTCACCAGCAACCCTGACAAGCGCTTCAACAAGGAGTTGCTGGAGCGCCTGGAAGCAATCCGCGAAATCTACGAAGCGGACTACCCGTTGGAGAAGGCCCTGATCGCCCGCGAGGCGCGGGCCAAACTGGAACGGGAGGAGGGCGGGGAAGAGCCCGACCCAGAGGCCACGACGGCCGCTCCGGCCGATCCCATGGAGCAGTCCAAGACCAGCGTCGTGCGGGTCTGCAAGGACGAGGCCACCTATCTCAGCTACGGCGGGCCGCCCCAATCCAACGGCTACTGGAACTGGGTTGACGAGGAACTCGTGGTTTACGACGCCAAGGCCACCCGTGGGCGCTCAGCCACCTGGGGCACGCTCAACCACGAGGCCTTTCACCAGTACATCTTCTACTTCTACGGGAACATCAGCCCCCACAGCTGGTACAACGAAGGCACCGGCGATTTCTACGGTGGCTATGAGTGGAAGCACGGCAAGTTCAAACTGACGCGCTATCAAAAACGCGTCCCGGACATCAAGGGTGCCCTGCGCGAGAAGGACTTCGTGCCTCTCAAGGAACTCGTCACCTGGACCCAGGCGCAGTACTACGGCGGGAACGAGTACAACTACGCCGGCTGGCAGAACTACGCCCAGGGTTGGTCCTTCATCTACTTCTTGCGCACGGGCAAAAAGAACGTGCGCGGTTGGGACGATTCCTGGAGCGACATCCTGGACAAATACATGGAAGTGCTCGGCGCAACGGGAGACAAGGAGGCCGCCGTGGAACAGGCCTTCGCCGGTGTTGATTGGCAGAAGATGGAAGAACTTTGGCTCAAGTACACGGAGTCCTGAACATGAGTGGCAGACTTGTCCTGGGCCTGGGCCTGGCGTTGATCCTGGTTCCGCGTCCGGTGCTGGCGGACCGCGTGCTGACAACCGATGGTCGCGTCTTGACGCCCCAGAAGGCGCGCAAGAGTGAGACGGGATACACCTTGACCTTTGCCAATGGCAGCGTGGAAGTCGGCGCCGACCAGGGCATCAGCGAGGTGGAGATCGAGGGCGACATGTCCGACTACGTGCCCCAGAACGAAACCGAGCGGGAGAAGCTCGAAAAGGGCTATGTCAAGTACCGCAGTCAGTGGATGAGCAAGGTGCGCTACGAAAACGAGTTGCGCAAGGAGCACGAGGAGATGAAGGAGCGGCTGGAGGAACTGGCCGCCCATTCAGACTTCAGCAACGCCTGGGAGCAGGAGACCAAGCACTTCATCGTGCGCAGCAATACCTCGCCGGAACTGCTGGAGTTCTACAGCGACATGCTCGAGGCCTATTACGGTCTGATGGACAAGCGCATCGGCATCAAGCCCACGCCCAAATACCGCAAGCTCAAGATGACCGTCAACATCTACAAGAGCCGTGACGAGTTCCATGAACTATCAGCCGCCGATGTGGGGCCCAGCATCCTGGGCTACTTTTGGGCCCATGACAACACACTCAACTTCTACCACGACTACCAAGACCCGGACCTGGCCAAGTGGGTGGGGTTGCACGAGTGCACGCACCTCCTGACGTTCCTGATAGACCAGCAGTACGAACCACAGATCTGGCTCAACGAAGCAGTGGCCGACTACTTCGGTTCGGCCATTGTCAGCCAGGACAAACGCGGCAAGATCACAATCGAGCCCGGGCAACTTCAAACCGACCGCGTCCTTACGGTCCAGCAAGCCATCGAGAATGACAAGGACACCAAGCTCAAGGAGCTCTTCTTCATCAACCGCGATGCCTTCAGCGGTTTTGAATACGCCCACGCCTGGTCCTTCGTCTACTTCCTGAACAACTACAACCGTGGCAAGTACGCCAAGGGCTTCGGCAAGTTCTTCAAAGCACTCTACACACTGGAGAAGGGCATCGACTTTGAGATCGTCGCCGGCGGCGGCGTGACCGGCACTGGAAAAAAGGTCTCACCCGCAGACATCCGCGACCTGCTGCTGAAGAAGATCAAGGTCAAGGACTTGGACAAGCTGGAAACGGAGTGGAAGACCTTCGTCAAGGAAATCGCCATCGAGGCTCCCCTGGCCCGCTTCAAACGCGGCTATCGGGCCGTGCGCCAATGGCAGTTTTCTGATGCACTAGAAGACCTGACAGCCGCCATCGACGCGGGCTTTTCCGATCCTCGGGCCTGGGCCGCCCGCGCCCGGGCGCGGGCCTTCACCGGCCAGCGCGGGCCAGCCAAGGAAGACTATGCCAAGGCCATTGAGCTGGACCCCCTGAACGCCAGCTTCCGCTTTGAGTACTCCCAGGTGTTGGCGGGCCGCCTATCCACCGGGGCCAGGGGCTCCGGCGGCATGTCGGTCTCCCGTTCAGGAGACAAGGCCCCCACGGACCCGGAGGCGAAGGCACAGGCGGGGTTGGCCACGGAAATGGCCCCGGACAATGATCAGTTCCGGGAATGGTTCGAGGAATTCAAATAGGCTGCCGAATAGACAAGCACCCATGAAGCAAATCCCCCTCCTGTTCGCCCTGATCCTGACGAGTTGCGTTGGCACGCGCACCGCCGTTGACCCCACCGTCACCCTGCTCACCTCCGGCGGCACGGAACTGGGCGTCTCCACGGATTACGGCGTGGTCTTCCTGGGCCGCACGGCCCGCTCAGGCCCGGTCCAGATGAGGATCTGGTTCGGGGACGGCCCGAGCATCGAGGGCTCGCTGATTGAACCCGTGGGCGGCGGCATCTTCACCGCCGAGGCGGACATCTCCCTGCCTCGGGTAGCCCTGGACTTCGCGCCACCCGTGGCAGGCGAGACTCTGCTAGTCGCCGGGCGCAACGCCAACGGCCCCTGGGAGGCTGAGGTAACCGCCCACAGCGACCCGCGCGTTTGGGGGTCACTGCTCAGCATCCCCTCCCAGCTCGTCGGCCGCGCCGACCAGGTTGGAGCTGGCGTGTACCGCCATGGTCCCAGCGGGCGGCGCCTGGTGGGCCTGGTCTCCGGACGCCTGCTCCTCGACACCGCCGCTGGGAAAAACGAGTACCTGACGGTCGTCGGCCCCGCCCACCTGTGGCGCATGGTGACCCACCGCAAGGACGCCGGCCGCCGCCGTCCCTGGGTCTACCGCGAAGACATTCTCTAGGCGCGGCCTCGGCGTTTGTCTAAGCGCGCCAGAAGCTCGGCACAAACAGGGCCACCACCGCGTAGAACTCCAAGCGGCCGAAGATCATGAAGAGGCTGAGCAGCAGCTTGGCCAACTGCGGCAACTCGGCAAAATTCATCGTCGGGCCGACCTTCGCCAAGCCCGGCCCGATGTTGTTCAAGGTGGCCAGCACCGCCGTGGAAGCGCTCACCAGGTCCAGGTCAAAGGCCGTCAGGACGAAGGTGCCAGCGGCGAAGACCAGAATCCAAAGGCCGAAGTAACCGGTAATCGAAGCCACCGAGGCCTCATCCACTGCCTGACCGTCCACACGCACGGCGTGGATCGCCCGTGGCCGGATAAAACGGCGCACCCCTGTAATGGCGGCCTTGGCGACGATCACAAGACGAATAACCTTGAGGCCCCCACCGGTCGATCCGGCGCAGGCGCCGATGACCGCCAGGAACATGAGCGTGAGCTTGCCCACCTGGGGCCACTGGTCGAAGTCAGCGGTGCCAAAGCCCGTGCTGGTGTTGAGGCACACGACCTGGAACAGACTGTCCCGCAGGGCTTGTCCCAGATTCCGGTAATCCGGCAGGTCGCTGGCCGCATCGCCGTTGCTCCCTCCCCAGAACCAAAGCAGGCAGGTCAGGAAGATGATTGCTCCAGCCATGATGCCCACATAAAGACGCGCTTCCGAGGAACCCACCAATCGTCGCCAGGCCGGCCGCGGCCCAGCGCGCAGGAACACATCGAAGATGGCGAAGTTGAGACCCGCCAGGAACATGAACACGACGATAATCAGCTCCACCTTCCATGACAGGAAGTAGGCCACGCTGGCGGAGTGGCTGGAGAAGCCGCCGGTGGCGATGGTGCCGAAGGTGTGCACGGTGGCGTCAAACCAGCCCATGCCCGTGCTCCACAGCAGGATCAGTTCCAGGATGCTGAGGCCCAGATAGATGCGCATCAGTCCCATGGCACTGTCGCGCACGCGTTGCTGGCCGGCCTCGCGGGCGATGCCTGGGATTTCTGAACGGAAGAGGCTGCGCCCACCGGTGGGGAAGAGCACCACAAAGACCATCACGATTCCAAAACCACCCAGCCAGTGGGTGAAGGAGCGCCAAAAGCAGATGGCCCGTGGCAATCCGTCGATGCCTTCGGGCGAGAGCACCGTGGAGCCGGTGGTGGTGAAGCCCGAGGTGGTTTCGAAGAAGGCATCCACGAAACCATTGAAGGTCCCGGCCAGCAGATAGGGCAGAGCTCCCACGGCACCACAGACAATCCAGGAGAGGCCCACCACCGCCAGACCCTCGCGCCGGAAGTAATCCGGGCGGCCCTCGCTGGTAACGGTGCGGTGGCGGTTTGGCAGGCTGAGGGCGGCGCCGATGGCTGCGGAAACCAGGGCGGAGATCAGGCAGGCGGAAACCGCATCCGGTTCGTCGAAGTAGTAGCCCACGGCCGCTGGCGCGAGCAGAAAGAAGGCCAGGAGCAGCAGCACCAGGCCGAGCATGGAAGCGACGGCGCGGAAGTTCATCGAGGGTTAGAGAGCTCCAAAGAGGCGCTCCACGGTCTCCAGATGTTCAGGCAGGGTGACCACCAGCACGCGGTCATCTGGCAGGACATCCGTTGATCCCGAGGGGATCAGGACCTCTTCGCCGCGCACCAGGGCGGCCAGCACGGCTCCCCGGGGCAGGCCCAACTCGCGCACGCGGCGCTCTGTCTTGCCGTCTAGGAAACGGGCCCGCATTTCGAGCACCTCCGCCCGGCCTTCTCCGATCACCGCGATAGCTGCACTGGAACCAGCGCGCACGAAGCGCAGAATGCGGTTGGCGCACAGGACGCGGGGGGAAATACCACGGTCGATGCCGAGTATGTCGTAGATCTGTTGATAGGAGGCCTTGTTGACCAGGGCCACCGTGCGCTCCACGCCCAGGGAACGCACCAGTTGGCAGGCGATCAGGTTGCACTCATCGTCATTGCTGGTGGCGATGAAGACATCCGCCTCGCCGATGCGCTCCTCCATGAGCAGTTGCAGATCGGTGGCATCCCCCTCCAACACCATGGTCTCGCCACCGGATTCCGCCGCCAGGGCCCGGGCGCGGCCCGCATCCATTTCGATGATGCGCAGGGAGATGCCAGGTGCCGGGGCCAGCTTGCGCGCGATCTCGCGCCCGATGGCGCCGCCCCCCATGACCACCACGCTGCGCTTGCCCAGACTGGGCACACCGGACAGGCGCTCGAAGGCATCCAGGTCCGCCGCCTTGCCGGCCACGTAAACATGGTCCCCCTGTTCGAGACGATCCTCGCCCGTGGGAATGAAGAACTTGTCCTTGCGCGCCACGGCCACCACAAAAACATTCTGTGGCAAACGCAGTTGTTGAATTTCCTCGCTGGTCAGCTCGCATTCCTCGCGCAGTCGCAGGCGCCGCAGCTGCACCTTGCCGTCGGCGAATGTCTCCACCTCCAAGGCGTGTTGTTCGCGCACGGAGCTGATGATCTCCTCAGCCGCCATTTCGGAAGTCGAGAGCACCACATCAAAGCCCAGGGTCTGCTTGTAGAAGTAGTGGTAGCCCGTCAGGGGCTGCATGTTCTTGAGGCGCAGGATGACGCGCGCCGCGCCCAGGTGCTTGGCCAGGGTGCAGGCCAGCATGTTCACATGGTCAGAGTCCGTCACCGCCACCACCAAATCGGCCTTGGAAGCTCCGGCCCGGGTCAACACATCCGCCTGGGTCCCGTCACCCAGCACCACCTGCACATCCAGGGACTCCATGATGCGCCGGGACTTGCCCGGGTCCCCGTCCACAACAGAGACCTGGTGCTCCTCCCGCGAGAGCACATCCGCCAGGTGATAGCCCACCTCGCCCGCACCGACGATCACAATCTTCATCAAAGTCACCATAGGAAGCCCGGGGGGGGAATCCAACGCCCCGCAGGATCACCGGCGCCTCCACTTCCGCTCTTCCGTCCCGCCGGCCGCCCCGGGGCCCAAAACCGCCCAAAAACCAACCCTGGCCCGGGGGAAGCTACACTGGGCCCGTGCTCCTCCTACTGGACAACCGCGACTCATTCACCTTCAACATCGCCCAGGCCTTCCAGGTCCTGGGGCAACGCGTGCGTGTGCTGCCGGCGCGGGACACGGACCTCGCCACTATCCGCGCCCTGGCTCCGCAACGCCTGGTCATCGGCCCCGGCCCGGGCACGCCGCGGGAAGCCGGCTGCAGCCTGGCGGCCCTGGACGAGTTGGACGAGGCCCTGCCCATCCTCGGCATCTGCCTGGGGCACCAGGCCCTGGCCCTGGCTTGGGGCGGCTCCCTGTGCACCTCCCGGGAACTGGTTCACGGCCAAACACGAGGCGTGCTCCACGACGGCCGCGGCCTCTTCGCAGGCCTGCCGAACCCGCTCCACTGCATGCGCTACAACTCCCTGGCGGTGGACGAGGCCAGCCTGCCGCCGGAGCTCGAGGTCAGTGCCCGGGACGAGAACGGCGAGATCATGGCCCTGCGCCATCGCACCCTGCCCCAGGTCGGCGTCCAGTTCCATCCGGAGTCGATCCTCTCGGAGCACGGCGAAAGGCTCCTGGCCGCTTTCCTATCAATGGAAGCGCCCGGGCCCCAGCCGAACGACTAGGAGTCCGTTGACATAGTCCCTACTGCGGCGAGGTCATCGATGTCGTCGACGGCGGCGACGCCGACGCAGCGTCAGGCTCGTCGCGCCGTGCTCAGCGGCCCAACATGGCGCTTCCGCCGTCTCGCCTTCCCGGCCTCGCCGCCGCTGGCTGCGCCTCGCGATGGGACTTTCTCCAGCGGACTCCAAGCGCTTTGTCCCACCGACGCTTTATCGGCGCCCAACGGGCCCGGTCCAGTTCGGCCAGGGCCCGCTACTCGGTCGGCGCTCCTCCCAGTCCCGGCGTCCCAGGGCATTTGTCCCCCGCCGGTAGATCGGTTTCACAAACCGCCGCCAGAGGCGCGCGCTCAAGCCGCGTTCGAGTCCGTGGCCGAGGCCACGGCTCGTGAGGCCACGGCTCGTGAGTCCGTGACTCTGAACACGAGTTCCCTCTCCCGTCCCGTCCAGTTCCGCCAGACCCGCCGGCCCACGTCCACCTCGCGTATAGCGCCGGCGGTGTTTCTGCACATGGCGCAGATCCTCGCGAGCACGGCCAGGCGGTACGCGCCGGTGGACGCTGGCCAGTTGAAAGTCCACCAGGCAAGGTCGCCCGTCTTCCCCCACCAGAATGTTTTGTTCCTTGTGCAAGTCGTTGTGACACACGCCACAGCCGTGCATGGCGCAGACCAACTCGTCCAAGAGGTCAAAGAAATCCACCGGCAGCTCCGTGGCGCGATGCAGGGCCAGGCCAGGAATCCAAGAGCGCAACAGCTCTCCCCTATCCGGGCCACCATCCCCCCGCACCAGGCGCGGCACGGGCAACTCGCCGGCGGCACTTTCCTCCAGGGCCGCCAGGGCCTCCAGGGCGCGCCGTTCCCGTCGCAACAAGCCGCGCGCCACCAGGCGCGATCCAAGCACCCGCCCGCCACAGGCCACGCGCCGCACGACCTTGCCCGCGGCTCCCTCCAAGAGTTCCACGCGGCCGAGGGCGTCTTCCTTGAGCAGGACCATGGTCGGTTCAACGGTCACCGGCACACCGCCCGCGGGAGAGGCTCAATCAAAATCCAACCCGCGCGAGGGCTGCCCGCAACTGCCAGAGGCGCGCCTCCCGTTGCTGATACTTGGTGGCCGCCGTGGCCAACTCCGCCACGGAGCCGTAGGCCAGAGCAGCCTCATCCCGCCGTCCCAAAGCCGCCAGCGCCCGCCCCCGCCTAAAGGCACTCTCGGGCTTGGGCCCGTGATTGCGTTCAAAGCGCTCCAGGGCAGTCAAGGCCCCGGCCGCGTCTCCGCCCCTGCGCCTGGCGTGGGCCAGGGCCAACAGCACGCCGCCGTAACCGTGTTCCTCGTCCATCGCCGCCGCCCGCTCCAGGGACTCCCGTGCCCCGGCCACATTCCGCAGGCGCAGTTGGGCCAGCCCCAGGCGATAGGACCACTCGGTGACTTCCCGCTCTCCATCCACGGCCGCCTGAAGGTGTCCGAGGGCCTTGCCCGCCCGGCCCTGGCTGAGCAGGAGACAGCCCAGTTTGCCCCGGTTGTTGGGCAGATCCAGCGCGCCGAAACTGCGCTGCAGGCTGCGGCGGCGGCGCCCGTCCACCGCCGCCCGGGCCCCGGCGGAGAAGGCCATGCTGACCAGGATGGCCGCCCCCCAGAACCCCAGGAAGGGAATCTCGAAGATGGCCCCGAGGACCGGGATCTGGCGCAGGACCTGCAGGGCCACCAGCGTGATGAGGAAAAAACCGACCAGACGCAACATGGCATCATTTCACGGATCCTGACTCGGGGGCGCAACCGGGCGCGTGGATACCTATCCTGGGCGTACCCGCCCGGCGAATCTCGACCCCCCGCTGCGAGCCTGGCCCGTGGACATGGCCAAACCGCACCTCTCCGGCTCCCGAGCCCAAAGGCCACACGACTCCAGCGGCCGCCGCCCACGCCCATCCATGGAAAGCGTCACACAAGAGCCCACCCCTCTGGCCCTGGCCCACGCCCCCCCGCTGCCGGCCCGGGCCCGGGCCGCTGGGGAAGTGCTGCGCGCCCTCGGCGGCGGCCTGCTCCTGCCCACGCGTTCCCTGGCCTTCGCCCTCAGCCGCCGCCGCCGCCTGGCGCAGTTCAGCGCCCTGCTCGGCCGCCCCCGGGACCCTGACCCGGTACCCGCCTTGCCCTCCGCGGCCCCCTTTCTCCAGCGCCCGCTGCGGGTCTTCCTCTCCTGCGCCGAGGCCTCCGGCGAGGGCCACACCCTGCGGCTCCTCGAAGCCCTGCGGGAACGGCTGGCCGCCGCCGGAGCCCCGGCGCCCCAAGTGCTCGGCCTGGGCGGACCACCCCTGGCGGAGGCCGGCGCGGAGGTCCTGGCAGATCCCGTGGAGCGCGCCACCATGGGCCTCTCGGGCGTCGCCGCCTCCCTCTCCTTTTACACCGACCTCTTGGCCAAGGCCGAGCATTGCTTCGCCGACTGGCGCCCCGACATTTTCCTGCCCGTGGACTCACCGGCCCTGCACATCCCCATGGCCCGCGCCGCCCGCCGCCAGGGCGTCCCGGTCATGCACCATGTCACCCCCCAACTCTGGGCCTGGGCTCCCTGGCGTTTGGGCGCCTATCGCCGGGCCGTCAATCTGGCCACCTCGATCCTGCCCTTCGAACCGGACTGGTTCGCCGCCCAGGGAGTCACCGTCGCCCACGTCGGCCACCCCCTGGCGGACGAGTTGGCCAAGCTTCCGAAAGCGCAGGAAGCTCCCCGGGAGGGCGCTCCCCTGGCCCTGCTCCCCGGCAGCCGCCGCTCGGTCATCGAACGCAACCTGCCCTGGATGCTGGAGGTCCTGCGTGCTCGCGCCGCCGCCGNCAANCCGCNTCCNTCCGATAACCCTCTTCCCCCGCTGGAAATCTTGAGCGACGACCAGGCCAACAGACCGCTCTTGGAATCCATCGTCCAAGCCCAACCCCCCTCCGAGCTCAGCATCCGCATCCTCTGCGGCGACCTGCACGCCAACCTGGCCCGAGCCCGCGCCGCCTGCTCCGTCTCCGGCACCATCCTGCTCGATCTTCTGCACCACCGCCTGCCCACGGTTGTCCTCTATCGCCTGGGCACCGCCCGGGAGGAATGGCTCTACCGCCACGCTCTCTCCACGCCCTTCTTTTCCTCGGTCAATCTACTGGCCGGAGAGGCCCTGCTGCCGGAGTTCTGCTTCCACGGCGAGGGCCCGCGGGAGGCCGTTCGGGCCGCCTTGGAGCGCGCCCTTTACGATGACAAATGGCGCGCGGACTGCGCCGCCGGCCTGGGGCGGGCAGCGGCCAACCTGGGCGGCCCGGGAGCAGCGCAACGCGCCGCCGGGCACGCCCTGGCCCTGGCCGCGGGAGGGAGCGACGGTGCCTGAGAAAACGCAAACAGCCCTGAATGAACCCGCCGGAGACGGGTACAGAGGGGACGAAATGACCAACCAAGCCACACTCTTAATGGGCGCCGTGAAAAGCGGCCAGACGGGGGCCTTCGAGTCCCTGACCGCCCTGCTGCGCGGGCGCGCCTATCGCGTGGCCAAATCCCTGGTGGGTTCCAGGGAAGACGCCCTGGACATGACCCAGGAGACCTTCATGAAGGTCTTTCGGGCCCGCGAAACCTTCCGCGACGGCGAGCCCTTCCTGCCCTGGTTCCACCGCATCCTGCGCAACACCTGCATCAGCCACCTGCGCAAGAGCCGCCGCCTGCGAGTCACTTCACTGGCGGCGGAAGACCAGAATGGCGAGACCATCGACTGGCAGGTGGAGGACCCCTCTCCCGGCCCCGAGGAAAACGCCTGCCGGGACGAACGCAAAGACGCCTTTCGCCGGGCCTTCGCCCTGCTCTCCGCTCGCGACCGGGAGATCCTGACCCTGCGCGAGTTCGAGGACCTTTCCTATCTCCAAATCAGCTCGGCCCTCTCGATCCCGCAGGGCACGGTCATGTCCCGCCTCTTCCACGCCCGTCGTCGCCTGCGGGAACGCCTGGAACCGATCCTCGAAGAGATTCCTCCTGAAAGCGCCCGCGAGGCAAACTGATGAGTAGCCCCGACCGCAAGCCCACACCCGACGAGCTCAGCGCCATGGCCTATGTGGATGCTGAGCTCGCTCCCCAGGAACGCGCCGCCTTCGAGGCCCGCCTGGCTGCCGAGCCGCCCCTGGCCCGGGAGGTGGCGCGCCTGCGCTCCCTCTCCCTGCTCGCCCGCCAGTCAGCCCCGAGCGAGCCCATGGACCATGAGTGGGCGCGCCTGGAACAAGATCCGATACAAAAGGCCAGCCTGGGCCTGGGAGCCTTCTTGGTCCTGGTTTCCAGCGGCGGCCTCCTCGGTTGGGCACTCTACGCCATCGCCATTGACGATAAACTGGAGACCGTCCCCAAGGTCCTCCTGCTGGCCTCCGCGGCGGGCTTTGGCCTGTGGTTTCTGGCCGTCCTGCGCGGCCGGCTACGCACCCGTTCACTGGACCCCTACACCGTCGTCAAGCGATGATCATAACTACCACCGACACCGTTCCCGGGCGAGAGATAACTGAACTGATCGGCCTGGCGCGCGGCAACACGGTGCGCGCCCGCCACGCGGGCAAGGACATCGGTGCCTTCTTCAAGAACCTGGTGGGCGGGGAAATTGAGGAGTACACAAAGCTGCTGGCGGAGAGCCGCGAGCAAGCCCTCGATCGCATGGTGTCCGAGGCCACGGCCCTGGGAGCCGACGCCATCGTGAACATGCGTTTCGCCACCAGCCTGATCGCCCAGGGCGCCGCCGAGTTTTTGTGCTACGGCACGGCCGTGCGGCTGGCCCCGGAGTAAGGCCCGGACGCGCTTCAGGCTCGCTCTCCCCGCCGCGCTGCCAGCCAGGTCGCCGTACGCGGGCAGGAAGCGTCCGCCTCCCCCGCCAACCGTTCCAGATCGCGGTGGGTATCCACATCCCCGTGCTGCGCCAACTCAAAGACGCGCAGGCCAGCGCCGCGGGCGGCGGCGACCGTGCGTTCGTACATGCCAGCGCTGGAGCTGGGGATGCCGCGAAACAGAACCGGCGCCGGTTTGCGCAGACCCACCAAGTAATAGCCGCCGCCGAAATCAGGCCCGAGCACCACATCGCTGGCACCCTCGGCCAGGACGCGGTGAGCTTCGCCCACGCGCTCAAGGGGCAAGGTCGGCGCGTCGCTCCCGAGCACCACCTGGGTACAGCCCGGCATCCGTGAACAGGCGGCGGCGAAGTGCTGCTCCAAGCGTTCGGGCAACTGCGCGCCGCGCTGCAGCGTGACCTGGAGCTCCGCGCCATACCGTTCCCCAAACCACTCCCGTTCTGCCTCCGCCGCGTCAGCGCCCGCGCCCGGCCCAGGCGGCGCGACGCACAGGGCAGTCATGAAATCACTCCGGGCAGCAAGGCGCGCCAGGGTGTCATCGAGCATGGCCTGGGCCAGCTCCGCCGCCTGCTCCGGGCTAAGCGGCGGACAGAGGCGCGTTTTCACCCGTCCGGGAATGGGACGCTTGGTGAAGACCGTGGTCAGATGGGGTGCGCGGTGGATGGGATTGGGGGTGTCGGAAGTCATCAGCTGACCTCGGGGGATTCTACCGCCCCGCCAGAGCGCTATGCTCGCGGGATGCGCAAGAGGTTTTTCATCTCGCTCCTGGTCAGCGCGGCCGCCACGCACACTGGCATGGCAGCGACTGGCATGGCAGCGAACTGCGTAGCAGCGAACTGCGTAGCAGCGAGCGGCATGGCCGCAACCGGCGTGACGGCGACCGGCGTGACGGCGAGGAGCGTGGCGACACTCCACGCGGATTCCCTGAGCGCCTCACGCATCAGCGTCGAGGACGAGCGCATCACGGTTTCCCTGATATCCCAAGGGCTCTCCTGGCTCGAGGTGCTCGGTGATCTAGACCCCGACGGTGACGGCTCCGTGACGCCCCGGGACCTGGAGCAGCAGCGCTCCGCCATGGCCGCGTATCTGGCCGACCACTACCGGCTGAGCGCCGGCACCCACAGGCTCAAGGGAGAGCTCGACACCCTCGCCCTGGAAGTGGCGGAGGAGGCCTCGATCTTCGGGCCGGCCCGGGAGCTGATTCTCATCGAGCTGATCTTCCCCCGTCCCCAATCCCTGGCTGAGCTGACCGTGGAGGTGGACCTGTTCCTGAAGGACAGTCCCCGACACCGTGACTTCAATGAAATCCTGTGGGACGGTCGTCGCCACGGGGATGCCCAGTTCAATTGGGACAAACGCCAGGTGAGCTTCTCCGCGCCCCTTGGCGCCGGGGCCGCCGCATCCACCGAGTTGGCCACGGGGCCAAACAAAAACGGCCAACCACAAACGCAAGGTAGCGCCAACGATCTTTCGCAAGCGCGCTCCTACGCCGGCGATGACGGAGGGGCGCAGAGCGCCAGCGATGACGGAGGAGCGCGAAACGCAAGCGATGGCGGAGGAGCGCGCAGCGCCAGCGGCGACGGAGAGACACGCAGCGCTGGGGATGACGGAGGGACGCAGCGCCTAAGCGATGGCGGCGTAACCCGCAGCGCCAGCGGCGAGCACGGCACCGGGCACAGCGAGACAGGCCTCGCCGCGTTCTTGGGAATGGGCATCGAACACATCCTCTCCGGCTGGGATCACCTGGCCTTCCTCCTGGCGCTCTTCCTCTCCGCCTCCAGCCTGCGTTCGGTCTTCATCCTGGTGACGGCCTTCAGCGCCGCCCACTCCCTGACGCTGGCCCTGGCGGCCCTCGAATGGATCAGCCTGCCCAGCGGCTTGGTGGAGTGCGCCATTGCCCTCTCCATCGCCCTGGTGGCGGCGGAAAATATCTTTCTCGGCGGAGGCCGCTCCCGCTGGATCGAGGCCTTTGGTTTCGGCCTGCTCCACGGCCTGGGTTTCGCGGGTTTCCTCGGCGGCACCCTGTCCGCCCTCGGCGCTGGCGGCGACGCGCAGGCCCCGTCCCTGATCGCTCCCCTGATCGGCTTCAATCTGGGCGTGGAACTCGGCCAGTTGGCCGTGGCCCTGGCCCTCTTGCCCCTGCTGTGCCTGGCGCCGGGCACGCGGACCGGCGGAGCCGGGAGGATGCCGGAGACCGTTGAGAACGGGGCAGCCCCAGGAACCGATGGCGCCGTTGGTGCTGGCAACGCCCGTGGCGCCGCCGGGACCGGTGGCGCCCTGGCACCGGACTGGCTGCGGCGCGGGGGCTCGTGGATGCTGCTCGGCTTGGGGCTGGCCCTGGCCGCTGGGCGTCTGTTTTAGGACGCCACAGATACCCAGCGCCTCTGAACTGGTGCCTCCCCGGCCCGTTGTTCCGGTTACCATGCCGCTGTTATCACCGGGCCCTCGCCGGGAAACTGGCACCCGACGCCCACCGCACACACCACCAGAGCCATGTCCTTGCGCCTCCTACTCTCCACGCTCCTGCTCATCACTCCCGCCCTAGCCCAGGAGGAGCAGCGCCCCGCTGCCCAGCTCCCTCGCGAGCAAGCCGGAGCAGCACAGAAGCCGCAGGCCGCCCAGGGCCCGGCCTGGACGGCCGCTTCGCTCAAGGCGCGCCTGGATGCCGCCGCCCGTTGGCTGCGCGGCCAGCAGGAACCAAACAGCGGTTACTACGGCGACAAGAACCACAGTCAGGTGGAGACGACCTCCTGGGTACTGCGCGCCCTGGCGGAATGTCCGCGCCATTACCAACACCAGGACGGGCCTTTCATTTCCCTGGCCATCGAGTTCCTGCTCCGCCACCAGAGCGTTGATGGCTCGATCAGAGACTGGGGCACATCAGGTTCCGCCGTGCGCGCCCAGACGATGCACGCGGTCATCGCCCTAGAACACTTCGGTGACGAATCCCTGGTGAAAAACCTGGACCGGGCCTACGCCTACTTGGGCGACTGGGATCCCGGCGTTCTGCTAGGCCCGATCTACGGAGATACGGACAAAGCCCGAGCGCGGGTGAACAAGCTCTGGGCCGCCGGCAACCCAGAGGGTTATTGGGACGGTCCCCGGGGCTCGGTGATCGAAACGGCCCGGGCCGTGATCGAACTCTCCCGCATCTATGAAGTTGTGCGCCCCCGGGGCGGCGGACCCGGCCAAACTACAGCCTTGCCGGCTTTCACCGAGGCTGACAGAACAGAGACCCTGGGCTCCATGACCCGCGGCGCCCTCTTCCTGATCATGGCCAGCGAGGACAGCAAAGCCGGCAAATGGGGCGCTCCCGGTCAACCGGACGCGGGCATCAGCGCCATGGTGCTGGCGGCTCTCCAAAGCCTGCCGGCGCCGCGCCCCGCCGGTGTCCAGGGCGCCATCGACGCGGGCCTCGACTGGCTCGTATCCCTGCAACGGGAAGACGGTTCGATCCACGACGGCAAGCTGGCCTCCTATATTACCTCCGCCTCAATCATGGCCTTGGCAGCATCCGGTGAAGAACGCCACCGGGCCGCCTTGCCCGCGGCACGAGACTTCCTCATTGCCCTGCAAGCCGACGAAGGCGAGGGCTACAGCGAAGGCGATTTGTACTACGGCGGCATCGGTTACGGCGGCGATGAACGCCCGGATCTCTCCAACCTGCAGATGGCCCTCGAAGCCCTGGCCGCCTCGGGCCTGGAGAAGGACCACGAGGCCTTCAAACGCGCCATGACATTCCTCGAACGCTGCCAAAACCGCTCCGAGTCAAACGACACCGAGCGCAGCGTCGACGGCACGCTGATCGTGCCCGGCGACGACGGCGGCAGCGCCTATGCCCCGGGTGATTCACCAGCGGGCTTTGTCACCCTGGCCGACGGGCGCAAGGTCCCGCGCAGTTACGGCTCCATGACCTATGCCCTGCTCAAGGGTTTCATTTTCGCCGGCCTGCCGAAGGACGACCCGCGCATGCAGGCCGCCTGGGAATGGGTACGCGAGCACTACACCTTGGATGTCAACCCGGGCTTTGAACAGTCACCGGATCCCGCCGCCGCCTACCAGGGTCTCTTCTACTACTTTCACACCATGGCCCGCGCCCTCGACCTCTACGGCGCCGACACCATCACCGATCAAAATGGCCAGGTCCACGCCTGGCGCAGCGAACTGGCTGGCCGCCTGGTGGCCATGCAGAGCCCGGACAACGGTTCCTGGATCAATCACAATGCACCCCGCTGGTGGGAAGGCAATCCGGTCTTGGCCACCTCCTACGCACTCCTGAGTCTGGGCTCGGCCCTCCCGCAATGATCGCTGCCTTGTTTCTTTCATGGGCGTCCTTGTGGTCGCTGCCGCCATCAAGCGCGACGGTAGTTGCCAACGCGCCGGTCGATAATACGAGCCAGGAAGATCCGCGCCTGGCGGAGGCACGCACGCTGCTCTTCGACAAGGAGGAGAAGGCTGCCCGACGGGGCGGACAGATATGTGTCCAGGTCAACAATGTGGACGCGGTGGTGTTGCTGCTCAGCGTGCTGGAGGAAACCGCCGGCCGCGGCCAGGGCTTCCTGTCTCCGCCCCATTACCGGGATGTGGCTTGGGAGGCGCTGATTGCCATCACCGACCCCTATGCTCGCGAGCGTGTGCGCTTGGAGCTCGATGACAAACGCGCCGCGCCGCGCCTGCGCCAGTGGTGTGCCGAGGCCCTCGGCATCTGGGGTGCGCCGGAATACGGCGGATCCCTGGCCAAGGCCCTCAAGGACAAGGACCTGGATTTGAGGCGGGCCGCGGCCCGCAGCCTGGGCAACATCAAGTCGGAAGCAGGCCTGAAGGCCGTCGGCAAGAAGACCAAGGACAAGGATCCCATCCTGCGGGCCAACGCCCTGGAATCCGTGGCGCGCCAGAATCCGGAAGGGGGACGCGCCGCCATCATCAAGGCCCTCGCCAAGGACAAGGACGCTGGCGTGCGCTGTGCACTCTTGGCCGCCGCCTGTGAACTGTATCCGGATTCCGCGGAGGAACTCTGTGCCGAAGCCCGCGAGCACGACGACTGGCGACCCCGCATGCAGGCCGTGGACAGCCTGGGCTCGATTCGCACCAAGACCTCCGTGGATCAGCTGATCGAAGCCCTGGCCGACGGCCGGCCGGCGGTGGCCGAACGCGCCATCACCACTCTGCAAGACCTCACGGGCCAAAAGCACCGACGGCCTGATGCCTGGCGGGCCTGGTGGCGCGACAACCGCGCGACCTTTGTCTTCCCCGAGGGCCGCCCGGCCACCGCAGCTTCAGGCGGCGACACGGTCGCCACTTACAACGGCATTCGCCTGGTCAGCGACCATGTGGCCTTTCTGATAGACAAGTCCGCCGCCATGGGCGAAACCTTGGCGAGCCGCGGCGGCATCACCAAGGAGGAAGCCGCCCAGGCCGAACTCGCCCAAGTCTTCGAGAAGCTCTCTGGCCGTCTGGTTTTCAACCTCTTCACCTATGAGCTTGCCGTGCGCGCCTTCAGCGACAAGGGCCCGGTCAAACTCGCCAAACGCACTGCCAAGCAAGCCCTTGAGTTTTTGGACAAGGCGCCTCTTCAGGGGCGCAAGGACATTTGGCAGGTGCTCGAGATGGTCATGGCCGACGAGGACATCGACACGGTCTACCTGCTCTCCTCCGGCGAACCGGATGTGGGTCTTTATGTGCACTGGAACCGGATCACCATGCACCTGAAAGATCACAACCGCTTTCATAAACTCGTCATCCACACCATCGCCTACTCAGACAACAAGTGGTACCGCGATCAGCTGGAGAAGATCGCCGAGGCCACCGGCGGTGAGTTCACCTGGTTCGATTAAGGCCGCACACCTAGAAAAACGTGCGCGAACGCCAGGCAGCGCTGCGCCCCATTGACGGGCGCGCCTTGGGGTAAAAACCCCCTCGGGTCGATTCAGCCAACAACAGGGAACCCCCCCGCACACACGCCCGTCTGAGCAGGCATAAGATCTCTGGACTCGGAAAGGCGCGGAGCACAGCACGTACACTTGTCAGGGGCTGCACTCCGGGGGAGCCGCTGGACCGGGTCCAGGTGATCTTTTTTTGTGGAACGGGGGGAGTTCACAGGGTTTGGGGCAGTTTTTTTGTTCCCGGGCTGCGCCGTCCATCCCTAGCCCCCACCCACCCATCGGGGAGACGCGCAGATCCATCGCTGGTCGCACACTATCGGCACATTATTCTCGGACTGCCATGCAGCAGAGGGAGCTCCCGGAGGGAACGAAGCACAACGCGCCCCGCTGCATCCGGACCCGCTCAGCATTCAAGACATCGAGTCCGTCCTGGCTTCCTACTCGGAGATGCTCTTTGGCCAGGTGAACTGGCGATGGCCTTCCACGCCTCCCAGAAAACCAAAACCTGAATGGCGGGCGCCGACCCAAGGTGTGCCCGGAGCGCTGCCCAAGTAGCGGTTGACACCAACCTGCCCGGCGCGCATCTCGGCGGCCACGCGCCTGGCCCGGGGTAAATCACCGGAAAAGACATTGGCTCCCAGTCCAAAGGGAGTGTCGTTGGCCAATCTAATGGCCTCGGCTTCGCTGCCATCGAAGGAGATCAGGGCCACCACCGGACCAAAGGTCTCTTCCCGGTAGACCGTCATCTCCGGACTCACATCAGCCAAAACGGTTGTCGGGTAGAAAGCCCCGGGACCTGCGGGCACCGTGCCGCCGAGGAGCAGACGCGCCCCATCCGCCACGGCCGCATCCACCTGGGCCGCGACCTTGTCGCGCTGTGCGCGGCTGACCATGGGGCCAAGGGGCGCCGCGGGAGCATCTCCTCTCGCCATTGGATCGCCATGGCCCCATTGCGCAGCCTGCTCCAGAACGAGCTCCGTAAACGGCCCGAGGACGCTCTCCTCCACGAAGATTCGCTCCAGGCCACAACAAACCTGACCCGTGTTGCGCACCGAATGCTGCACTGCAACTTCCGCCGCTGCCGCGAGATCCGCATCTGCAAACACCACCAAGGGGTCCTTGCCGCCAAGCTCCAATACAAGCCGCTTGAGGCCGGAAGCAGCGGCCGCCATGATCGCCATGCCCGTCTCCCGACTGCCGACAAAGCCCACCATGTCGATGTCCGCCGCCACCAGTGCTGCACCGGTAGCGCCATCGCCCTGAAGCAGCTCCAACACGCCCTCTGGCAGGTCAGCGCCAAAACACTCAGCGATCAAGGCTCCACACAGGGGTACATGTTCGCTGGGCTTCAGTACCACGGTGTTGCCCGAGGCGAGGGCCGGGACCAAGATGCCCAGGGGCATGCCCACGGGAAAGTTCCAGGGGGTGATGGCCGCCACCACGCCATGGGGCTCGCGCACCAGTGTCGTGGAACTCCCCGGCCCCTTGAAATCCTGGGGCGCCAAGGCGGCACGCACCTCTTCCAGTTCCTTGGGCACATGCTTGGCGTAGGAACGCGCCTCGCCCAGGCCGTTTTGGAGGGGCTTGCCCATTTCCCTCGCAATCAGTTCACCGATTTCGGTGGCGCGTTCCCCCAACCGCTTTGCTCCACCTGCCAAGAGGGAACAGCGCTCGTCGATGGACAGGGCGCGCCAAGCGGGCCAGGCGGTTCGGGCCCGGGCCACAGCCGCCTCTACTTCATTCTTGCCAGCGCAGTCGATCTCGGCGAGGCACTCGCCGGTCGTGGGATTCAGGTCGCGTATTGTGTCCATGGCAACAACTCTAACGGCAGAGGCAAACCCGGCGCCATGGCCTGGGCGGGGGGAGTTTCCCCAGCGTTATAGTTGCCAGCCGCCGGCGACCTCTAGATCGCAACCGGTGATGTGCGCCGCTGCCGCTGAAGTCAAAAAAGCCGCAGCCCCCGCCACATCCTCTGGCGTGCCCGGGCGCCCCAGGGGGATTCGTTCCTGACGCGTCTTGTCCAAGGTGGTTGGGTCAGCATCTGCATGGGGCACGATGCCAGGGGAGATCATATTGGCCCGCACGCCGTGGGGTGCTAGTTCCAGGGCCAGGGAGCGGGTGAGGACCAAGAGACCACTCTTGGCCGCGGTGTAGGCCGCGGCCTCACGCCGACCGCGCATGCCCGCCAAACCGGCGCAACCGAAAAACAACAGGGAGCCCTGGCTGATCTTCAGCTGAGGTGCCAGGGCCCTGGCAAAAAGGAAGGCGCTGGTAGTGTTGTGCTCGAGCAGCCCACGAAACACTGCCACGTCGGTGTCGAGCAGGGCTCCCGTGGCAAAGGGGCCGACACAGTGAATGCCGTGATCCACACGACCATCCCTGGCGTGCACTGCGGACACCAGTTCCGTCACATCATCCTCACAAGTCAGATCGGCGCGGTGAATGCGACCGGAGAACTCCTCTTCGAGTTCCTCGGCGGCGGCGGCGGAATTGCGGTAGACAATGTGAACGCGATCGCCGCGTCCGTGCAGGGCGCGCGCCACCGCCAACCCCAGGCCGCGGACGCCACCGGTAACGATGGACACCGGAGCAACTGAGGCAGCCCCGGCGGCGGCATCAGCCGCGGTTCGCTCTTCCCTTGATTCTAGAGGTGCCCGCGCCATGGCCTGAGCATAACCAACTCAAGCCCTGTCGGCTCGCAGCCGTCGCGGATCGGCGCATTCCCTCAGGGGATCAAGCCCATGCGACCGGGAGGCCAAATGCGCACATCGACCTTGCCGCGCAGGAAATCAGCCGGCACGAAACCGAACTCGCGGCTATCGCTGGACCGCAGCCGATTGTCACCCAGAACGAAGTAGGTGTCCGTTTCCACGGTCGTCACCAGGTGCGTATAGGGATCCGCCTCGCCGATGTAGGGCTCAGGCAGCAGCTCGCCATTGATGGAAACCACGCCGTTCCGGATACAAATGCGGTCACCGGGCAAACCCACCACGCGCTTGATGTAATCCAGGCTCGGGTCGAGGGGATAGCGCATGACAACCACATCACCGCGCTCCACATCTCCCAACAAGAAACTCAGGTGATCCACCAGGATGCGGTCTCCGTCCTCGATCCCCGGCCGCATGGAGTTGCCCCTGACCTCCGAGACATTGAAGGCCAAGCCCCAGAGCAGGCTCGCCACCAAGCTGAAACGGGCGAGGGCGAAGACCAAAGCCAGAGACCCCGTGCCCTTGCGCCCGCCGCCAGAGGCCGGGCTGTTCTGCCCCGCCACCCCATCCAAGTCCACCGCAGCCGGCGTCACGCGACCCAGCGGGTTTTCCTGGTTGGGGTTCTGGTGCCCCCCGGAGGCCTGATTGGACATTTCCATTCCACCTGCTTTCGGCGGCGGAATAGGCGAATCTTGAATCCCCCAATGATCCCGCCGCCCCGCCTCTGAACTCCCGGCTGCCGGGCCCCGGCAACCCCTGTTCAAACAAGGACTTGCGTCAGAGCGGCACCGTCGGCTCCAGGAAAATCAGCCCCGGCCCGCGCCGCACGGGCGGAAGCCAAATGCACCGATCGGTGTCCGCGGATCCGGGATCCCCCCGGCCCCCGGGACGCCAGAAAGGAGTTCATCCCCATGAACAGGTTTTGTGCCCATGCTCTTTGCAGGTTCTTTGAGGTCTTGGTCAGCGTTGGCCTAGTCGGAGCTGCCCAAGGCATCGACGCGGTTCTGCACTGATACAGACCAAAGCGGCATCAGGAGACGCCCCTGCCCAATCGGGTAGGGGCGTTTTATTTGTGCCTCCCCCAAGGCGAGCGAGAAAAAGCAAAGACGGGGTGCGACCAAGCGAGGATCTGCGCGTCCCCCAGGGCGGGTGGGGGCTAGGGATGGTCGACCTGACTCAGATCAGTTAACACACGCAACTCCGGCATCCCGCTAACACACACAACTCCCGCTGCCCCGCGTCTCCTCGCCAACCAGGCTCTCCCTACACCGCCGGATTAGTCCCCGGCCACCTGCCCTACTCCGAGAGGTCCAGCTCCGCTATCCCCAAGCCCCGGCCGGTTCTGGTCCAGACCAGTGACAGATCGCCGCCCACCGGAACCAGGCGCGCAAATCCGCTGCTGCGCTCCGCCGGGACCTCGGCCACGGTTCGGGGGGCGCTTAGCTCGCCGCTGGGTTCCAGCAAGCGCAGGCGCCACTGCGCTCCTTGTTCGCCCTTCTCAAGCCAGACAATGGCCAGGCCTCCATTCGGGGCGTAGGCCAGATCGACGCGGCCCAGGGGGTCGCCGCCATCGATGGTGAGCGGGGCGGAGAAGCTCTCGCCCTCGTTGGTGGAGAGGGCCAGCAGGACCCGCGGGCGGGCGTTGCGTCCCATGGTGAACCATGCCGCCGCCAGCGGGCCTGTCTGTCCAGCCGCGGGGGCCGCCAGGGCCGGGCCGTTCACGGGGCAACCGGCGATCTTCCAGCCATCGTCGTGCAGCGTGCGCGGCATGCTCCACTTCAGGGCGCCGGATTCCGTGGGCGTGCCCAGGGCATAGGCCATGTCGCGCACCTCGTCCGCGCTCCGGTCGCGCCAGGCCACAAGCACGCGGCCGGCCTTCAGGTTCACGGCGCGGGTGGGACAACAATCACAGGTGCGTCCGTCGAGCTCCTCTTCCGGTCCCCATTCGCCCGCCGGGGAGAGGGCGCGGGTGCGCAGGGTCATGGGGCCGCCGGCCAGGGTCCCACGCCCATCCAGCCAGAAGGCGCGCAGCCCCCCGCTCGGGCGCGGCAGGAGGGTCACGAAGCCGTGTTCGCTCTCGGAGCGGTCGCTGTGCAGCCAGCGGGACTTCCCCCAGGTCACGCCACCGTCTTGGGAGTGCGCTGTGGATATGCCATAGGCGTAGGTGCCTTCGCCCAACATGCGCAGTCGGGCGGCCAGATAGTGCGGCCCGGCGCCGTCTCCCTTGCCGGCGCCTTCTCCCTTGAACGGCGCCAGGGCGGGCACATCCGCCCAGTTCACGAAGCCATCGTCAAACTCAAGGGCGCTGGCGGGAGGACCGAAGCCAGTCGGGCCCGTGGTGCGGTAGCGCAGACGAACGGCCTTGCCCGTTCCCCGCTCCATCCAGGAGAGCAGCCCACCGCCAGCGGGCAGCCCAATCCAGTTGGGAGCCAAGGCGGCCGGCTCGGATGCGGGCGGCGCCTTTCCTGCCTCATTTCCTTGCCTCGCGGCCAGCGCCTTCAGCGGGGCGGTGCCGACGAGGACACAGCACAAGATCATGGCCAAGCGGAACCGCGGCATAATCATGCTGGACTGCGCCCCAATAAAACGGAACCGCGGCCCATGGGGGACAGCGGTAGTGGGAGCGCGGCGGACCGCTGGCGCGAAAGGATAAGCCGACATCCCTGCCGCTTACCTAACCGCGCTGCTTCTTGGCGCGGATAGCGGCGTGGGTCTTGCCAGACCCCATGCCCATCTTGCGGACGCGTCTGCGCCCCCGGGTGGGTCCACCGGCTTTTGTGCGTGATTTGGCCATTTGGGTTCCTCCTGACTGGTCAGCGGGGAAAAGGGCCGATCATTCTGCCCGGAGGCCTGGGCCGCCGCAAGGGCCAATGTCCCATTCCAGGTAGGGCCACGAGGAGCCCAGGGGCCCGGATCCGCTCCCCAGGCCCAGCTCCACGGTTCAGCCGCGGCCGCTGGCTCCAGTGCCCAGTTCCCCTAGTGCCAGTTCGCGCCAGCCCTACGAGCCCCGTGAAAAAATCCCGTCGCAAGGCGAAGCCAGCGGCGGCGGCGATGACATCGATGGCGAAGCCCTAGCAGGGGGTTTTCAACGGGCTCCTAGTCGCCCACATAGCCCAATCCCCTGAGGGCGCGGCTGCCCGCCCCTCCGCCCAGGCCGCCCTCTCCGTCCGGCTCCCAGGTAGCGCGCATGGCCGTCATCTCCCTCACCAGCTCGGCCACGACCTGGGGATGCTGGGCTGCCAGATCCTCCAATCCACCCTGGTCCAGTTCCAGATTGAACAGTTCAAAACTTGGCTCCTGGCCCAGGCCAGACTGCACCAGCTTCCAAGGCCCCTTGTAGTAGGCCAAGTGCATGGACTCGAGATTCAGCTTGTCGCGGTCCTCCACCAGAAGCGGTCGATCGTCGGGCACCTCCGCGGCCAACAGATCCAGGCCTTGCATGTGCTGCGGCACTTCCAAACCTGCCAGGCCCAGCGCCGTGGCCGCCACATCCACGCCGGATACGCGTCCCCGGCGCCTCCCAGAGGGTGGCCGCGGAGCGCCCGCCGTGCGCGGCAGGTAGACAACAAACGGCACCCGCACCTGGGGCTCCGTGATGTCCATGTGCTCATAGCGCCCGCCCTCCCCAAATGCCTCGCCGTGGTCCGAAACCACAAGCACTGCCGTGTTTGAGTCCGCTAACCGCAAGGCGTCCAGAAACTCCCCCACCGCCCGATCCAGTTGCCACAACTCGGCGTCGTAGAGGTCCTCCAAGTGGCGGTTATCGTCCGCCTTCAGCCGAGCACCAAGGGCGAGTTCAGGGGGACGCTGGGGGTAGCTGTCAGATCGGAAGACATAACCATCCACCATTCCGTCGTAGGGCCGCACAAACTGCCTGCGAGCCTGGTCCTCCGGCAAATAGGGCCAATGCACATCATAGAGGTTCACCAGGGCGAACCAGGGCCGGGGATCCGGCGCCGCGATCCAACTCAAGGCCCGTTCCAGAACCTCCTCCCCGGGCCGGTCGAAATCTTGAATCACATGGGGGCGACCATTGAAACGCATGGCAGGCACATAACGCGCCAAGAGTGACTGCACATCGTGAACCAGGGACCAGGCGCTGGTGGCGCAAACCGCGGGATCGACGCGATCGTCGAAGACCTCGAAGCCATGGTCCATGCCGGTTTGCGCTCGCAGAACCGCGGTCCCCACAAACCCTCCCGTGCGATAGCCGCCGCGGGCCAAGGCCTGCGTAATGGGCGGCGTGCGCAGGGCATCGTAAAACATACGCCCCATGCTGGCCCCGTGGTGGGACGGGTAGACGCCGGTCAACATGGACAGGTGCGAAGTCAACGTAAAACAGGAGACGGAACGCGCCTCCTCGAACACCATGCTGTGGGCCGCCAGCTCGGCTAGACGCGGCGTGGTGTTCCGGGCCGCGCCGTAGGGGGTGAGGTTCATGGCCCGCGCCGTATCCCAGACCAGGACGAGGATGTTGGGGCTCTCCGCCGCGGCGCGGCCGGACCCGGACGGGTCCCGCTCCACGCCGCGCCCGGCCGGCAGCTCCGCGCCCAGGGGCAGGAGCGCGCCGATCAGGAGAGCCGCCACCGCGAGCAACGGTCCCAGGGGGCGCGGCCTCAAACGGGAGAGGCGCCCGGCGGCCCAGCGCGCCAGCACCAGGCTGGCCACGACCAGGGCCAGGAGCTCACCCAGGGGGCGCGGTGCCAGGACCGCCGCCAGATCGCCGCCCAGACCGGTGTGGGCATCCAACCGGGCATGGGCCAGCACGGGAAAGGTCATCCACCAGGCCAGGGCCACCGGCCCCGGAGCCCAGTCCTCCGGTTTCCGCGCAGACCGCGGGCCTGCGAAAAACCGCTCGGTGGCGAGGGCCGGCACCAGGGCCGCCAATCCCAGCAGCGCCCACAGCCCCAGGCTCTGCATGAAAAGGACCGCCGCAGCAGGTGGACGCGGCAATCCCAGGGCGGTGGTCACTGAGTCCAGGGCCGCCAGCAGCGGCACCAGCACCAGCAGGCTGCGAAACAGAGGGAGCATGGCTTGCTGCATTCTGTAAACGGAAGCGGCTCTAATCCACCTCCGCGCCCGAGACCAACTCCTCTAAATCGAACCCTCTTGGCCACCCGCCAGCCCCCTTGCCTTGGCCTCTTGCGCGCTGGCGCTCGGGGCCCGCGCCGCACGACGCAACCCCAGCACCGCGCTACCTCAGCCTAGAGCCAACTCCGCCCCACGTCAGCGCGCCAGCGCCGCCTCACACCAACGCCGCCCCACACCAACGCCGCCCCACGCCAACGCCGCCCCACGCCAACGCCGCCCCACGCCAACGCCGCCCCACATCACCGCCGCCTCGCCCCACGCCGCGCCCCACGCCACGCCATCACCGCCAGCCCCGCGCCCGCGCCACGCTCCAACCCAATCCGGCCCCAGCTCCCGGGGGCCATCCCGTTCCCGAACCCAATCCCATTCCCTATAGTCTGCCTCTCCCATGGTCGGTTCCTCCTCCCCTTCACCGACGCCCCAAAGGCCCGGGCCCTCATGGCTGGCTCTCGGCCTGTGGACCAGCATCGGTCTGGCGCTCCTGCGCACCAGGCTCCTGGCCGAGTTCCAGGTCCACCAGCGCCAGATAGAGGCCGCCACCGCCGAGTGGCACGCGGCCCTGGGCCTCACCTCCGAACTGCTCGCGGCCCTGCCCTTTGGGCTGGCCGCCGCCGGTCTGGCGCGCCTCATGATGGGCAACCGTCAAGCCGGCTACTACCGCACCTTCTGGGCCCTGGTCTCCGTCACCACCATCTGTGGTTGGCATGGCTCGGGCTTCCTCTGGGCTCCCCCCGGCCGCGCTCTTCTGCGGCCGGAGTTCGTTGTGGATGCCAACGCCCCCTTGGCGGTTCTGGCCTGCACGCTGATGGCGGCGAGCCTGCTGTGGCTCGGCCGTGGTCAGCGCGTGGGCGGCATCACCGCGCGCTTGACCGCCGGCCTCCCGGGCATCGCGCTGGGCCTGGTCGCCTGCCTCTGCTTGGGCACCGTCTACGGCATCTGGTGGGCAGCCAGCCCCCCCACCATGACCGTGCGCCGCGTGCACCGCGAACTGCTGGCGGACGAGGCGCGCTGGAATGTGGTCGAAAGCCATCCGCAGGCCGAGCCCTATGTGGATCTTTTGACTCCGGCCGTGGACTACCGCACGGACTCCGCCGACTTGCCCTCGCTCATCATGTCGCCTCCCTGCACGGTGGAGTTCACCGTGGGAGAGGACGAGGGCCCGGTGGTCCTGCGGGCCGCCGCCGGCGTTGACCAGGAGGCCGGCGCCCTGCGCCTGCAATCCAATCGCTGGGTCTTCGGCTTCAGCGTCTCCAAGCGCACCGCAGCCGG
>NYXZ01000020.1 GCA_002686595.1 Planctomycetota bacterium | reverse complement strand
GTGGTACCTCGCGACCAAGGACCGCTGGGTGCTCGACGAGTTGCAGGAGATCTACGAGTTCCTCTGCACCACGCAGTACCTAAAGTTGTCGCAGGTCAACCCCAAGGTGCGCGAGTCCCACCCGCACGCCTACCCCAAGAACGCCGAGCAGCAATATGGCGGCTGGGGCCACAATCCCGGCTTCGAGGGCTACGGTCCGATCGCGATGATCACCGCCCAGGGAGCACTGGCCTTCGCCCTCATGGAGCGCTGCGACATCGAAATCGACGAGGAGCGCCACCTCGCCGCCTATGACTTCCTCCAGCGCGGTACGGGTAGCAACGGCTACCTGTGGTACGGGGACTCGGTCGCAGGCGACCGCAACTGGGCTGACATGGGACGCACGGGCACCTCGGCCATCGCCCACTGGATGAGCCCCCACCGCGAGCACAGAGCGCACGCCCTGCGCCATGCCCAGCTGATGGGGGAGCAGCCTCAGAGCTTCCCCGATACCCATGCCTCCCCCCTGATGGGGATGGCCTACGGGGCGCTCGGCGCCTCCATCGACAAGAATTCCTTCGAGTCCCTGATGAAGGCCAACCGCTGGTGGTTCCTCCTGGCCGAGTGCCCCGACGGCACCTTCGCCTACCAGCCCAACCGCGACAACAACGGCTACGGCAACGATGCCCGCCTCCTCGCCACCGGCGTCACGGCCTTCATCTATTCAATCCCTCTCAAGGGCCTCGTGATGACCGGCAAGAAGGTCCGCTGAGGAGTTCCTCTCAAGCATGGCCCCTACTCCACCGTGCGGAGACTTTTTTGAACCTCTTTCCCCGTAGGTGGAGTCGTCGTGTGATGCGGATCAACATGGTGGCGTTCGGGGCGTTGGCGGTCGCGCTGGGCTGGTGGTCGCCGAGCCCCGACCCGGTGCGGGGCCTGGCCGCGCCCCGGCATCCGGCGGCCGTCGCCGGGCGAGCCGAGATCGGGCTCGAATGGGAGCCCGTGGATGGCGCCCTCGACTACGAGGTGCTCTGGTCCACCGAGCGCGACCCACGAGCCGGCAAGGCCGCGCGCATCGAGGGGGTCCAGCCGGGCTTCGTGCACCGCGGCCTGGAACCTGGTGTCGAGGTCCAGTATCGGATCGCGGCGCGCAGCGCCGAGGAGACCTCGAAGCCCTCCAGGAAGGTCTCGGCTACTCCGGGCGGCCCGTACGGCCTGCTGCGCCTCGGGACCGGCCGCGTCGTCGACTGTGCCGAGGGCGAGGTCGTCGAGGTGCCCATCGAGCGTCGCATCCACACGGTCGTGTGCGCCGAGGGCTACCTCGAGGAGGAGCTGGCCGCAGGCACCTTCGGCCGCGATGTGGAGAGCTGGGAGCAGGACGTGTTCACCGTCTGGCCCTACGACGAGCTCCGGGAGGCCTTCGTCGTCTGGACGCTGGCCACCCCGTCCGCGGAGCACATCTCCGCCACCAACCCGCAGCGGGCCGCCACCGCGTTCCTCGTTCCGCTGACGGAGGACGGCCGGGGGATTCACTCGAGCGTGCCGCTGGGCGGCGACACCGCGAGGCGGGTGTGGGAGGCGCTGGCCGACTTCCCCTTTCCCGCCGAGGAGTTCTATCCCCGGGGCGGCCAGACCTCCATGATCGCGAAGAACCTCCTGGTCGCGCTGCTCGTCCTGGATCCAGCCAGGGGACGCAGCGGGCTGAGCGGGCGGGCCCGGCGGCTCGAGAACCCGAGGGACTCCGGGGAGCGGATCTCGGCCTCCATCGCCCACAACCGCGTGCACGAGCTGAGCCATGCGCTGGCGCGGCTGCAGGACGAGTACCTCGATCACGACCAGACGCTCGGGGCCGACCTGCCGCGCAAGCCCAAGTCGGCGGTCATCAGCAACGTGGTGAAGGACCCGTCCGAGGAGCAGCTCCCCTGGCGACACCTCTTGGTGGGGGGCGAGATCAACCCGGACGTGGAGGGGCTCGTGGGCGCCTTCGGCGACCCCCGGATCGGGTACCACAGCGAGTTCAAGTGCTTGATGAACGGGACGCACGACAACGCCGACTTCTACGGCGGCCGGGGCAACCTGCGCGTGCGGCGCTTCTGCAACTTCTGCCGGGAGCTCATGTTCCTACGCATCTACGAGCGCGTCGGCATCCTCGACGACACGGGGCGCTCCCTCGAGACCTGGACGCGCCGCTACCGCGGGCCGTTCTACGAGCTCCACGGCTTCGCCGTGCCCGACACCGTTCCGCAGCAGAACAGCGAAGGGGAGCCGGTCTTCCAGGATTGCCGGCGCTGAGCGTGCGTGGGGAGCGCCGGACTAAGGGCTCGACGGCGCGGCCCGCGGCGGGCTCTGGCGTACGCTTGAGGCTCACCATGCGTGGCCTCACCAGCCTACTCTGCCTCTGCGCTCCGTCCCTGGCCCAGGCCCCCCTGATCAGCGAGTTCTGCGCGTCGAACAGGAACGTGCTCGACGACGAGGACGGGGACTCCTCCGACTGGTTCGAGCTGCACAACCAGGGCACCGGTCTCACCTACCACGGCGTGCTGGCCTCGGCCGCTTCCCGTCGCAGCGAGATCGTGCCGGGCAGAACGCGCTCCCCTGCACCTGCGACAGCCGGCACGAGTGCTGCCCCGCCGTCCCCGCAGCGCCCCCTTCAGCCGCTACTTATGGCCTGAGTTGATGGCGAGGGTCAGCCCTGGTGGTTTGCGTGGCGCTGTGTGCCAATGTCCAGGCGCTAGCGGGCTTTGGTAGTCGCCAACGGACTTCCCCAACTGGTTTGTCTCTGGAGCGCTAATGATTGGCCACGGATTCTCAGCCAGTGCTATGCTTGTTGGCATGGGCAGTTTGATCACCGCGGGCCCCTGGCCGTCACTCTTGGCCATCCTGTTGCTCTGCAGCAGCGCCACTCTTCAACAACCCTTGCGTCCCACGCGGCCGGGCTGGGAGATGGATGTTTACTCCGTGGACATCCGTGACTGGGATGGGCAGCTGCGCATTGAAAGCACCGAGGTCAGCGGAGGTGGGGCCGACCTGTTCCTGCGCCGGGGCAGCGCGCCCACGCCTTTTGAGTTCGATGCCGCCGCACGCACTCCCGGCACTAGCACGGAGAGCCTGTCCCTCAGCATCGATGACACGCCGCCCCTTAGCAGCGGCATTTGGAAGATCGGTGTCTGGCGTCCGAGCGGCACGGCCTACGACATCAGTTGGTATCGGGAGGGCTATCCGTCGAATAGGCCTGGTCTGGGAGCTATTCCTTTTGATGACGGGCCTGGGCTCGACAGTGGCGTCACCTTTCGCGTCTGGGCTCCAAACGCCCTGGCGGTGCACCTGGCGGCGGACTTCAACGGATTCTCCGGGCTTGCTACGCCCCTCAGTCTAGACGGGGACGGCAGCGACGGTACCTGGTCCAGCGATGTGCGTGGCGTGGGGGCCGGGACCGAGTACCGGTATGTGATCACGACTCCCACCGGAAGTTTGTGGCGCAACGATCCGCGGGCCAAGGACCTCTTGAACTCCACCGGGCCCTCTGTGGTGGTTGATCCGGATTTGTTCGATTGGGGGAGCGACAACTATGCGATGCCGGACTGGAACGATCTCGTCATCTACGAGATGCACATCGGCACCTTCTTCGACAGTCCGGGGGGCGTGCCCGGTGATTTCACCACGGCCATGCAGAAGCTCGACTATCTGGCTGAACTGGGGATCAGCGCCATCGAGTTGATGCCCGTCTGTGAGTTCCCGGCGGATTACTCCTGGGGCTACAACTACAGCCACCCCTACGCCGTCGAGTCCATCTACGGACATCTGACCGGGCTCAAGGAGTTCGTCAAGGCCGCCCATGTGCGGGGCATGGCGGTCCTGCTCGATGTGCTCTACAACCATTGGGGCCCCACGGACATGGATCTGTGGCAGTTCGACGGCTGGAGCAGCGGGGGCTGGGGCGGCATCTATTTCTACAACGACGACCGGGCCCAGACCGCCTGGGGCGACACGCGGCCGGACTACACACGCGGGGAAGTGCGCGATTACATCCGCGACAATGTGATGTACTGGCTGGAGGAGGTGCGCCTGGATGGTTTGCGTTGGGACTCGACCTCGACCATGCGCCTGGGACCCTGGGGGGATTTGCCCGAGGGTTGGTCGTTGATGCAGTGGTGCAACGACGAAGTCGATGCCAATCAGGGTTGGAAGATCAACATCGCCGAGGACATGTACGGCGCGCCGAATGAATGGATCACCAAGGACACCGGGGCCGGGGGCGCGGGGTTCGACAGCCAGTGGGATGCCATGTTCGTGCATCCGGTGCGGGCGGCTTTGGTCAGTCCGGCGGATCCTGATCGCAACATGTGGGATGTGCGCAACGCCATTGTGCAGTCCTACAACGGAGATGCCTTCGAGCGCGTGATCTACACCGAGTCCCATGACGAAGTGGCCAATGGACGCTCCCGCGTACCGGAGGAGATTTGGCCGGGTAACGCGGATTCCTGGTATTCAAAAAAGCGCTCCACCCTGGGCGGCGTGGTGGTGCTCACCGCCCCGGGCATCCCCATGCTTTTTCAAGGTCAGGAACTGCTGGAGGACGGCTACTTCACCGACACCGATCCCATAGATTGGACCAAGGCCACCACCTTTGCCGGCATCCACGATCTCTACCGCGACCTGATCGAACTGCGGCGCAATGGGGGTGGCGTGACGGCGGGCCTGATGGGGCAGCACACCAATGTCTTCCATGTTAACAACAGCGACAAGCTTTTGGCCTGGCACCGCTGGGACCAGGGCGGGGCCGGGGACGATGTGGTCGTCGTCGCCAACTTCTCCAATGTGACCTGGCCCAGTTACCGCATCGGCATGCCCGCCGGCGGCACCTGGTACCTGCGCTTCAACAGCGATTGGATCGGGTACGACGCCAGCTATGGCGATCACCCCAGCACGGACATCAGCGCGGGCAGTGGAGGCTATGACGGCCTGCCCTACCACGCGGACCTGACCATCGCGCCCTACACGGCGCTCATCTTCTCTCGTTAGACAAACGACAATCCCCATCACCTCCCGAGTAACACCATGAAAGCCAAGACATTTCTCGTCGCTTCGGCGGCCCTTCTCATATGCGGTTCGCTGCGGGCCCAAACCACCACCATCGCCTACGAGTCCTTCGACTACGCCGACGGCAACCTGGGGGGACAGGCCGGTGGCACTGGCTGGGCCGCCCCCTGGTGGTCTGGCAACAACGCTGACAACGCCGTGGTCACTTCCCCCGGCGTGGACGCCACCGGCGGCCTGTGCGCCCTGCAGTGGGTTGACCAGGGGTCCTATCGCACCATCGACGCCACGGGCTGGGGCGCGGATGTCTACGGCAACCTCTTCGGCGTGGACAACTCCACCATCTGGATTCGATTCACCTCGCGCCGCGTACCCGGAGCCACGGATGTCTACGGGGGCCTGTCACTTTTCGAGCAGTGGGTGGGTGAAAAGGTCTTTTTGGGCTGCCCCTCCGGCGGCGATGAACTGGGCTTGCACGACAACCCCTGGGCCGGAGGATCATCGGAAACCGTGGTCGGCAGTTCCTGTGACAATCTGGTGCTGCTCGTCTATCGCATCGACTTTTTGCCCGGGGACGAGCGCGTGCGCCTGTGGCTCGATCCGGCGGACACCTATCCCGCCGGCGTGGCCGATCTGGACACCACCCTGGGTGATTTCATGTTCAACGAAATCCGTCTGCAGAGTGGTGACCCGGCCACGCTGATTGCCGGATTCGAGTTCGATGCCGTGCATCTGGAGATGGAGACGGGCATTGTCTGTGACCGCATCGCCTACTGCTCCAGCAATGTCAACTCCACCGGAGCCACGGCCACCATGGATTTCGCCGGCAGTTGCGTGGTGGCCGACAATGACTTTGAGTTGCTGCTCGACCAGGGCATCCCGGGGCAACCGGCCCTGTTTATCTACGGGGCTGGCGAGAATGCCCTGCCCCTGGGCAACGGCATTTTGTGTGTGGGGGCACCGATTCTCAGGCTCAATCCCCCGGTCATGCTCGATGCCACTGGCAGTGGGACGAAGGCCATGGACCTCGCCAATCCGCCGGCCCCCAGCGGCTTGATTACCGCCGGTTCGACCTGGAACTTCCAGGGCTGGTTCCGTGATCCCGGCGTCGGCGGCGGCTTCAACTTCACCGACGGGCTGAAGGTCGTTTTCTACTAGGTTCGGTCGTAGGGCGAGCGAGGCGTCCACGGGTTTTCAGCGGTTAGCCACCGAGCCCGTGGATGCCGCGCCACCTTCGGCGCTGGCGGCGAGATGGAACAGGCTGGCATCTTGTTGCGTCGCACTACTCTAGGCCCGGCCCCGCGGCAGGGCCGGAATCCGACCTTCCTCTTCTCCGCGCCGTGCCCTACCATGGGCCAGCCCACTGTCATCCATACCTGCCTTCCAGGAGATTCTCCATGCGCCCGCGCTCCCTCAGCTTAGTGGTTCCCACCCTCGTCCTGTCCGCCGGTCTGGCCGGAGCCCAGAGCCAATGGTCGGTGCAATACACCCAAACCGGGAACATCTCCCTGGGCATCGACGCCACGGACGCGAACCACTGTTGGATCGCCGGCGGTACCGATGGCATCGGCCCCCATGTGGGGCGCACCGTCGATGGTGGGCAAACCTGGGATTGGGTTTTCACTGATCCAAACATCGGCCTCTTGCTGCTCGATGTGGAGATGGTGAACAACAATGTGGGCTACATGGGGGGAGTTTCGGTCTTCGGGCCCGGAGCGGCCAAAACCACCGACGGCGGCACTACTTGGACGCCGATGGATCCCAAACCGGGGGCTCAGTTCACCTCCGCCTGGAGCGATTTCTACGCCCTGGACGAAGACCACCTGTGGGTGGCGGGCTTTGCCGGCGGTTTCGCAGGCAGTCCTGATGGCGTCTCCATCAGCACCGACGGTGGCAGCAGCTTCCAGTTTGTCGAATCCAACAGCGGCGCCTACGCCAAGTCGGTGTTCTTCGTGGATGAGAATGTGGGCTACCTGGCCAGCGGCGAGTTTCCGAATGACGATGGCACGGGGCAGTTCCTGGGTGTGATTCAGAAAAGCACCGACGGTGGCGCCAGCTGGACCACCCAATACACGACCAACTACACCACCTATTGGATGCATTTTGTCGATGAGCAGAACGGCTGGGTGGCGGCGGACGGCGACACCAACAGCATCATCTGCCACACCTCCGATGGTGGCGCCACTTGGGAGGAACAGAGCCTGCCGAACGACACGGATCTTCACATGGCATCGGTGCAGATGTTCGACGCCAATCACGGCTGGGCCGTGGGCTGGCGCCCGGGTGGGGTGAACCCGATCATCTCCCTCTACGAGACTTTCAACGGCGGCACGAACTGGAATCCCGACCCCTTCAACGCCCCCTACGGACCCGTGCAGCTCGCCATGGTGGACGAGCACACCGGTTGGACCGTGGGCGCCAACAACATGCAGGTGGGGGGCATCATGAAATACAGCGGCGGTTCCTCCTGCCCCGATCCCCTGGCCTACTGTGCGGCCAGCAGCAACTCTACCGGCGCCAGTTCGGACATGGACTGGTTGGGGACCACCAGCGTGGCGGCCAATGATCTGACTCTGCAGGCCCACAACCTGCCCAGCAGCCAGTTCGGCATCTTCTTCTACGGGGCCAATCAGGTGGCCGTGCCTTTTGGCAATGGCACACGATGCGTGGGGGGCTCGCTCTATCGGTTGACTCCGGTCTCCACCGGCGGCAGCGGCGAAGCCCAGTTCGCCCTGGATGTCACCAGTCCGCCCGCACCCCTGGGCCAGATTGACTCCGGGGAAACCTGGAACTTCCAGTTCTGGTACCGGGACCCGCTGGACGGCGGCGCCAACTTCAACCTGTCAGACGGCCTGGAGGTAACCTTTTGTCCGTGAGCGAAACTTCAACCGCAGCCGCGGCGGTGCAGGGCTTGCCGGGGGCCGCGGGAGCGGCTGCTCCCGAGCTGGGTGCCCTGCGCGAGGTGCCCTACATGGGCGTGATCCATGTGGTGGCGGAGGCCGTGCGCCTGGGCTTCTACAACGGTCATCCCGATTGGTGCAACCTGGGCCAGGGGCAGCCGGAAGTGGGGGAGCTGGAAGGTGCGCCCAAGCGTGTGCTGGAAGTCAAAATCGACCCGGCTGACTGCGCCTACGGCCCCCTGGAGGGCACGGACGAACTGCGGGGGGCGATTGCTGCGCACTACAACCGACTCTACCGCGTTGGCCAGAAGAGCCAGTACACGGCGGCCAATGTGGCCGTGGCCTGCGGAGGGCGTTTGGCCCTGACGCGGGCCATGGCGGCGCTATCCAATGTCAGCGTGGGATACCAGCTACCGGACTACACGGCCTATGAGGACATGTTCAACATGCACCTCGATCGCCTGCGCCCGGTGCCCATCGTCGGCCCGCGGGAGACCGGCTTTTCCGTGTCGGCGCAACAGGTGGCCACGGTGGCGCAGGAGGAGGACCTCGCTGCCTATCTCTTTTCGAATCCCTGCAACCCCACGGGTAATGTGCTGCGCGGGACGGAGTTGGCGGAGCTGGTGGAGTTGGCGCGCAGTCGCCCCCTGACCTTGCTCAGCGATGAGTTCTATAGCCACTTCATTTACGATGCGGATCATGATGGCGACGACGGCGGCGACGCCGTGGCCGGGGCCGGGCCCGTCAGCGCGGCATCCTTCGTGGAGGATGTGAACAGCGATCCGGTGCTGATCTTCGATGGCTTGACCAAGAGCTACCGTTATCCGGGTTGGCGCGTCGGTTGGGCCATCGGTCCGCCGGCCATGGTGGAAACCATGGCGCGCACGGCCAGTGCCATCGATGGGGGACCGAGCCGCGTGGCCCAGGCCGCGGCCCTGACCGTGCTGGAGCCCGCCCGGGCTGATCAGGAGACCGATGCCCTGCGCCGGGCCTTCACCGCCAAGCGCAACCTGATGGTGCGGCGTCTGAAGGAAATGGGCGTCACTTTCGCTCGGGAGCCCGAGAGCACCTTCTATTGCTTTGGTTCCCTCGAAAACCTGCCGGCGCCCTTCAATGACGGCGTTTCGTTCTTCCAGCGCGCCCTGCAGCACAAGGTGATGACCGTGCCCGGTGAGTACTTCGATGTGAACCCGGGCAAGCAGCGCGAGGGAGTGTCGCCTTGGAAACAATGGATGCGCTTCAGCTTCGGGCCTCCCATGGACAACATGGTCATGGGCCTCGATCGGCTGGAGGCCATGTTGGCCCAGGCGCGGTCCTGACTTCGCTAGGCCATGCCTAGGCATGGCCTAGACGCGTGGCCTAGACATGGCCCAGGCGTCACCTGGGCGTCACCAAGGTGACGCCGTTCAGCTGGCGTCGATCTGTGCCAGGGCGCCGTCCAAGAGGACAGCTTCCAGGCCGGCGCTGTTGGCCCTGAGATCGGCGGCCAATGTCTCGCCATCGGTGTCGCAGTCCGCTTCGCCGAGCTGGCGAGCGACACATGACGGGTGCACCTTGACCGGATTGGTGCGCACCTGGTTGCCGAACTCCACCAGGCGGCCCAGATTTACCCGCACGCTGCCCTCGGCAATCGCCTCGCCACAGGTTACGCACTTGCTGCGGCCGCTGGGGGACACTTCAGCCCAGGGGATTTCCTTGCGCTCCTTCTTCTTCTGTTCCGCTTCCTCGCGCAGTTTGCCCAACTCCGCCAAGGGCGGGATGTCTTTGGGCACGACCTTGGCGGCGTTCCAGGCCTCGGCGGCAAAGGCCTCTTCCACATCCTCGAAGCGGCGTTTGGCGGCGCAGTTCAGGTGATGCCAGAGATAGCCGGTGCCGTAGGGGCCTTCCAGCAAGATACCCAGGCGCAGCACATCCTTGTCGATCTTGCGGCGGCAGGTCTTGCACTTGGAGCGGCTGGAGCGCGCGCCCTCAATGACAAAGGGAGCGAGTTCGCTTTCTTCTGTGGGCTGGTCGGTTTCCATGATGCCGGCAGTTTACTCCCTGGCGCCAGTTGCGACACTAGGAGCCCGATGAGAAACTCCCTACTACAGCGATGCCATCTAGGTGCCCGTGGATAGTGATCCCGAAAGTGACTCCGCCAGAGACTGGTCCGTGTATGTCCTGCTCTCGCCCTCATCTGGCACGACCTATGTGGGGGTGACCACGGATATGGAGCGGCGCTTGGCCCAGCACAACGGGGAGCTGCCGGGCGGTGCACGGCGCACGCGCAGCGGGCGTCCCTGGCAGTTGGGCACGGTCTATGGCCCCTTCGCGGATCGGGGCAAGGCGCAGCAGGCGGAGTACCAGGTGCGGCGTCTGCGGGGCCGGGAACGGCTCTCCTGGGCCGGTCCTGAGGCAAAAGACTAGTTTTTCCCGAACTTCTCCCCCGCTTTTTCGAGGGCTGCGGAAGGTGGGGTATGCGAAATCCCGGAGAAGATCCCCAGGAAGAGGCCCCGGCCCTGGTCCTGGAGCGTTGGAACAGTTGGGTCAAGGTCTATCTGCCCCAGACGGAAGAGACCCGTTGGGTCAACTTGGACGAGGTCGATCACCGGCCCCTTTCCGTGAAGGCCAGCGCCGAAGCGGAAGAGTTGTAAGCGAAGCGGGATACAGAACAGCGCGCGGTCGGTTTGGATCAGGTTCATGATCCAAGCCGACCGCGCGTTCCTAGTTGAGCTCGTCGGCCGAACTCAATCGCAGATGTCAATGCGCAGGGCGTTGGAGAGGACCGCGCCAAATCCCGCCGGGTTGCTCGGATCGCGGGCGAAGACCTGGACAAACCAACTCTGGCCGGCGCTCACCGGCAGATCGTCGAGGATGCGCCAGGAAGATTGGCCCTGGGCATTCAGACTGCGCAGGGCGCCGCGCTGCGGGCTGCTGACCAGCAGCGTGCCGCCGAGTAGGGGCGTGTCCGTGGCGGCGACGCCATAGAAGAAGATACTGATCTGCCCGGCCAGGCCGCCGCTGGCCTGGAGCTCCAGGTTGCCGCTGCCGTTTTCCTCCGCCGTGCCCGTGTAGTCCAGCACGAACTGGTCGAAGCCGCTGGTGACCATGGGGTCGCCGTAGGTCTCCGGCACGGCACAGCGCCAGCCGCTGATGGTGTCGGCGGCGGTGTTCAAGCCACGGGTGTTGTGGGCGGAATCCTGATCTGGATGGGCGATGCCCAGGGGGTAGCCCTGGAACGAGCGATCCGGCGTAGAGAAGTAAGGGATGCGAGATCCGGGGGAATAGGCCAGGACCGTGCGGAAGTAGTTATTGGGCGTGCGGTAGCCGAAGGAGTAGGCGTAGGCACCGCTGGAGGCATTGTCCCGGTCGTGGGCGCAACCCATGTTGTGACCCAACTCGTGGCCGAAGGTGTAGTAGCCCGTGGCACAGATGTGGGAAGTGACGCTGAAGGCCCAGTTGCGGAATGAGTGGCTGACATTGGTCATCAGGTAGGCTTGGCCACAGTAATCGGTATCGCGCACGATGAGCGCCACCAGGTCCGCGCCGTACTGCTCGCGCAGGGCGTGTACCTCGTCGTAGCGACCATCGTTTTGGCCGCGCAGGTCCGAGAGGTTGTTGCTGAAAGTGGAGTCCTCGTCATCCGTTTGGACCATGTGCACCAGGCGCAAGCGCAGGTCGGCGCCGCTGTTTTCATAGGCCTGGTTGGTTTCCGCCACGGCCAGTTCAATCAGGGCCTTGACCGCGTTGTGGCCACCCTGGGCGCTGCGCGCTTGGGGGGAGTAGACCACCAAGACATCCGCCGTATCCTGGGCCCCGGCGCCGGGGGCGCCAGGGGCGCCAGGGGCATTGGGCGGAGGGGCGGTGGCGGAGTGTTCGCCGCTGGCCGGACGCGCGTGGGCGCTGCCCGTGCCGCAGGTGGGGAAGTTGTCTTCCTGGTGAGCGCTGATCACATGGGTGCCGGGGCCGCCGTAGCGCACGCGAAAGAGCTCCGTGCCGCGTCGCACGGTGCCGGCTACGGCATCGCCAAAGCGCACAAAGGTGACCGGGGCATCAGCGCGCCCGCGCAGGTGTCCGCTCCAGAGATCCGCTCCGGAGGGCAGGCCGCTGGCCTGATCGAGTTCTGCCTCGACCACAGTGCCATCCGGCAGGGCCAGGGAGAGACGGCGGGCCACGGGAACCTCTCCGTCCCGGGTGAGGAGCGCGCCTTCGAGGGCCACGGTGCGGTGGGCCGTGATAGTTGGGTCCTCTCCCAGTTCGATGGTGATGCGGGCCGGAGTGGGCACCCACAGGCTTGGGGCCCTAGTCACCTTGGCGGGACTCTGGATCGGGGTGCTGGCGCCTGCGGCCGGGGCGAGCTGAAGAAGCGCGGCGAGAACAGCTGTCGAGATAATCATCTTGATAGTAGTGGTTGTGAGGGAGGGGCGCTGAACCATGGACGCAAGGGACGCCCGAGTTGTTCACCAGTCCCAACGCAATCCAGTCCCGCCGCCCGACAGCAGAACGGAAATTGGCGGTTTTCCCTGCTCAGCGGGATTTGGCCAGTTCAGTGTCGAACCACTCCCGTAGTCCATCGCTGAACTCGGCGGCCAGGGCCTGCGCCGTCTCAAGGGCGGCGGCCTGGTCAGCCGGGCGTCCGAGGGCCCGCAGGGCCCGGGCCCGGGCCAGGTTAAGGAAGGCCTGATCCACCGGCTCGCCGCCCTCGGCCTCGTGGGCCGCAATGGTCGCCAGGCCGCGCTCCGCGTGCATCAGACCAGCGGTGGGATTGCCGGCCTCTGCCAGAACCAAAGCCAGCAAGTAATCCGCCCGTTCGTCTTCCATCCAACCGCCGGCCTCCAGCCAGGCCTCGCGCGCCGCTTCTGCGAGTTGCACCATGGCGTCGGTCTGGGCGCAGTCCCTGTCTTCCGCTTCCAGCAGGGCCGAGGCCATGTTGTTCGAACAGACAGCCAAAGTGCGCGTCAGGCCCGGAGTGGCCACGCCGCCACGCACGGTGGCCAGGGCCTGGGCGTGCAGCTCCAGGGCGGCTGGCCAGGCTCCGGCGTTGGCCTTGGCTTCCGATACCAACAGTTGCACTCTGGCGGGGATGGCTTGTTTTGGTTCCGGCGCCAACTCCATGGCCCTCTCCAGCGCTGAGCCGGCAGCTTCCTCGGCCCCGGCCATCTTGTTGGCCACGGCCACCTGAACCAGAACCAGCGCTAGTTCCGGCGCTTGTTCCAGGTCGGCGACAATGTTCTCCAGGTGTTCCGCTGCCCCACTCCAATCGCCCAACTCGGAGCCCACCAAGTGGAGGAACACGCCGGAATACTGCACGGCATCCATGGCGTTTTTGACCAAGGGAGTGTTGTCGCGCAAAAGGGCGGCCATGCCCTCGGGATCAGAATCGTGTTCGGCCCAGCACTTGTTGATCAGTTCGGGGAGTTCCATTGTTTCCATGGTAGGGACCTCGGGGCGCGCCTCTTGTGAGTCAGCGGTTGAGCGGCAGGCAACTAGCAGGCACAGCAGGGCGGGGGCCGTGGCTAGCAGGACCATTCCGGGGAGGCGCATGGCGCAACCTTAGAATGCGCCCCAGGCCCAGGCAAGTTGCCTCTCCGCTCGGGCTCAATCTGGCGCGCTGGACGGTGTGCGAGGTTTGTCGGGGATCAACTCGTAGACGGCACCGGAGAGCAGGCTGATGACGACGCCGACGATGAAGAGTACGGGGGCTCCCGGCAGCAGGGGATCCAGATAGGGCTCGGTGCCGTAGCGTGCGGACAGGGCAAAGGCAATGACGCAGGTGGCGAGGCCCGTCAGGAGCGTGGCGCTGAAGAGCAAGCGCCGTAGCCTGCGGCGGCCAGGAGACCAGGAATCGGTGGGGGCGGCTTCGGAGATACGCGATTCGGCCAGGGGCACCAGTGGGTAGAGTTTGACGCAGATCAGAAAGATCAAGGCCCCCACGGCGGTGATGCCGATGATCGTGCCGTACTCAACCCAGGATGGACTGTACGTCCCGGTGGGATAGTCGAGCAGTTGACCGTGAGTTTGAGAAGGCACCACGATCAAGAAGCGTTTGAGGATGGCCGCCACATTGACCAGCAGGCCGGCGATGACTGTCAGGGTGATGGAACAGCGGTTGCGCAGGAACTGGATGAAGAGCAGGCCGGCGGGCAGCACCAGGGTGGCTACCACGACCCAGAAGAGGGGGGCATAGGCGCCGGAGGTCACGGCCCGGGCCACTTCGGTTTGAGCCGCATCGGCGGCGTAGCGGGCGGTCAACTCCTCCACCGCCAAGAGGTAGAGGTAGATCAATGTTCCGATCCAAAGGGCATTGCCCAGCCAACGGAATGTGCGTTCGGTGATTTGCTGCCTCAGGTGCATGAAGTGTCGCGCGGCCGCCGCCACAACGATCACCAGGCCCGTGCCGGAGACTGCGGCCAGGACCACAAAACGCGGTGCGGCCAGGGCGCTGAACCAGCCGGGACGGCCGCCTTGGATACCGAAGATGAAACCCAAGGTCGAATAGGCTACGACCAACAGAGTCAGCATGACCAGGGAGAGCCAGAAGTCCACGCGGCGGCGGCGGCGGCGTTCAGCCGGCGTGTTCTTCCAACCGCTGGCCCAGAAGCGGTAGTACCAGGCGAAGCGCTTTGTGCGCGTGGCGCAGACGGCGGCGTCGGCGCGCCCCTCTAGGAACTCATAGACGGCGCTGGCCATGAAGTCGGCGCCGATGATCAGCGTGAAACTGCCGAAGAAAGGAGAAGCCGTCTGGGCGTAGAGCGGCAGGTTGATCAGGCCGTGGATTGGTTGGCCCAGGTCGGCCATGATGCAGATGGCAGCGCAGATGACGGAGACAACCGCCACCAGGTCGGCCAGGCGCGTGATGGGGTACAGGCGTCTGAGGTGGAAGAGGTGGGCCAGGGTTGTGATCACGATGCCACCGAAGGCGAAACCCACGAAGATCACATAGAAGGAGATGTACAGGCCCCAGGATGCTCCGCCGGCACCGATGGTGCGCATGCCCGTGACGATGTCACCGTGCAGGCGCTGTTGGGCATAGGAGAAAATGCCCCAGGCCACCAGCAGGCAGAGCAGGCCCACGGTGGCGGACCAACGCCAGCCGAAACGCCCCACGCCCTGGGGCAGGCCCGCTTCCATTTGATCGCCGCCGGAAGTGAGTGTGGGCTCGCTCATCGGGCTTTGCTCCGGGGTGCCTCGCGCCGGTCCCTGGACAGGTAGACGACCTTGGGCTTCGTTCCGAGGTGCTCCAATAGGCGGCGTGCCCGGGGACTGGCCGCCAGGTGTGCCACTTCGCTTTCGGGGTCGTTCAGATCGCCGAAGGTGATGGCCCGGGGCGGGCAGACGCTGGCGCAGGCTGGCAACTGTTGCAGCTCGCTGTCCTGTACTTCACGCCCGTCGAGGCGGGCCTTTTCCTTTGCCGTGCGGATGCGGTGGTAACAGAAGGTGCACTTCTCGACGACGCCATCGGGGCGCGTGGCCACATCTGGATTGATCAGGTTGCGATGTTCCTCGGCCCATTCCGGGTGTTTCCAGTTGAATGAACGCCGCGAGTAGGGGCAGGCGGTCATGCAGTAGCGGCAACCGATGCAGCGATCCCAGATCTGCGCCACGAGACCTTCGTCATTCAGATAGGTGGCGTTCACCGGGCAGACCTTGATGCAGGCTGGATTGTCACAATGCATGCAGGGGATCGGGATGAACTCACTGGGATCAGCGTGTTCCCCTTCAGCCCCGGCGGAGTCCGCGGCCGACGAGCCACCGTTTTTCAAGGGTAGCAGGCTCATCCAGTCGATCTCGCAACCCCGGGCCTCGTCAGCACGACCATTGAGCGGGATGTTGTTCTCTGATCGGCAGGAGACGACACAGGCACTGCAGCCCGTGCACAGATCGAGGTCGATGACCATGCCCCAATTCGCGCGCTTGGCGGACGGGGCAGCTGAGTCGTTCGGCTCCGGTGCCAGCCCTTCGGCCTGTTCCTCTCCCTCCTGGGCGAGGCTCGGCAGGCCGAGTCCCAGGGCAGCGGCGGACAGGCCCCCGAGCAGATCGCGACGCGTTGTGCTGCTCATCCTCGGTCCTCTTGTTGCGCCTCGTCCGGGGCCAGGGGGCCCAAACGCACTGGGGTTCCATGCAGGGCCACGATGCCAGCGAGGGGATCGGCATGTGCGCCGCTGACCAGCTCCATCACATTGGCGCCCCAACCCCGGGCGTAGCGCCCCAGCTGGCGATGGCCCGCACCCCGGGCCAGACGCACGATGCCCGGGAGGATGCTGGTGGTGAGGCGCAGCTTGACCACGGCGCGGCCAACGGGGCTCTCCAGCGCCACCATTTGACCGTTCTTGAGGCCGGCCTCGCGGGCCGTGCCGGGATTGACCTCCGCTTCGCTGGTCCAGGTTTCCCGGCCTACCCAAGCGGGGAGTTCGTTCAGCCAGGGCTGATTGGCGCCGCTGCCTTCGGCGTAGGTGCTCGGGCGGTAGGGGAAAAGGAGCAGGGGATAGTCCCTTTGCCGCGCCGGGATGGGCCGGTGATCAGGCAGGCACAAGCGGTCCACGGGTCCCTCCAATCCGAGGGCTGCCGGGACGTCATCGACTTCGATCCCCAGGGCTGTCGCCTGGGCTTGCACATGACGCCAGAGGGCGCTGGAGAAGAACTCAAAACGCCCGCTTTCGGTGGCCAGGGTCCGTTCGAAGTCCTCGTCCACATAGGTCTCGTCAAACCAGAAGGCCTCGGAGAATGCGCGCTTGAGGAAGGTCGAGCCCTTCTTCTCCACGATGCTCCCGCGCTTGGCCTTGTAGATGCCCACGAGTTGTTTCTTGAGGGCGCTCTTCGTGTCTTTCCAGGGGAAGGCGTCGGCCACGCCTTCATCGAGGGCGTGGGCTACTTCTATCAGGACATCGCCGCTGGCGCGCGTGTCGTAGAGGCGTTCGACCACCGGCTGACGCAGGCCGAAGCCAGCGGTGCCCAGGATCGGGGATGGCGCGCCGTCTTCCCAGCGCTCTAGCCAGGTGTCGTCGGGCAGGATCCAGTCGGCGCATTCGGCGGCGGTCTCATCCAGGAAGGGGCTGAACGAAACGACCATTCCCGTCTGCTCCAGGGCTCGACGCCAGCGCTCTGGCTGTGCCCGTGAGTAGATGGGGTTGGAGTAGTAGAGCAGGGCCACGGCCGGCGGCGCGTCTGCCAGGGCGGCGGCCGCCGCGTCCAGGGATGAGCCGCCGAAGGTCGGGCGGCGTTCCTGTCCCCGTTGGGGATTGGACAATCCGGCGGTGGCCACTTCGTCCGGTTCCACCTCGGGCCAGGGGGAGATGGGCGCCGGGAGTTGGGTGCGCAGGCCGCCGGGGCGTTCGAGGGCGCCGAGTAGGGCGTTCAGGCTGTGGACGGCCATGGCGGCGGAGAGGCCGCCGGCCGCAAGCAGCTCCTCTTGACCTGCCAGGACGAATGAGGGGCGACTGGCAGCCAGGCTGCGGGCGGTGGCTGTGATGCGTTCGGGGGTCAGGCCACAGATCTTCGCCACGCGCTCTGGGGTGAAGCTCTCCAGGTGGCTCTTGAGGCCCTGGTGCGAACGGCCGTCGCCATCGGTCCAGTCCTCGAAGCCCTGGGTGTGCTGCTCGACGAAATCAGCGTCGTACAGATCTTCGCTGACCAGCACCTGGGCCAAGCCCAGGGCCAGGGCTCCATAGGTCCCGGGCTTGATGGGCATCCATTCATCCGCGTTCTGTGCGGTGGTGGAGCGCACGGGGCTGGCGTGCAGGATGCGGGCTCGCACGCCGGCGCCGCCGCCGCGGGCTTCGGACTTGGTGCGTGCGAAGGCAAGCAGTTGACAGCTGGATTCCAGCAGACCGGAGCCCAGGCTCAGAATGAAGTTGGCCCGCTTCCAATCATAGGCCGGGATCTCGGCCACGCCCTGTTGAGCCAGGGCCGCCAGGGCCACCGGCGCGTTGGCGGTGGAGAGGCCGTCGAAGATGTTTGGTGTGCCAAAGGCCGTGGCGAAGCGCTTGAAGAGGTCCAGCATCAGGCCCCGTTCGCGGCCGCAGATAATGGCCAGGTCCTCTGGGCGGTTTTCCTCGCGCAGGATTGCGAGGGAATCGATCAGGGCGGCGTTGGCTTCCTCCCAGGTGGCGGGTTCGAAGGCTTCCAGGCCCCTTTTGATTCCCCCGGGCGCGACGCCCCCGAGCGCGACGCCCTTGGGCGCCACACGCTTGAGTGGCGTGCGCAGGCGATCGGGGTCGTAGAGCACCTGGGGCGCGGCCAAACCCCGGGGGCCGACGCCGCCGCGGTTTATGGGGCAGGTGGAGTTGCCCTCCACGCGCACGGCGCGACCCTCCACCACGCGCAACCGGATGCCACATCAGGTCCTGATCGGCTTCCGTTCCTTCCCAACGACCGCGATAATGGGTGCGCAGGCGGCCTGAGATGCCTTGGTCAGCGGTCGCTGCGCCATCTGTATCAGCTGTATCAGCTGTGCCAGCTGTGTCAGCCGCGGCCTGTGCGGGTTCCCCGGAGGTGTCTTGGGCCTGATTGCCAGGGGTGACGCAGGCGGCGCACACCAATAGAGCACAGGCCGAGAGAAGGGCGGGGTTGGTGAGGGGCAGGGGATGATGCGAAATGGACATGGGGAGCGCTTCTTGGGTGGAGGTGCGCGGCCTGGGCCCGATCGCTGTCTGGGCCTTCGGGTTCCCGAGGCGATCTGGCACCGGTGCCGCGCTCCCCCCAGCGATGCAAGCCCCGGACCAGGGCGGGATAATCTCCCCACCGGCATCAATGGCCCTCTAGAGGCCATAGAGGCCTATCCGAGGCGTGGTAGGCGCGTGATCCTCAGCGCCTGTGGGGAAAAACCCGCACAGATCCTGGGGGTCGGGGCAAGCCTTTGGGCGTTCCAAGCCTTGGCGGCAGCCTTAGGGCGGAGCGGGAGCAAGGGGATCTGCTGGGGGCCAGCGCCGGCCGTGGGCTCAGTCCTCGGGCACGCCCTTTTCGCTCCAGCGCTCCCAGGAACCGACTTCCTCGCCGCGTTCGAAGCTCCCGCGGGCGCGCAGGCTGCCGTTTTCATGCCAATACACCCAGGGCCCCTCGCGCAGGGAGCCGCCGGTATCCGGGTCGAAAAGGCGCTCGCCCCGGGACAGCAGTTGCCCGTTCTTGTGCCACTGGGTCCATTGGCCCGTGCGCTGTCCATCTGCGTACTCTCCCCGTTCGCGTACCTGGCCGTTTTCGTACCAGTAGGTCCAGGTGCCCGTTTCCAACTCCCCGGAACGTTGCCCGCTGTGGCGTTTGGTGCCCCGCCCAGCGTAATAGGCTGTATCCGTGGAGCAGGCGGCGCAGGCCCAGAGCAGAAGGAGAGCCGCAAGCCAGGCACTGCGTCCCCACTTGCTGCTCTCTTCGTACATGGATGCCGAACGGTTGCCGTGCCCTAGTGGACGAAGAGCAGTTCCCGGTACTTGGGCAGGGGCCAGGTTTCGTCGTCCACCAAGCCTTCCAGGTGATCGGCCTCGGCGCGCACGGCATCCATGGCGGCGATCACATCCGCGCAATACCAGGCCGCCAAGTCTCCGAGTGCCAGTGCCTTTTCCTTGGCTTGCGCCAGATCGCAGAGGACCGTCAGTTTGTCACAGGCTGCCTTCAAGTGACCGGTGACACTGGCCACTTCCTCAAGGTACTCGCGCTGGGGGCCAATCTCCGCTGCGGGGGCGGCGCTCAGAGTTGCGTTGATCGAGTCCGCCAGGTTGCCCTGCCAGTTGATGGCCGTGGGCAGCACCACGGTGCTGGCCAGCTCCTTGAGGGCCAAGGCCTCGATGTGGATGCGACCGATGTACTTCTCGTAGAGCACATTGCTGCGCGAGGCGGTTTCCCGCGGGCTGAAGACGCCGTATTTGTCGAAGAGGGCCGTGTTCGCCTCGCTGGCGAAGTAGTCCAGGGCCTCGGGCGTGGTGCGCAGGTTGAGCAGGCCGCGTTTTTGCGCCTCCGCCTCCCAATCACCTGAGTAGTTGTCCCCAGTGAAGAGCACCCGGCCGTGCTTGGACAGGGTTTCACGCACGATCTCCTGGATCATGGCGCCGCGGTCGCTGGCCTCGGAACGGGCTTCGATTTCGTTGGCCAGGTGGTCGATGGACTCGGCCACGATGGTGTTCAGGATCGTCGACGGGTAGGACACGGACTGACTGGAAGCCACGGCCCGGAACTCGAACTTGTTGCCGGTGAAGGCGAAGGGCGAAGTGCGGTTGCGATCCGTGGCATCCCGCGGCAAATCCGGCAGGGCGCTGACGCCCAGGCGCAGGTCATCGCCGTTGGCGGCCTCGCTCTGGGCCGGGGCGCGGCCCTCCACCAGGCTGTCAACAACCTCCTGCAGGTTGTCGCCGATGAAGATGCTCATGATGGCCGGCGGCGCTTCATTGGCGCCCAGGCGGTGGTCGTTGCCGGCCACGGCCACGGAGGCGCGCAGTAGATCCTGGTGCAGGTCCACGGCGCGGATGATGGCGCAGAGGAATAGGATGAACTTCAGGTTGTCGTGGGGCGTCTTGCCGGGATCGAGCAGGTTGTGACCCAGATCGTCGCACAGGGACCAGTTCAGGTGCTTGCCCGAGCCATTGACACCGGCGAAGGGCTTCTCGTGCAGGAGCGCGGCCAGGCCGTGGCGTTCGGCCACATCCTGCAGGACCTCCATGGTCAACATGTTGTGGTCGGCGGCTACGGAGATGTGCTCGAAGTAGGGGGCGAACTCAAACTGGGACGGGGCCACTTCATTGTGGCGGGTCTTGATGGGCACGCCCAGCTTCCACAGTTCCTGTTCGGCCTCCATCATGAAGGCCAGCACGCGGTGGCTGATGGCCCCGAAGTAATGGTCGTCGAGTTCCTGTCCCTTGGGGGGCTTGGCGCCCACCAGCGTGCGGCCGGCGCTCACCAGGTCCGGGCGCAGGAAGTAGAACTCGCGGTCGATCAGGAAGTACTCCTGTTCCGCCCCGGCGGTGGGGTAGACGCGGCTGACGGCCTGTTCGCCGATCAAGTGCAAGAGGCGCACGGCCTGGGTGCCGATGGCTTCGCAGGAGCGCAAGAGGGGCGTCTTCTTGTCCAGGGCCTCGCCGGTCCAGGAACAGAAGGCCGTGGGAATCGTCAGCGTGGCGCCGTCGGCGGTCTCGCGCAGGAAGGCCGGGGAGGTGGGATCCCAGGCCGTGTAGCCGCGGGCCTCGAAGGTGGCGCGGATGCCACCGGAGGGGAAGGACGAAGCATCCGGTTCGCCGCGCACCAACTCCTTGCCGGAGAAGGCCATCAACGGTTCACCGTTGCCGCCGGGGGTCAGGAAGGAGTCGTGCTTCTCGGCGGTCAACCCGGTCATGGGCTGGAACCAGTGGGTGTAGTGTGTGGCCCCGCGTTCGATGGCCCATTCCTTCATGGCGCTGGCCACGGCATCGGCGATTTCAAGATCGAGTTCGGCGCCGCTCTCCACCGTGCGTCGCAGGGCCTGGTAGACACTGCGCGGGAGCATTTGCCGCTGGACGGCGTCGTTGAAAACGCTGATCCCGTAGAGTTCCTGGAGCTTCATCTCCTTGCTCTTGTGGACCTCCTCAAACCCGTTGCTGTTTGAAATGTCCTTGGCCTTGGAAATGGTGCGTACCGCGCTCTTTCGAGTGGATGCCGTCATGTTTTGAGTGGAGTGCCCGTCCCGGAGGGCGGGGCTTGGCAGGGGGGTGCAGGCTGGGTTCATGGAAAAGTGGACGCGTGGGCCGACACGCCAACTCTTCCTTATCTATTGGGAAGATAGACCCCCCCAGGTAGGTGAGCAAGGCGGGGGCCCACATTCCCGCGGAATCCTTCCCGCTCGCGGTGCCGGGGGAAGGTAGAAAGGGCACATGACTGCTCCCAGTGCCGCTCAAATGCGTGCCCTGGCCCGCCGCGATCCCGCCCTGGGCCGAGCCCTGAAGCGCCTGCCACCCTTTCCCGGCTTCCCGACCTCCGAGCAGCGGCGTCTGACCCACTACGAGTATCTGGCCCGGGCCATCGTCTATCAGCAGGTGGCCGGCGCCGCCGCGCGCACCATCTGGCAGCGGGCCCGAGCCATGACGCCGGGGCCGCGCTTCCCGCGCCCGGAGGAGCTCCTCGCGTTCAGCGACGCGCGCCTCAGAAAAGCCAGCCTCTCGCGCCAAAAGGCAGCGGCCCTGCGGGACCTGGCGGCGCGCGTGGACGATCGGCGCCTGATCCTCGGCGGCCTGGGACACCTCTCCGACCAGGCCATCGTCGAACGCCTGACCACGGTGCGCGGCATCGGCCCGTGGAGTGCCCAGATGCTGTTGCTCTTCCGCCTCGGGCGCCTGGATGTGCTGCCCCATACGGACCTCGCCATCCAAGAAGGCCTGCGGCGTCTAGATGGCCTGGCCGAGCGCCCGCGCCCGAGCGAAGTTCTGGCCCGCGGCGAGCGCTGGCGGCCCCTGGCCTCGGTGGCGGCCTGGGGCCTCTGGCGCCTGTCCGACGACTGACGGCGCGGCGCGCACCTGACTGACTGGGCGCGCCGGGTAAGCCTGTCGAAGGTCCCCCTCCATGGCGTACACTGCCCGCGTCCAGCTGGGGGCGGGCGCCGCACATGCCGCGGTTTCCTGAGAAGCACCCCTCGAACCTGATCCGGATAATGCCGGCGTAGGAAAGCCATGATTGATCAAAACATCGACGACATCCCCGTCCCCGCGGCCCACAAGCACTATCTCCGAGTGGAGTTCGGCGAGAGGCAGCTAGCGGTCCCCGTGCGCCGCGTGCACCTGGCAGGCGACGAGCCGCCCCTCGATCTATATGACACGACCGGCCCGCAAGCGGCGGCCGCCAGCGATGGGGCGGGCCAATGCGCCACGACCATCCCGCCCCTGCGCGCACCCTGGATCGAAGAGCGCACACCCGGTCCCGACGGCCGCGCCACACAGCTCTACTACGCCCGGGCCGGTGTCATCACCGCGGAGATGACCTTTGTCGCGGCTCGCGAGGGTGTGGAGCCCGAAATCGTGCGCGCCGAGCTAGCCGCCGGGCGCGCGGTCCTACCCGCCAATCGCTGTCATCCTGAAAGCGAACCGATGATCATCGGCAAACGCTTTCTGGTGAAGGTCAACGCCAACATCGGCAACAGCGCCATCACTTCCTCGGTGGCGCAGGAGGTCGAGAAAACGCGCTGGGCCTGTCGCTGGGGCGCGGACACGGTCATGGACCTCTCCACGGGCCCGGACATCCACGAGACCCGCGAACGCATCCTGCGCGCCTCGCCCGTGCCCATCGGCACCGTACCCCTCTATCAGGCGCTCGAGAAGGTCGGCGGCGAAATCGAGCAACTCAGCATCGAGATCTTCCTCGATACGCTGCGCGAGCAGTGTGAACAGGGCGTCGACTACTTCACGATTCACGCCGGCGTCTTGCTCGCCCATGTGCCCCTGACGCGCGAACGGGTAACCGGAATCGTCTCCCGCGGTGGGTCGATCATGGCCCGTTGGTGCCAGGCCCACAGCAGGGAAAACTTCCTGTACACCGAGTTCGAGCGCATCTGCGAGCTGCTGCGCGAGTATGACGTGGCCTTCAGTTTGGGCGACGGGTTGCGGCCGGGTTGCCAGGCGGACGCCAATGATGAAGCCCAGTTCGCGGAGCTGGAGGTGTTGGGGGAGTTGACCAAGATCGCTTGGAAGCACGATGTGCAGGTCATGATCGAAGGTCCCGGCCATGTGCCGCTGCACAAGATCGCCGAGAATGTGACGCGCCAGGAGGAAACCTGTCACGGAGCGCCCTTTTACACCCTCGGGCCCATCACCACGGATGTGGCGCCTGGCTATGACCACATCACCTCGGCCATTGGCGCCGCGGTTATCGGTTGGCACGGGACGGCCATGCTCTGCTATGTGACGCCCAAGGAGCACTTGGGTTTGCCGGATGCGGAGGATGTGAAGCAGGGCATGATTGCGTACAAGATCGCCGCCCACGCCGCGGACCTCGCCAAGGAGCACCCTGGTGCTCGCGCTTGGGACGATGCCATGAGCCGCGCGCGCTTTGGCTTCCGCTGGGAGGATCAGTTCGCCCTCTCCATGGATCCGGAAACTGCCCGTGCCTACCACGACGTCACCCTGCCCGGCGAGGGCGGCAAGAGCGCCCACTTCTGCTCCATGTGCGGGCCCCAGTTCTGCTCCATGCGCATCACCGAGGACCTGCGCGCCTTTGGTCAGGAACAGGAACGCGCTGAAGAAGCGGTTCTGGACGGCGAGCCGGTGGGCTGAGGTCCCACTTGGCTCCGAATGGGGAGAGACGACAGGCCGGAGCGCTCTCATAAGCCGAGCGCTATGGGGTCATCCCGATTCTGTTGCTAGACTTCCCCGGTGTTCGACCTCCTCAGGCGCAACCGTTCTTTTTCCGCCCTTTTGGTCACCCAGTTCCTGGGGGCCTTCAATGACAACGCCTTCAAGCAGTTGGTTCTCCTGGTCTCGCTCTCCGTCTCCCTTTCCTGGGTGGCGGAGCTGGGCTGGGCGGAGGAGTCTGGCCAGTCCCTGGCCAGCGCCCTGTTCGCGATTCCCTTCGTGACCTTTGGAGCCCTGACGGGAACCCTCGCTGATCGCGTCTCGAAATCGCGCATCATCGTGTTGTCCAAGGTGCTGGAGGCGGCTGTCATGGTCTTGGCCCTGACGGCCTTTCTGTTGCAGAGCTTCCCCGCCCTCTTGGGCGTCATCTTCTTGATGGGATTGCAGAGCACCATCTTCGGCCCGAGCAAATACGGTTCGATCCCGGAGATGGTGGAGACTCGGGACCTCTCTCGCGCCAACGGTCTGATTCAGATGACCACCTTCCTGGCCATCATCTTCGGCGCCGCCGTGGGGGGACAGTTGCTGGAGTCCTTTGAGCAACGCCTGTGGGTGCCAGCCCTGTTGTTCCTGGCCATCGCCGGCACGGGTACGGGTACTTCCCTGTTGATCAAGCGCCTGCCGGCGGCGGATCCGACGCGACGCTTGACCTGGAATGTGTTCACGGAAATCCGCTCCCACTGGCGCGTGGCGGCGGTGGATCGCACGCTGATCCTGTGCCTGTTCGCCAGCGGTTTCTTCTTCCTGGTGGGGGGGACGCTGCTGTTGGTCGTCAACCAATACGGCACCTGGTTGGGCTTGGGCGGCGGAGACATCGGTTTGCTCCTGGCCCTGCTCTCCCTGGGCATCGCCGTCGGCAGCCTGTTGGCGGTCAAGATCAGCGGCGACCGCATCGAGGGCGGCCTGGTTCCCCTGGGCCTGTTGGGCATCGCCCTCTCCCTTTTGGTGGTGCGCCTCGACCCGAGTTCACTCAATCACCTGCGCCTGACGCTCTTCGGGGCGGGCACCTGCGCCGGCCTCTTCACCGTCCCGATCCGCGCCCTGATCCAGCATCGGCCGCCAAAGGCGGAGCGGGGCGCGGTACTGGGCCTTTCGGAAGTCATGGACTTCACCGGCGTCTTGGCCGCATCACTCCTCTTCTACGTGCTGCACGGCGTGCTGCACCTGGACCCGGCGGACATGTTGTTGGTGGTCTCACTGGGTACTGTGGCTTTCCTCGCCGGCACGCTGCTCTTCACGGCGGAGTTCGCCGTGCGTCTGGCCCTGCTCGGTTTGGTCCTGGGTCTCTATCGCATTCGCGCCCATGGCCGGGACAACTTGCCGGAGGAGGGCGGCGCCCTGGTGGTCTGTAATCACCTTTCGTTTATCGATGGCTTTCTGGTCTCCGCCGCCTGCCCGCGGCCCATGCGTTTTTTGATGTACGCGCCCTACTTCAAGCTGCCCGTGGTGGGTGCCTTCGCGCGTTTCATGGGCACGGTGCCGGTCAGCAGCGAGGACAGTCGCGAGGCCAAGGACGCTTCCATTGCCGACGCGGCTGAGACGGCCGCCTCGGGGGAACTGGTTTGCATCTTTGCCGAGGGTGCCATCAGCCGCAGCGGCGCGCTGTTGCCCTTCGCCACGGGGCTCGAACGCATTGCCACCCAGGGCGACATCCCCATCGTTCCCGCGGCCCTGGACCGTGTCTGGGGCAGCATCTTCTCCTTCGATCGCGGCCAGGCCTTCTTCAAGCTACCCCAGCGCTTTCCCTATCCGGTGGATGTGAGCTTTGGCGCACCCCTGCCCCCGGACACGCCGGCCTGGGAAGTGCGTAACCGCATCGCCGAGCTGATGGCTGACACGCGCCGCGGGCGCAGTAGCTACCGCGGAACCCTGGGTTATCGGATACTGCGCGGCGGGCGTTTCAGTGGCGGCCACGGTCGACGCCCGGCTTTGGTCAACAGCGGGGAGAGCATCTCTCACCGCCGCCTGCTGTTGGATGCCTTGGCCCTGGCGGCGGTTCTCGCACGGCGCCTCGGCAGTGTCCCGGGCCCCGCACAGCCTCCGCAAATCATAGGGCTGGCGCTGCCCAAGGGCTTTGATGCCGTGCGCCTGCGCCTGGCCTTGATCCTCTGTGGTCGCGTCTGCGAGCCACTCGCTTCGGACCTGGCCGCGGGGGAGTTAGTAGACCTGGCCCACAAACGCGAACTGGCCCTTGTCATCACCGATGGCCAGTTGCCGGAAGAGGGCGCCGCGGCCCATGACTGCTTGTTGAGCATGGAGGAGCTGCGCCGAACAGTGAGCCTGGCCGATCGCCTGCGCGCCCGCTGGATCAACCTCCTGCCAGCACGGCTCGGTCTGCGCGCAACTGGCGCGGCTCGCGACCCGGCCGCTCCGGCGGAGGTCTTTTCAACTCGCGGGCGCACTGGCCCGCCCAAGCGCGTGTTGCTTTCCCACGGCGCGGTGCTGGCCAATGCCCAGGCCCTACAGCAGATGTTCGCCCTGGGAACCGCCGATCGACTGCTCTCCTTGTTGCCCATGCAAAACGCCTTTGGGTCCACCGTCACACTTTGGACGCCGCTCCTGGCCGGAGCATCGATTCTCTTTCCGCCGTTGGAGGGAAACGGGAAAACGAGTGGTGATGCAGGCGGCGAGTTGCCCAGGGCGACGGGAGCAATCGGGGACTTGCTTGCGGCTCACCCAGCCACGGTGCTGGTGGGCACGCCGCGGGATGCGGAGCTCGCCATGACAACCCTCACCCCGCGTGACTTGCCGGAGTTGCGCCTGGCCCTGGTGGGTGGCTCGGCCTTGGATCCAAAGCTGCGCGAGGCCTGGCGCGAGCGCTTCGGCCTGGAACTCCTGGAAGGTTTTGGTTGTACCGAATGCTCCCCTGTCATTGCGGTCAATGTGCCGCCGCCGCGGGATCGGGCGGAGCGCCAACCGGGCACCGTCCCCGGCAGCCTCGGCCTCGTCCTGCCGGGCACTGCCGTGCGCGTCGTCGATCCAGTGAGCGGCGCCGTTCTGCCTCCGGGAGAGGCGGGTCTGCTAGAGGTCAAGGGCCCCCAGGTCATGCTCCGTTACTTGAATCAATCAGATTCGCAGCCGGCGGAATCAGGCTGGTTCGCCACCGGCGACCGCTGCACCCTGGGAAAAGACGGATTCCTGTACACGGAGTAGCCCTCCCTATTGCCGCCTTGCGACGGCCCATTACTAGGCGAGCTGTCGCAAAGCGGCGGCTTGCTGAACCACGTCGTTTGCAGCCAAGCGGCCAATAGCGGGGGAGCAGGTCATGCCGTGGCCGCCGAGGGCGGCGACCCAGAAGAGGCCGGCCACGTCCGGGTCCGGGCCGATGCGGAAGTGCTCGTCGGGGGCGAAGGTGCGCATGGCGCACCAGAAGCTGGCGACGCCGGCGTCGGCGAAGGCCGGCAGGTGGCGGGCGGTCTTGGCGGCGAGTTGGTCGAGGACCGCGGGATCGGTCGTGCAGTGGTCCGGGTGCACGGGACTCTGGTCACAGGCGCTCAACATCAGGCCGCCGCTTTCGGGTTTGGCGTAGAAGCCGTCGCCATCCGACCAGGCCACGGGCCAGGTGGGATCGATGTTTTCATCCGGGGCGCTGACCATCAGGTGGCGGCGCTTGGGCGTCAGGGTCAAGCGCGAGCCGGCGCCGCCGCCGAGCAGTCCAGCCCAGCCCCCCGCGGCCAGCACGACCGCTTCCGTGGCCAGCGTTTCACCGTCGGCGAGTTCCAGGCCCGTGACCTTGCGTTTCGGAGTTCGTTGCGCGCCGCCGCCGCTGCCGCGACAGGCGCGAGTCGTGATCTTGGCCACCTCACATTTGTTTCGCAGGGTGACGCCAGCGGCCCGGGCTCCGCGCTCATAGGCGGCCAGGAGGGCGGCGATGTCCAGCTGTCCCTCGTCGGTCACATGGAAGGCGCGCCGGCCGCGGGTGGCGTAGTGGGGCAAGAGGGCGGCGGCTTCTTCAGCCGAGAGAGCGCGGCAAGCGGTGCGCGCGGCCAGCACCTCTTCGCAGCCCGGTTCGAAAAGCACCAGGCCGGTGGGATTGACCAGGGGCCCGTCGCAGAAGTCCGGGGGCGGGGACTTGAAGAAAGCGGCGCTCTCCTCCGCCAACCTGCGCGTGGTGGCTTGGCCGATGGCCGTGCGCAGGATGGCGGCGTTCAGGCCGCTGGAGTGGCGGCCGGTGCCCTCCTCCCGTTCGAGCAAGGTGACCTGTGTTGCGGTTGCTCTTCCCATGCGCGCCAGGAAATAGGCAGTGGCCAAGCCAGCCACGCCGCCGCCGATGATGTGGATGGGGCCGGGGGCACTTTCTTGTTCGTTCTTGGGCCGCGCTGCCATGGTTGCATCCATCAGCGCCCGCTGCCCGGGGCGGCGGAGTCCGGAGTTGCCTCGGCAGCTGTGGATTGGACGGCCCTCGGCTCCCTTTCCCGCTCCGCCAACCAGGCTTCGACGCCGGTGGCCAAGACCGGCAGGGTCACGGCCCCGCGCGAGAGCAGGTAGTCGTGGAAGGCGGCGAGGTCGAACTCCGTTCCCAAGCGCGCCTGGGCCACTCGACGCAAGCGCATGATTTCCAACTGCCCGACCTTGTAGGAGAGGGCCTGGCCGGGCCAGGCGATGTAGCGATCCACCTCGTTCACGGCGTTGTCGCGCGTCAGGAAAGTGTTCTCCACCAGGAAGTCGATGGCTTGTGTACGCGTCCAGCCATAGTGGTGCAGACCCGTGTCCACCACCAAGCGCGCCGCGCGCCAGGCGTCAAAGGAGAGCATGCCGAGCCGGTCGAGCTCGCCGCTGTAGAGACCGACTTCCTGGGCCAGGCGTTCCGTGTACAGGGCCCAACCTTCGATGAAAGCACTGGAGCCACCGTGACGCCGCACCAGGGGCAGGTCCGTGAGTTCCTGGGCCAAGGCGATTTGCAGGTGGTGCCCGGGCAGCGCCTCGTGCCAGGCCAGGGCCTCGGCCTGGTAGCGCGGGCGCGTGGCGGCCTCGAAGGTGTTCAACATGTACTGGCCCGGCCGTGAGCCATCCGGGGCCGGCGGGCGGTAGTAGGCGATGGTGCTCTCGGGGGCCTCGTGGGCGGGAATCGGAGTCACCAGGCAGGGCGCCTGTGGCAGGTGGCCGAAGAGCGTGGCGCAGGCCGCCTCGGCGCGGGCGATACAGTCGCGGGCGGTGGCTTCCAGTTCCGCGGCGCTGTCGAAAAACAGGGCCGGATCCGTGCGCAGGCGCGTGCCAATGGCTGCGACGCTTTCGAGGCCGAAGAGCTGTGTGCCGCTCAGCGCCATCTCGGCGTGGATGCGGTCCAGTTCTCCGCGGCCGCTCTGGTGCANGATGCGCGGCTTGATATCCATGCCCGTGTGNCGGCGGATCAACAGGCGATACCAGGCCGGGCCGCCGGCCANNTATTTCANACCGGGCCGCGTGTCGGGCCGCGCCCTGGGCAGCAACTCGCGTTCTAGAAAGCGCCGGTAGCGGGCGAAGGCCGGNAGGATGCCTTCGCGCACTTCCACCAAGACGCGCTTCAGGAAATGGCCGCGCTCGGAGGGGCTCAACAGATCGTCTTTCGCGGGGATGAAGAGCAGCCGATCCCGGGCCAAGGTTTCCGGCGTCAGGCCCGGATTGGCGCGCCACAACTCCCCGGCCAGCTTCTCGTCGCCGAGTTCTCGCAGGGCGTAGGCGGCCAGTGTTTCCCCCGCCGGCAGTTGTACCCAGCGGCCGCCGCCCTGGGCCAGGGTGGCCAAGGGTGATTCCCGCAGGGGACAGGCCAGAATGCGGTCGAGTTGGGCGATGACGCGCGTGATTGCCGTGTGCGAAGAGCGGCGGCCGGCGGCCAGGCCGCGGCGTAGGGCGGCGCTGTGGTGGTCGATCGAAGTACTGAGGGCGGACCAGCGTTCGAGGAGCTGTTCCCGCTCCCGGGCGCTGGCGCTGGGTTGGACCTGTGCCAGGGCCAGGAACTCAACCTGGGGACCCGAACGGGCATCGAGGTTCCAGGTGTGGGGTTCGATGCCCAACTCGACTTCCTCGGCTTCTAGCTCGAACTGGGCTCGCAACAGGGCATAGGTCGTGGCATCGGCTCCGGTGAGGTGCGAACTGCCGCCGGAATCCATGGCCCTGAGACGCGCGAGGAAGGCTCCCAGGGCTTCCCGGCGGCGGGCGATGCCGGTGGGTGAGTTGTCCTCCAGGGAACCGTGGTGGCGACCGTCCCCGAGCCAGGTGGCCCAGGTGGGTGCTTGGACCAAGTCCTGTTCCCACAGGTCCGTACAGAAACTGGCCAGGGCCGGATCTTCCACAGCTCCGGCGGAATCCACCCAGGGGGTCTGGCCGTCGAAGTGGAAGGGCAGCGTGGAGCAGCCGCCGAGGAGCAAGAGCAGGGGCGCGAGGTGCAGGCGGGAGGCGGCCATCGGCACCATTCTACGCTGGGCCATCGGTCGGCGGGAGGGGGCGCGGCGCGGGGTGCACCCGGCGCAAGTCGATGACCCTGGAGAGGGCGGAGATGACCAGCGTGTGGCGGATATCACCCGCGGCGATGGCGGCCAGGATCTGCTCCTCGCTGGCGAGTGTCACGCCGATGTCCTCGCCCTTGTCCAAATCCTGGGGCGCCGTCAACTCCACATCCTCCGCCAGCCACAGGTGGCAGATGTTGTCCAGGAAGGCGGGGTTCGGTTCGACGGAACCCAGGTAGGTCCAGCGGCCTCCGGTGTGGCCGGTCTCCTCGCGCAACTCGCGCTCGGCGGCGACGCGGGAATCTTCACCGGGATCGATGACGCCGCCGGGAGTTTCGGCGCTGACGCGCTCGCTGCCAAAGCGGAACTGGTGCACGAGGATGAAGGCGCCGCTGGCCGTGCGGGCCACCACATTGACCCAGTCCGGGGTTTGCAGCACAAGGCGCCGCAGACTCGCGCCGGAGCGCGGGTGTACCATGGTGTCCCAGCGTGGCGTGAAGAGCACCAGGGAGTCGCCTGTTTCACTGGCGGTGCGTTGCCAGGGCTCGGGGATGGGGGGGAGGGGCATGGCTGATGAGGACGCGCTTCGGCGCGTGAGTTCGCGTGTTCAACTGTGAGAGTCTCACACAAGCGAGCGCCGCTGACCAGGGCACCATCCCGGGGAGTTTGTGGCGGTCGTAATCCCAGGAGTCCGTTGACAATTACCTACGACGGCTTCGCCATCGAAGCCGTCGACGACGGCGACGCTGGCGGCCGCGTCAGGCTCGTCGAGACGGCGGGACTTCTTCAACGGGCCTCCGACAGCCCGTGGGCTGGTAGCTGCGTTGTGCCAGGTTGACCGCCGTAGCGGGGGCCTAGCAAAAAAAGTGGGCGCGACCTTCGCGGAAAGGTCGGCCCGTTGCGGTGGTCTTTGCTGGGGACCAATTCACTGGGGACCACGGGTACTGCCCGGCGGCCCCTGGGCTCGGATCCTGGAGGGCGGGGTTTACCCATCCTCTCGGGGGTGCCAGGCGGTGCCGGGACAGTGGTTCCTCGCACCCGCCGGTCCTGCGGGGGCGCTGTTGTCCAGACTCAGAGCCTAGCAGGTCCCTAGGAAGCCGCAATAGGCCATGGCCGATTACTACTCATTAATGAGCTTTTCCAGGCCTCCTCGTTATGGTCTCAAGCGCCCCATGAACAGCCAACGCACAGGCCCGCCGCCGCGGGGAGGAATCCCGGCCCTGCTCCTGGCCACGGCCCTCTGGGGCATCACCTTCACGGTCATCGGTGGGGCGGTGGAGGGCCGGCGCCCCGGGGAGCTCTTCTTCTTCCTCGCCCTGCGCTTCTCCCTGGCCAGTTTGGCCTTCCTGCCCTGGCTGCCGGCCATCCTGCGCCAGGCCCGCGGCCGGGGCCTGGCCCCCTGGCTGGACGCCGCCCGGGTGGGCATCCTGCTCTTTCTGTCCTTCCTTTTGCAAACCCTGGGCCTGCTCCACACCACGCCCAGCCGCTCGGCCTTCGTCACTTCCCTCTCGGTCCTCTTCGTGCCCTTCATCGCCGCCTATCTGGCCCGCCGCCGCCCCAGCCCCGTGCACCTCTGGGCCAGCCTGTTGGCCCTTTTAGGCCTGGCGGTGGTGCTGGCCCCCGACGGACATCCCCAACCCAACCTGGGAGACTGGCTGACCCTGGCCTGCGCCCTGGTCTTTGCCTTCGAAATCGTGGTCTTGGAGCAGGCCGCCGGCCGCACGCCCCTGGGCATTTTGGCCCTGGGTCAAATCGCCACCGTGGCGCTCCTCTCGGGCCTCTGCCTGCCCTTCTCCGGCCTGGGCCTGGACGACCTCCAGGCGCGCCTGGTGGGCGACGAATGGCCGGAACTCATGCCCGCGGTGGCGGTCACCGGAGTCCTCTGCACAACCGTTGCCCTGGGGCTGGTCACCTGGGGACAGGCGCGCCTGCGGGCGGAGACCGTGGCGATCCTGTTTGCCCTCGAACCCCTGTGGGCCGCCCTCTTCGAATGGCTCTGGACCGGCGCCACCCTGACCCCGATTCAATGGGCCGGCGGTGTCCTGGTTATCGTCGCTGTTCTCCTAGCGGCCCGTCCATCACGGGCCTGATCCAATCCCGGGCCGCTCGCGTGTTGTATTCGCGGCGGTAGGAACTGTGGGCCTGATCGCTGGGGTAGGGCGTGTCCGGGCCGTAGGGATAGCCCGTCATGGCGTGGTGGGGAAGCGGCTCCACCTCCAGGGCGGAAATCGTGTTGGGGTCGCGGTCCTTGGCCCAGCCGTCCAGGAAGAGCAGGTAATCGCGGCGCTGTCCCGCTGCCACGGGAGGCAGTTGCCCGGCGTCAAAGACCAGCGTCAGGGCATCTCCCGCGCCCATGATGACCATGCGATCGTCGATCTCCGAGACCAGTTCCAAAACCTGGCCGTAGCGCGTGTAGTTCCCCGGGTGTTGGTTCCAGCGCGGCGCACTCGCCAGGCGTTCCCAGTCGAAACGCTCCGGCAGGTCGGCGCGCTGCGCGGGCAGCGGTTCGCTGAAGCCCCGTTGCCAGAGCTCGGCGGAGCTGGCTTCCAGGGACCTCACCACCAGCGGCGCATCATCTCCGTCAACGGCGAGCACGATGCGATCCCAGTACAGGCGCAGCGTGCTGAAGACGCGGATGCGCGGATCGGCCGGATCGATTTGTCCGCTGACATCGATCACCATGGTTTTCGTCTTGCCGGCGGGAAAACCCACGGGCGGACCCAGGGGACGCCAGGCCTGTTCCCCGCTCGCCCCCGCGGCGACCGGCACGCTCAGGATCGGCGGCACAAAGTCCACGCCGGGGGTGCGGGCGGCGGCCATGTTGACCGAGGCGTCGCTCCAGAAGAACCAGCCGGTGAACACCAGGCGCAGCTTCTGCGCCTGGGCGATGGCCTCGCCGTCGAAGGTCAGGTCGATTGTATGGGGACTGGCCAGGCCCAGGAACTGGGGCGCCAGGTTTGTAAAGGGCACGGCGTGCACATCGTCGGCCAACGCCAACTCGCCGGCCCAATCGCGGCCGTCGCTGGCGATGGCCGCCAGGGGCACGAGTGGTTCGCGCACGCTGTGCGTATGGGGCTTGGGAAAGGGCGGGAAGGTGAAGCGCTCGTCCGGGTAGATGGCCGTGTCCGCCGGATGATCCACCACATCGAGGCGCACCCGATCCAGGTAGCTGACCTCGCGCAGTTCCTCGGTGAACTGCAGGCGCAGCTCCCCGTCCCGTTCCCGCAACTGCTCGCCGGTCACCAGGACATACTCATCGTGATCCGGCGGCACCAACATCCCCGGCGCCATGGGCAAACCCAGGGGCGTGATGCCGAGCACATCACTGATGAAGGTGTAGGTCTCACCGTTCCAGGCGTAGAGGAAGGGACAGGATCCGACCAGGCCGGCTTCCTGGGTGAAGGGACCCAGGAGTTCACCGGTGTCATCGACGAAGGTTTGGCTGGAGAGTTCCAGGTCGAGTTCCGTTTGGATGACGCCGTTGGGCCAGGTGACGCGCACCACATCGACCCATTCCCGTGCGCCGACACCGACCACGGTGGCGTCGCCGGTCCAGAAGATGCGCCGATAGGCGGGACCCGCGCGCACTTCCACCACGGCGCCCACGGCGCGCTTGTTGTCCTTCAGGCCCAGGTATTCGAGGCGCGCTCCGTTGCCGGGGGCCTTTTCGCAGATCAGGAACTCGCAGCCCGTGGCCGTGGCCCGCAAACCATCCAGGTCCAAGTCGCCATCGAGGTCAGTGAAGTCGAGGGCGCCACCGCTTCCCAAACTTGGCATGAGTTGGCCGGCGCGTCGTCCCTCGCCATCTTTGCCATCTTTGCCATCTTTGATAGTCAGCTGGGCCGGGGCGCAGTTGACGAGCACGCCCCCCTGGCCGTCGCCGTGGACCAAATCCGCCGTTCCGTCCAGGTTGAGATCCGCCAGGAGCGACCAGGGCGCCGCGGCCGCGGGCCCGGCGGGCCCATCAGGCCCATCGGGCCCGTCAGGCCCGTCAGGCCCGTCGGGCAACGGCGCCGTCGGGCTCCAACTCGCAGCAGTTTGCTGGCCGCGTTCATCCGTCGGCCGGCGCCAGAGCAGGGGCGTGCCGTCACCCGCCCGCGCCACGATCAGGGCTGGCTGGGAGCGACCGCCGATGGCGGCTACCAAGGGCTTGGATTCAAACCAAGCGCTCAGGCCGCTTCCTCCCCGGGTGAAGTTCGCCGCCGCCAGGCTGCTTCCCAGGGCCGCCGCACCGTCGGCGAAGCGTCCGGCCCGTTGATTGTCCGCCAGGAAAAACCCGCCCGCGCCACCGAGCAACAGGTCCACATCTTGATCGCTGTCGAAATCCTCGATCAGACACCAGGCGAAGGGGCCCTGCCCGGACAAGCCGGCGGCCTCGGTGACATCGGTGAAGGTCCCAAGGGGGGCTGCGGGGGGGGAGTCATTCGGCGTGGCGGCTTCTTCCCCAGGCTCGCCTCCGGGCTGGGCTGTCCCAGCGGTGACCGCCGCTCCGTCGTTGCGCAGGAGGCGGGCGCCGAAGTCGCCGACCAGCAGGAGATCCAGGTCGCCGTCGTGATCAAAGTCCACCGGCGAGAGGTCCCGCGGCGGGCTGGGCAGGGGGGCGAAGGCCAGGGCGCTTTGGTTCCAGGAAAAACCGTCGGCGGTCAGCAGGGTGAGCTGTGTGCCGCGCGCCACGATGAAGTCCAGATCGTCGTCGTTGCCCAGGTCGAAGGCCCGGGCCAAGGTCAGCGGGGCCTCCGCCAGCGTCTGTGTTTCCCAGGCCTCGATGCCAGTTGGTTGGGTTCGTGCGCGCCGCGCCACCGCCAAACCCACGGCACCGCCGCTGGCCACCAAATCGGGCCGGCGGTCCCCGTCCAAGTCCTTGGCCCGCAGGGTTTGGGCACCGGCTAGCTTGGGGAGTGCAACGGCAATGGCCTTGTAGCTGGGCATGTCCCAGGCCAGCGTCCCAGCGGCGACGGCCTGATCCCTGACCTGCGGCGGCTCTGCCCAACCGAGGTTGCCGCGGGTCAGCAGCACGCTGGCCGGAGCGGCCAGCCCGCGTTCTTCCAGTGTTTTCAGTTCCTTCAGCAGGGGCTCCGCCTTTGCCCCGCGCCCCTCTTCCAAATGGATGCGCGAGAGGCGGTAGAGGGCGGAGATGTACCAGGAACCGCCGTGTTCGATGCCCACTTCCATGATCTCCCGGTAGATGGCCGCGGCCTCTTCACCGCGCCCGAGGTCGTAGAGGGCGGCGGCCAGGTGCAGGGCCGTGGGGAGGTCATGGGGAGCCCCGGCGCGGGCGGCCTGGAGGTCGGCGAGGGCCGCTTCGAGTTCGCCGCTTTGTAGGGACAGTTGGGCGCGCATGTAACGCAGGGCCGGCTCTCCTGGGGCCTTGGCCAGGCCCTGCTCCAGGGCTGCCGCCAGGGCCTCTGGGCGCGAATCAGCCAGCTCGATGGCGGCGGCTCGCACCAGATCTTCCAGCGCCGGGTGGGGTCGGGAGAGGAGTGGCGCCAGGGCCGTGCGCGCCTGGGGCAGGCGGTTGCCGCGGAAGTGGGCGGCGACCCGCTCGCGCGCCAGCGTGTCCTCGACGCTCGGAGCGGTTTCGACGACCGGCTCGGCGCCACCACAGGCACTGAGGAAGAGGCAGCAAGGCAAGAGCAAAAGTAGGGCTAGGGCGATGACCTTCATGGCATGCATCCTACTGCCATCTCCGAGGTTGATTCCATCCTCGGAGGGGCGCCCGGAGCGTATATTGTGAATCCCAGATGTCGCCCAGCCGGGCCGCTCGAGACCCCGCCCCCAAGGGCCGCTGCGGTGGAACTCCGAAGGCGACCAACCCGACATCTGCCGGCGCCAAACCAGATGCCAGTCCTCCGCCAGCTAACACGCAAGCGAGTCGTGCCGAGCCCCCGCCAACCAGCGCGCACCCGAGTTGTGCCAGTCCTCCGCCAGCCGACACACAAGCGAGTCGTGCCGAGCCCGTCTTGCCCGATGATTTGTTTACCGGCGCCGCCCCGTTTCAGATGATGCGAGTATGAGCGATACAATTGGTGCGCGCCCCCGGGGCCGATGGAACCGCCGCGGTTGGCTGCTGGCCCTTTTTGTTCCGGCGCTACTGTGGCCAATAGTAGTGGAACGCACCGGGCCCAGTGATCCTCTCCCCGTGGATGCTCCGGCCACTTCTTTTTCTGGCTACCGGGCGCGAGCCGAACTGGAGTCACTCCTCGACGGGGTTGGGCCGCACCCCACGGGCACAGCGGGGGCGGCGCTCGTACGCGGGCGCATCGTGGACCGCCTCGCCGAGTTGGGCCTCGAACCGCATATCCAGGATACCTGGGTGGCGAGCAACAGCGGTTGGGCCACCCGCGTGCGCAATGTCTGGGCCAGCCTGCCGGCGACAGCTGTCCCGGCCGCAACGACTACAGCGGCCACAACGACTACAACGACTACAGCGGCCACAGCTGACACAGCGGCCGGAGTATCCGCTGCGACGGCGCGGGAGGCGAGCGGGGCAGGACGGGATACGATCCTCCTGCTCTGCCACTACGATTCAGTGGGCGCGGGACCGGGAGCCGGTGATGATGGCTCCGGCGTGGCTTGTCTGTTGGAAGTGGCGCGGGCCATGCGCGCCGCCCAAACACCGCGCGCGCGGGAACTCCTGTTCTTCTTCGACGAGGGCGAGGAGGATGGGCTGCTCGGCGCACATGCTTTCCTCGCTGAACATCCCGCGGCCAGTAGCGTGGGGCTGGTGATCAACCTCGAGGCCCGGGGCACCGACGGCCCCAGCGTCATGTTCGAGACCAGTCGCGACAACGGGGGCCTGGTCGATTTGTACGCGCGCCAGGTGCCGCGTCCCTTCGCCACTTCACTCACCGGCGAGGCCTACCGGCGCATGCCCAACAGCACCGACATGCGCCTGTTCCTCGACCGCGGTTATCCCGGTTACAACTTCGCCTTCATCGGCGGCGGCCGTCGCTATCACACTGACCGCGACGATCTGGCCCATCTGTCCACCGCCACCTTGCAGCACCAGGGGGAGAGCGTCCTGGCCCTGGCCAACGGTCTTTTGGCCCTGCCGGAATTGGCCTCCATAACCGGTGCCGAAGGGCGCGAGCAGAGCCCGGTGGTCTACACCAGCATCATGGGCAGTTTTATCCTGGCCTGGCCGGAGTCCAGCGCCCCCTACCTGGCTCTGCTGGCCCTGCTGCCCATCGTTATCATCCTGCGGCGCGCTGGCCGCCAGGGCGTTTTTCGCTGGCGCCAGTTGCTGTTGGCCGCTCCCGTGGGACTCTTCATTTTTGTCCTGCCCCTCTTGGTGGGGTTCGGCCTCTACCGCGCCCTGTTGCTGCTGACTGGTCTGCCCATCATCGCCAGCGCCCACGAGATGCTCGGCTCAGGAGTGCCGCGCATCCTGTTCCTGACGGCGGCCATCCTACCGTTGCTGGCCTGGGGACCTTTTCTGGCGCGCCTGGCTCGGCCCCTGGCCCTGTGGGCCACCCTGGCCCTCTCGCTGGCCCTGTGCGCACTGGTCAGCGGCATTTTTCTGCCGGCGATTTCACACATGTGTTTCCTCCCGGCCTGCGCGCTGGCCGCCTCTGGCCTGTTCATGGGAACGCGCCGGGAAGATGGTTCAAACGGGCAGAGCATCGCGGTCATTGGCGCAGTGGGTGTACTGCCGGTGGTGGCCATGCTGAGCGTGCTCTGGATTCCAACGAGTCTGGCGCTGGAGGAAGCCCTGGGCTTTGTCGGCGGTCTCGCCTGGACCGTGCCAGCGGCCTTGGTGAGCCTGGCGGTGGCGCCCCTCATGGCCCAGGCCAGGAGCGGGGCCTTGGCCGCGGCGCGTTTCTCAGCTTCGCTCTTGGCGGCGCTGGCGTTTCTGGCGGCGGTGCGCTTGCCGCACTTTTCCGCGGACAATCCGGCGCCGCTCAATCTGGCTTGTCAGCACGACGGCGAGCAAGCCCATTGGTTGATCCGCGACTATGGCTTGGAGCCCGCTGCGCCTCTGCAACGGGCCGCGGGATTGGGGCCGGATGAGGTCTGGCCGACCGGAGGCAGCTTCCCCTGGCGCTTGGGGAAGGAGGCCTCCTGGTCGCCGTCGCTGCCGCGGCTGGAGTTGTTGTCGGAGGAGATGCTGGATCTGGGGTCCGCGAGCGGGACGACGCCTTTGGCAGACGAAGTAACCGCGGGCGCCACGCCTCAGCGCCGCATCAGGCTCCTGGCGACTCCGGGCACCGGTGGGGATGTGACGGACCTGCGCCTGGTGCTGGAGGGCGAGACGCCGCTGCTGGCGATCACCGTGGCCGGTGTGGAAATCCCGGTCAATCGGCCCGGGCGGCGGCGCCGCAACGGCGGCCAGCAGGTCTACGGCATCCGCGGCAACGGCGCCGAGGCGGTGGAGGTGGAGCTCCTGCTGGAGGGCAGCGGGGAGGTCTCCATCGGGCTTGCCGAGCGCATCCTGGGCTTGCCCCCCGCGGGCGCCGCCCTGTTGAAGGCGCGGGCCCTGGATCGGGCGCCAATCCAGGGGGGAGATCGCTCCATTGCTGTTGTTAATGTGACGATATGATCTGACAGGCTGTCTCCGCCTGTGCCCCGGCCGGCCAAGCCCCGGCCCAATCCCCGGCCCCAGCCCAATCCCCGGCCCCAGCCCAATCCGACTTTTCCGCCACCCCGCCCATGCCCGTCACCCGCCTCCCGATCCTCTTCCTAGCGTTTTCCCTGGCCGCCTGTGGCGCGGACGAGCTGGATTCC
>NYXZ01000100.1 GCA_002686595.1 Planctomycetota bacterium | reverse complement strand
CGATTCCGCCGGCGTGTTGACCGTGGACCCCTTCGTGAGACGCTGGCTAAAAGTCTCCATCGTCGCCGGCACCCTGCTGATCTTCGGTTGGATCGTGGCCGTGGACGGTCTGGGCGCCTTCTCCTTCGCCATGGGTGGCAGCGTGCTCATCATGGCCACCTTGATGGTCACCTTGGGAGCCATCCTCTCCCTGCAGATCGGCTCATCCGCCTCGCCGGTGTCCGGCACCATCTTCGTCACCACATTGGTCCTGTGCCTGGTGGCCCTGGCCCTCGGGCGCCACACGGTGGATGATGTGGCCCTGTTGACGCCGCTCTTGGTGGGCGCCTGCGTCGCAGTCTGCGCCGCCAACGATTCGAGCCAGGACTACAAGACCCTGCAGCTCTGCGGCGTGCGAGTGCAGGACGGTTTCCTGGCCCAACTTTTAGGCACCTTGGCGGGTTGCCTGGTGGTCCCGGTCGTCGTCTATGTGGCCCACGAAGCCTACACCCTGGGCAGCCCCGAACTGATCGCGCCCCAGGGCCAGATGTTCGCCACGCTGGTGGAGGGTTTGCTACTCGAAAGCCGCCTGCCCTGGGCGCCGATTCAAGTCGGCCTCTTGGTTGGCTTGGGCGCCGTGGCCATGGAGGTCCTGGGAGCCAAGCGCGGCTTGATGCTGCCCTCCATGGCCCTGGCCGTGGGCATCTACTTGCCGGCCTTCATCGGCCTCGGCATCCTCGTCGGCGCCGGCGCCCGCCGCCTGGCGGAGGGACCGAGCAAGGCTGGCCAGGGAGCCACCCACGAATCGATCCTGACCTCCGCCGGCATGATCACCGGTGCCGCGGCCTTTGAGCTTCTGCTGGGCTTGGGCATCCTCTTTGGCTTCCGCCAGGAGGCCCTGGAACTCTTCCACCCCTCGGGCCTGACGGCCGATCTCCTGGCCTGGTTGGGCATCAGCGCCCTGGCCCTGATTCTCTTCATCAACTCGCGGCGGGCTCAGACCCAGCATTAGACGCCGGCGCCGCGCCCCTCAGGCCCGCTGCTGGCGCTTGGCGCCATCATCGTCATCCGCATCTGGTCGTAGGGCCGAAGGCGGCGCTTCGGCTGTTTCCAAGACGCGCACACCCTCCTCGTCTGCGATGATGCGCCGCCCCTCACCACCCTCTTCCGTCAGCAGGTGCGCGGGCCCACCCCACAGAGTGGAAATGTGGGCCAGGGTGCTCCCGGCCTGCTCCAGTTGCAGATCGCGTCCGAGGTGGCGGTGGCGCAACTGCAGCGCCCCGTCGCCGTCCTCTTCGATGACATCGATCTGGGGCACGCCGCCCCAGGCCATGTCTCCTAGCAACTGATCCTTGACGCGCCGCCAATCACGATCGGCGATCTCCTGGCGGCCGGTACGCGGGTTGGTTTCGTAGACGAACATGCCGTGTCGTTCGGCAAACTCCTCGTCCACAACCGCGTCGATGAAGCTGACATCGTTGTGGGTGGCCCGCAGGCGAAAGAGATCAAGCCCCACGCGCTCCGCGTGGCGATAGAGCTCGATGCCCAACTTGTACGGATTGACGCGACCGGGCTGGGAGGCCGTGGCCCCGGCGTGGCAATCGGCAAAGTCAATGACCTCGGAGGCGTTCAAGATGCCGCCGGTCAGAATGCGGCTGTGCCAAAAGGAAGCCCAGCCCTCATTCATCACCTGGGTTTGGCGTTGGGGAACGAAGTAGAGCGCTTCGGCTCGCACCATGCGCAACACCTCGCGCTCCCAGTCTTCCAGATGCCCGCGCTCCGCCAAAAAACCAAGTACATCACAACTGGGCAGGCTGGCCGCCGGAAGTCCAGCGGCTCTGCTCTGGCGATCCTCCCCAGGCTGCGTTTGGGCGGCGAAGGATTGCGCCGCCCGTTCCGCCAAGCTGGGCCCCACCAGGGTCCGCCGCACACCGCTTTGGTGCTCGCGCAGGGGCTGAAAGGGGTCTACCAGGTTATCAAGGGAAAGGGCCGCATCTAACAGACAATCCACCCGGTCCTGGCCGTGGACGTCGATCAGCTCGCGCATGCGCGTGGCATGGCGTCCCATGGTGTCCACCATGGCGCGGTCCGTGGGCGAGAACCACACATTGTGTTTGAAGAAGTCCGCATGGCCGAAGACATGGGCCATGACGAGCTTCTGCTCCATGGTTGAGTTGGCGCGCACCAGATAGGCATAGGTGGGGTCATTGTTGATCACCAGTTCGTAGATCTTCGAGAGCCCCCAGGCATAGCCCTTCTGCATGCGCTCGTACTCCATGCCGAATCGCCAGGAAGGATAGCGCACGGGAAAACCGCCCAGGGCCGCCAGGGCATTCACATCCCGGGCATCGAGCATCTCAAAGACCACATCGAAGAAGTCCAGACCGGCGTCGCGCGCGCGGCTCTCGATCTCCTCGCGCCAGCGCACGAGTTCCGCCGGCAGTTGTGTTGTGGCGCCCATATCAGCGCCCCTTGCCCAGGAACGCGCGCACCACATCGGGGATCTCCTGGCGGTCGTTGACGGCCGCCGTCACCAGAGCCTCCTCCTGCTCCAGGGCTCCATCGAGGTCCTTCTTGAACTGCCCAGAACCGTAGGCGCTCTTCACCTGGCCATAGCAGAACTGGTTAACGCGCACCAGCAGTTCATCGCGCAGCAATGTCACACAGCGCTCGGTGTCACGCGCCGACCAGTTGTCACCGTCTGAGTAATGGAAGGGGTAGATGTTCCAGTCCTCCGGGCGATAGTCGCTCTGGATGCGTTCTAGGCACAACTCATAGGCCGAACTGATTTTGGTTCCGCCGGATTCGCGCAGGTGGAAGAAGGTGTCCTGGTCAACTTCCTTGGCCACGGCGTCGTGCACGATGTAGACCACTTCCAGGTTCTCGTATTGACTGCGCAGCCAGGTATCGATCCAGAAGGCCTTGATGCGCACGATTTCCTTCTGCTCGCGCCCCATGGACCCGGAGACATCCATCATGTGGAAGATGACCGCCGAGGAATCCGGCTGGGGGCAGGAACGGTGCATGCGATAGAACTCGTCCTCGCGCACGGGCACGACCTCGGGCTTGGTCGGATCCCACTCGCCCGCGGCCATGGTGCGCCGCAGAGCCCGTTTGTAGGTGCGCCTGAAATGGCGCAGGGAACGGGGCCCGGCCTGGCGGATTCCGGTATAGCGACCACCCTCAGCCGGCACCTCCCGAGCGCCCCGGGGCATGATGTCCGGCAGTTCCAGTTCGTCCCCCAACATGGCCGCCAGCTCCTCCAGCTCCACCTCGACCTCCATAATGTGCTGTCCCTCCGCTTCGCCGGCCGCCCCGCCGCCCTCACCTTCCCCCGCTTCACCGGAGACCGGATCGCCCTCCTCCCCCGGGCCCTGGCCCACGCCCTGCTTGGAGTTGTCTCCATATCGAAAGCGCGGCAACTCGATCTGGGGCACGGGCACCGACACCGAACGCCCCCCCTGGCGACCGATCAGTTCCCCGGTGGAGAGGTACTTGCGCAAGTCCTGGCGCAGCTTGCCGCGCACGATTTCACGGAAGCGCGCACGGTCGCATTCAATCCTGTAGACCTCTTGCCCCATATTGTCCGCCAACCAGGCCGCGTGCCTAGGCGGCCTCCTGGGCGTCAGCCTGGGAGTCCCGGGCCTCACCCCGGGCGAAGAGTCCAGCCACATGTTGCAGGATGGCCTCGGCACTCAACTCGTCGTAGCCGAACTGGCGCATCAAACGCCCACGGATCACGGCGATCTTCTCCTGGGTGTCGGGATCCACCACCGTGGACACCAGGGAGGTCAGTTGAATCGTGTCCCTGTGATCGCGGAACATCTTGCGTTCCAGGGCCCGAGTCAAGCGCTCGTTGGTACGGTAGTCGAAGGTCTTGCCCTCCAGGGTCAGAGCGGCGATGTAGTTCATCAGCTCATGGCGGAAATCGTCCTTGCGCGACTCCGGGATCTCCACATTGTCTTCGATGGAACGCATCAGACGCTCGTCCGGCTCGCGCTCCCCCCCGCCTTCGGCGGCCACGTGCCCACGAGTGGTGTAAGCCTTGACATTGTCCAGGTACTTGGCACACAGTCGATCGATGGCATCTTCGTCGGCGGCGATGGCCACCTGTACTTCGCGCTTGATGACCTCTTCGTATTCCTCGCGCACGACTGCTATCAGTTGCAGGTAACGCTTGCGCACTTCGTCATTGGAAATCAACGAGTGATGGCGCAAACCAGACTCCAGCGAGGCGATCACATCCAACGGACCGACCACCGGATTGTCCGCCACCAAACAGGCGGCGATACAGTCCTGCACATAGCGCGGACTGATCCCGAGCATGCCCTCCCGCGGGGCCGCTTCGCGCAACTCCCCGACCTGCTCGCTGGTAAAACCCTGGACCTCGCCACCGTCGTACAAGCGGCACTTCTGGATCAGGGTCAAACTGGGGTTGGTGGGATCCTCCAGACGCGTCAGAACCGCCCAGAGGGCCGCCATCTCAAGGGTATGGGGAGCCAGGGAACGCCCGGGCATGCCGCGGCGACCGTACTGTCGGCGATAGATTTCCACTTCATCGGAAACCGCCAGGTTGTAGGGCACATCGATCTTGATCGTCCGATCCCTGAAGGCCTCCATCAACTCGTTGCTCTGCAGCTTCTTGTACTCGGGCTCGTTGGTGTGCCCGATGATGACTTCATCAATGCTCGTCTGGGGGAATTTCTTGGGCTTGATGCAGTGCTCCTGGGTGGCCCCCAGCAGATCGTAGAGGAAGGCCACATCGAGTTTCAGCACCTCGACAAACTCCAACAAGCCGCGGTTGGCGATGTTGAATTCACCATCGAAGTTGAAGGCCCGCGGGTCAGAATCTGAGCCGTACTCAGCGATCAAACGGTAGTTGATGTCACCGGTCAGTTCGGTGGAGTCCTGGTTTTTCTCGTCCTTGGGTTGGAAGGTACCAATACCCACTCGGTCCTTTTCCGAGAGCACTAGGCGCTGCACGCGCACATGCTCCATGACCTGCATCCAGTCGCCGTCATGGCGCTCCATCAACATGCGATAGTAGAAACGACTGACCGGGTCCAACTCTCCTTCACAGCCCAGGGCGTAGCTCCCGCGGAAACGCTCATTCAACTGATCGAGTACCGCATCGCGACTGTTGGGCGGAATCAACAGCAGCGGATCCTGATGCGTGGGCGAGGGGATCGTCTGGCCGTCCACACGCCACGAAAAAGTGTAGAGCGCCCCTTCTTCCGTGGCCGAGTAACGCTCCAGGCCCTGCTTCAAGAGACGCACAATCGTGCTCTTCGAAGAACCCACCGGCCCATGCAACAGCAGCACGCGCCGCTCCGGCCCCAGCCCCCGCGCACCGGCCCGCAGCGTCTGCACGAGCCGCACCAGGGAAGCGTCGAGACCGTAAACCGCATCGCGCCCCTCCGTGAAGGGATCGTCGAAAATCCTCCAACGCCGCTGCCCATCGTCACCTATTTCACTGCCATGGCTATCCACCATGTCGATCAAGCGCTGCCAAGCATTGCGCGCCACCCGCGGCGTCTCCTCCAGGATCTCCAGGTAGTCAGCAAAAGAGCCCTCCCAATGCAACGCACTGAAGCGCTCCTGTTCTAAATCCGTGCGCACCAAGCCAAAGAGGGAAGCGTTTTTGTCATTCATGTGTATCGGGGGCAGTTGGACGATCCTGGGAATCGGGGGTTTCTCGCCTCCCCTTTTCGACCGTTCCCCCAAAAAGCATGAGCCCCCCACCCCACCCCCCCCATTTCCAACCCAATCCCAGGCCAAACCCAAGCCCAAACAACTCCCCCGCTCCCGGACCAAACCCCAACCAAAACAACTCCCCCGCACCAGGACAAAACCCCAACCAAGACAACTCCCCCCCTTGGGGGGGCTGGGGGGGGAACCAACCCCCACCCCGCACCCAACACAAGCCCAAGCCAAACCCCAGGCCAAGCCCAATCCAAGCCCAAGCCCAATCCAAGCCCAAGCCCAAGCCCAGGCCAAGCCAAAACAACTCCCCCGCACCCGAACCAAACCCCAGCCAAGACAACTCCCCCCCTTGGGGGGGCTGGGGGGGGGACCCAACCCCCACCTCCGCACCCGACACAAGCCCAACCCAAGCCCAGCCCCAGGCCAAGCCCAAGCCCAAGCCAAAACAACTCCCCAATGAGAGGGCTGGGGGAGGAACAACCCCCACTCGCAAGCTATCCTTCCCCAAACCCAAGCCCATGCCCCACCGCCTAATCCCATTCCTCCTAGCCCTATCCGCCTGCGAAAGCAGTCCCCTCACAGGCCCCCTACCAGAGTTCAACGAACAGCGCGCCTGGTCCCACCTAGAAACCCAGTTAGCCTTCGGCCCGCGCCCCTCAGGCTCTGCAGCCAACGCCGCCCTGCGCACCTGGCTGGACGGCGAACTCCGCGCCCTAGACCTAGACCCGATCGCGGAGCCCTTCACCGCCACCACCCCGGCCGGCGCCATTGAAATGGCCAACATCTACGCCGACCTCCAGGGACAGCGCCCAAACGGAGAATCGGCACCGGTCGTCATCCTAGCCGCCCACTTCGACACCAAACGCCTGCCCTTCGAGTTCCTCGGCGCCAACGACGGCGCCTCCGGCGTCGCGGTCCTCCTGGAACTGGCCCAGGGCCTGTCCCAATCCGGCCCCCACCCCCTGACATACCGTTTCCTTTTCCTCGACGGAGAAGAGGCCCTGCGCGAGTACTGGCTCGATCCTGACAACACCTACGGCTCCAGGGAACACGCCCGCCTGTTGCGCGCATCCCCACTCCTGCCCCTGGTGCGAGCCGCAATCGTCCTGGACATGGTGGGCGACAAGAAACTACGCCTGTTCCGCGAGCAGATCTCCGATCCGCGCCTGCTGGAGACCTTCTTCGACGCCGCACGGGACCTGGGCCTGGGCGCCCATGTGAACGGGCCATCCCAGGAGATCTACGACGATCACCAGTCCTTCATGGCTCTCAACATCCCCAGCATCGACCTGATCGACTTCAACTACGGCCCGTCCAATGCCTTTTGGCACACGGCCGATGACACCGCTGAAAACTGCTCTCCCCGCAGCTTGGGGATTACCGGCCGCATCGTCCTGGCCGGTCTCGCACGCCTGGAAGAGCGCTGGCGCTAGCCCCCACCAAACAGCCGAGACCTAAGAGTCCCGTCGCGAGGCGCAGCTCAGCGGCGGCGATGGCCAAGCCGTATCAACTGGTTCCTAGGGCAGACTGAGGACCAGCTCTGCTCCCGCCGCCCGCGGCGCCCGGGCACTCAAGGTCAAGGAAGAGCCCGGGGCACCACTCAGCACGAGGCGCAAGACCAGGGCCTCTCCGGCCCCGATCTCCGGCAGGACCACCGCGCCCCCGCGCACAGCCAGCACCCCGTAGTGCGAGGCCAGCTCCCCACGCCCGGCGGCGGCCACGAGAGTTCCCCCGACCAGTTCCAGAGACACTCCCGCGGACAGCTTCCGCCCCCGGGCCGCCTCCGAGAGCGTCGGCAAGCCTCCACGATTGGCGAGCACCAAATCCAACTGCCAGAGCTCAGGCCCCAGGGGCCGCAACTGGGCCGCCCCCAGTTCGAGCCTCGGCAACTGCTCCGCCAGGGCTCGGGCCAGTTGTCCAGCGGTTTCGAGCCTCCAACGCAACTCACCCCAATCTGCCGCCCGGTCGGCACCGCCGCCCTGGGCCAGTCCCGACCAGGGCCAGGAGGCGGCCCCGAAGAGACCGCGCTGGTCGCAGGCAAAGAGGGTGAAGCTCCCCGGACGCGCCCCGGCCACCTCCATGGAGCGGCCGCCCAGGGGCGCCAGGGACAGGTCCAGGGCAGGCAGGGTCCCGTGCCGTTGGTCCAGAGGATCCGGCGCCGTCCCACCCCGGTGGACCAGAACCGCGGCCAACTCAGGGGTCTCCACCAGGAAACGGGCCAGGGCCGCGCTCTCCGGCCGGGACAGGGGATAGGGTCCGGCACTGCCCCCGCTGCCGTAAGCCGGGTCCCAACCCCCGGGGAAGTTCCGCTCCAAGTCAGCCTCGGGAGCACGCAGGCGCTCCCCCTCGTCCAGGGCCAATCCGGCTCCCGCCAAACGGTCAGGCCACGGCGCGGGGAGCACAAACCAGCGCGTGGGGCCGGCGGTCTCCGCCACCACGCCAGGACGCTCCGTCAGGAGTTCGATCAAGGTCGCGAGGGCGGCCTCCGGCCCCGCACCCGAGCCCCGGCCCAACTCCGGCAAGACCAAGATCCCCGGCACCCCCTCCGCTCCGCCGGTCTCATCCAGAACAACCATGTGCAGCGGGCGGCCACCGGCACTGCGCCCGATCTCCCGCAGGGTCAGCTGCCCCGGATGCTCGCGAACCAGGGCTCGGAGTACATCTTCCAGGGCAGGGAAGGAACCACTCCCGCGGTAGGCATCCAAGGCCCGGGCCACCTGGCCAGCAGCGGAGAAGGCCCCTCCCCCGGAACCCGTCACGCTTCCCGGATCCGGCTTGGCAGTTTCATCAAGCATGCTTCCCTGGCCCGTCCCGGGATTCCCCTCCAGCATTTGCCCCGGTGACAAATCCTGAGCCTTCTCCGGCGCCGGACCAGTAGTTACCACGGGTGCTTGCCCCGTGGTTGTTTCCGGCGCGGGCTCCTGAGTTTTCTCACTTGGCAAATCAGGAGTTTCCTCGGGCGTCGGCTCCTGGGTTTTCTCCCCTGTCGAATCAGGAGTTTTCTCCGGCGCGGGCTCCTGAGTTTTCTCACTTGGCAAATCAGGAGTTTTCTCGGGCGTCGGCTCCTGAGTTTCCTCCCCTGTCAAATCAGGAGTTCCCTCAGGCGCGGGCTCCTGAGTTTCCTCGCTTGGCGAAGCGGGAGTTTTCTCGGGCGTCGGCTCCTGAGTTTCCTCCCCTGGCGAAGCGGGAGTTTTCTCGGGCGTCGGCTCCTGAGTTTCCTCCCCTGGCGAAGCGGGAGTTTCCTCGGGCGTCGGCTCCTGAGTTTTCTCCCCTGGCGAAGCGGGAGTTTCCTCCGGCGCGGGCTCCTGAGTTTTCTCACCTGGCGAAGCGGGAGTTTCCTCCGGCGTCGGCTCCTGAGTTTCCTCGCCTGGCGAAGCGGGAGTTTCCTCAGGCGTCGGCTCCTGGGTTTTCTCCCCTGTCGAATCAGGAGTTTTCTCAGGCGCGGGCTCCTGAGTTTCCTCCCCTGTCGAAGCGGGAGTTTTCTCCGGCGCGGGCTCCTGGGTTTCCTCACCTGGCGAAGCGTGAGTTTTCTCCGGCGGCGGCGGCGCCGTCGGCGGCGGCGCGGGACCTTCAACATGCCAAAGCGAGGGTCCGCTCCCCAACCCGCCGTGAACACCGGGGACAGAGGCCGTGGCGGAGCTATCCTCGGGCGCGAGCAGGCTCATCAAGCCGGCCAGTACAGCCAACTGAATCACGGTCGCACATCCCGTTCGACGGTGCGGCAGCCCGGGGCGGAGGCGCGCAGGGTGAAGACGGAACCGGGTGCCGCCCGCAGCAACCAGACCGTCTCCGGCGTGCGGCTCCCACCGGGCAAGGACTCCACCAGGACCCGTTCGCTCCCGGCCAGGAGCTCAACCCCCAGGGGCAGCACCAACTCCAGGGCGACGGGAGCGGAGGTCAGGGCGCGTTCTCCAACAGTGACGCCGTTCGTAGTTGGCAAGTCAGCACCGGAGAGGCCCCTCTCCACCGAACCAGTTGCTGCGGAATCGAGTGCGGCCTGATCGTCAGTTGCTGAATCAGCCGTCCGCAAACCATGTCCGGCCAGGCCAGTGGCCGCCGGCTTGACGCCTGGTATCTGGGCCTCCTTCGAATCCGCGGCGGCGCCGTTCCAGCGCCCCGTGGGCCACAAGCGCGCGGGCAGCTCCCCCTTGTTCTCCATGCGGGCCGCCAGGCGCACCCACTCGCCCCGGCGCTCCACGCCCGTGATCTCGATGGCCAGCCGCGGCAGATCCTCCGCCAAACCAAACACGAACTCCGCTAGGTTTGCCGTCGCCTCATCGAGTTCGTCCGCCGGAGGATTCAAGCGCGTGCGCGGCTCCCAGCCGCCGACCAAGACGCGCGCCTCGCCACCACCGGTTCCCAGCTCGACGGGGTGCCAATCGATAAACCCAATGCCGCCGCGCACATTGTCCAACCAGTGGGCCCAGGCACGATCCTCGGTCACAGGCATTGTTTCGTCCCCGGCGCCCTCGGTCGAAAAGCCCCCCAGGTTCCCGGGCAAGGGCCGGCCTCCCCCGGCCACCAACATCCTCGGCCCCCAGGGTGAGAGTTCCATGGCCAACACCCCGGCCACGCCGTAAATCCAATCCAAGGCCGCTCCGGGGCGCGGCTCACCGCAGAGCTCCGCCAGAGTGCCGCCCAGGGGTAGCTGGCCCAAGGGGGACAAGAGGGCTCTTCCGGTGCTGGCGGCGAAGTCCCTGGTCAAGCGTGCCCAGAGAGCGGCCTCGGCCCCGGCCGGCCAGGGTGTGGGCTGCATTCCGCCGGGGAAGGCGATACCACCGTGCTCACCGCTGAAGAGCAGTACGGCGGCTACCGGTGAGGCCGCTGAGTTGGCCCCGGTCCCATCCAACAGTCTGTGGACCAGGGCGCGGCTCTCCGGCGCCTGGAGCGGCAACTCACCAGCCAGGGGATGGCCACGGATCCCGTCCCAGCCCAAGGGAAAGTTCAGGTCCGGACGCAGGCCTCCGCTGCCGTCCTCATTGAAGAGCCCATCGCCATCATCGTCGCGCCCCTCTGGCAAAAGGACATAACGCGGCCCCTCTCCGGGACGCGCCGGGCGCAGAAAACGCTCGTCCGCGGAGAGCACCCAGGGCCCGGCGGCATCCGCCACCAACATGGAGGAGATGCGTCCATCCCCGTCGAGATCATCGGGCCCGTCCTCGTCCATCTGCCCGTCCCCATCATCATCCCGGGCCTGACCATTGGCGCCGCTGTCATCCTGGCCCAGGCGCAGGCGCTCCAGCCCGTCTTGGCCGGCGAAGGGCACCGCCACGAAAACAAACTCCGGCGGCAGATCCGCCAGTCGCTCCAACAGGCTCCCGGTGACCCGCAGGACCGCCTCGGCCCCGGCCAGGGAGCGACCGTCGAGGCCGCCGATGAGATAGATGCGCGGCCGCCCGTGCTGGAGACTTGTTCCAGACGCGCCGTCAGCCCGCGTGGAGTCAGTCGATGTGGAGTCAGTCGATGTGAGGAGTCAGNCGATGTGGAGTCAGNNGNTGNGGNGTCAGTCGATGCGGGGTCAGTTGGTGCGGGGTCAGNNGGTGCGGGGTCAGGCAGTGGCTGGGAAGCGAACTCCAGGGCTACTAGCTCCGCGCCGGCCGCGCTCCGAGCCCAGGGTACTACCCGCGCCCGCATGGGATGGGCCGTGGCCCACGCCGCCAGCAACTCGCCACCTTCCCGCGGTGAGTGGTAGCGCGCCTGCCAGGCCGGGATCTCCAGCTCATCATCCCCGGCGGGGTCCCCGGCAGCATCCTCGGCAGCGTCCTCGGGGGCGTCAATCGGCGCTGGGAGATCCACTCCACCATCCCCTGCTTCCCCCCCTCCCCCTGCTTCCGCTTCTCCGGCCTGGCCAGGCACCTGAGCGGTGGACACCTCCTCACCAGCAACGCTCTGCTCGGGGGCTTCCTGCCGCGCGCCGGCTCCCCCAGCATCCGCCGGACCGTCGGCATCCCCGAGGATTCCAGAAACCGCCCCCGCCCCATTCAGCCCGGACTCAGGCTCGACTTCCTTCGCACCCGTTACAGCCGTGAGCTGAAACTCTGGCGCCGGAGTTGGCCCAGCGGCGGCAACCTTGACGGACCACGGACCGGTGGAGGCGAAGATAAACAGGAGGTGGAACCACATGGTTTTTGGCGCGGCGCAGCGGCTCCATACTAACCGCCGCGGGGCCTGTGCCAGTGCCTGGGACGGGCAAACGCCGGGCGGCGAGCGGCAGTCGCAGGCTACGCGCCACAGACCTACCCGCTCACGCCTCCTGGGCTTCGCCGCCGGGTTCAGTTCCCTTTGCCATGGCGCAGTCGGGCTCGCCCGCCTCCGCCCCGTTCGACTCCGCGGCCAACTCAACCGCCAACTCCACGGGCGACTCCACGGCCAACTCCACGGCCAGGCCCGCGGCCTGGTCCGCGGCTTCCACCGGGACTTCTTCCAACTGTGCGATCACGCCTGGGGCCGGCTGCAATTCCACCACCGGTTCCCCCGACTCCCGATCCATGGCCGTCGCAGCGACTTCCAGCTCCCCGGAACCAGCGGCATGCTCAATGGCCTCTTCTGCGGCTTCGTCAATCGCATCTCCGACAGCATCCCCGGCAGCATCTTCAGCGCCTTCGCCGCCGGCCACATCGGGCACAAACTCGTCCACCTGGCCGAGTTCCACGGTCACATGGCAGGACACGCCCTGGGTTTCCATGGTGATGCCATAGAGGCTATCGCAGGCGGTCATGGTGCCCTTGTTGTGGGTTACCACGATGAACTGGGTAGAGGCCCGACGGAAGCCTTCGATCATGCCCAGGAAGCGATCGATGTTCACATCGTCGAGGGCCGCGTCCACTTCGTCCAGGACACAGAACGGACTCGGCCGCGCCTCGAAGACCGCGAAGAGCAGGGCCAGGGCCGTCAGCGTCCGTTGCCCGCCGGAAAGCAGATCGATGGGCAACAGCTTGCGCCCCGGCGGTTGGGCGACAATCTCGATGCCAGCTTCCAAGATATCCACGCCTCCCTCCAACTGCACATCCGCCTTGCCGCCGCCGAATAGCTGGCGGAAGATGCGTTGGAAGTTGCCCCGCACGGAGTCGAAGGTCTCACTGAACAGACGCCGGGTCTCCTCGTCGATCTTGCGCAGGGTTTCGTCCAGGCTACGGCGCGCGGCGGCCAGGTCCCCGTGTTGTTCTTCGAGGAAGGCCAAGCGACCCGCCACCTCTTCCAGCTCACTGACCGCTTCGGTGTTCACCGGCCCGATGCGGTCGAGCTGGGCCTTGAGCGTCGCCACTTCGCTTTCAAGGGCGTCAAGGGCTCCGCCCTCGGCCAGTTCATCCTCCGCTTCAAAGCCCAATAGCACGGCGCCGCGATCCAGTTCCAACTCCTCCAGGGCACGCCGCAGGAACTCGTCCCGGGCCAACTCCAGCCGCTGTTCTTCCAGCCGCCCGCTGGAGAGCTCATCCCCCAACTGTTCCAAGTTGCGGTGGATTTCATCAGCCCGTCGCCGGGCCTCATCGATGCCGGCCCGTCCGGATTTTTCCTGGGCACGCAGGTCACCCAAGCGGGTCTCCACCACGCCGCGCTCCTCCAACAGGCGCGCTCCATCGCCGCCGAGCTGCTTGATCTCTTCCTCCCCATTGGAGGCGCTGCGCGACTGGCCCTCGGCTCGCTCCCGGGCACGCCCCATCTCCGCCCGCGCTTCCTCCAGGCCATGCTCCAGGTCAGACACGCGGCGCATTAGCCCCTCGCGCTGTTCCCGCGCCTGGGCCAGCGACACCCGCGCCCGACTCTCTTCGGCTGACAGCCGGTCCCGTTCATCTTCCAGGCCGTGGCGTTCCTGCTCCAGCTCTCCCAGGCTCCCATTTTCGCGAGTGAAATCCTCCTCGGCCCGCAGCCGCTCTTCCTCGGCCACTATCAAATCCCGCTCCAACTTTTCGAAGGCTTCCCGCGCCTCACGGGCTTCCGCCGCGGCGGCCTCGGACGCCGCCTCTAGCTCGGCACGGCGTGCCTGGGCCGCGGCCGCCACACTCTCCGCCTGCCCGAGAGCACTGCGGGCCTGTTCGACGTCAGCGCTCGACTCCTCCAGGGCCGCCCGCTGCTCCGCGCGCCGCAACTCGAGCGCCGCCAGGGTTTCGCGCAACTGACTCAACTCAACGCCCAGGGCTTCGAGGCGCTCGCCCAACTCCGCCGCCCGGGCCCGACGTCCCACGGCGCCGGATGTGATTTCCGTGGACCCAACGGTCAGCCCGCCAGCATCCACAAGCTCTCC
>NYXZ01000099.1 GCA_002686595.1 Planctomycetota bacterium | reverse complement strand
CTGCGCGGTCACTACCGGCGAGAACTCGCCGCGCGCCTGCACTTTCGCGGCCCCTTTGAACCCTTGGAGGCACCTCGCATCATGTCGGAGCTGGACGTGATCGTGTTGCCGTCCCGTTGGCTTGAGAACGCGCCTTTAACGGTTTTGCAGGCCCGCGCATCCGGTGTGCCCGTGATCGCCAGCGATGTGCGCGGTGTGCGCGAGGTGTTGGAACCGGGAGTACACGGCACCCTGGTGCCGGTGGGAGATGCCCCGGCCTTGGCGGCGGCCATGCGGGCCTGCGTCATCGGGCGGCCGGAATGGTCTCCGGCGCGGCCGCGGCCAGATCCCGTTGTCAGCTATGAACGACATCTGGCGGAGATGGCGCAGCTCTACACCGCCACGCTTGCCAACGGTGGCCGCGGCGCGGGGGCAGCCAGACCGGAAGAAACTGCGCCCCTGCCCCAGAGCCCGCTGGTCAATCCCCTGGCTGGCGTGAGCTGCGCCGGCGATGCACTTGCGTGACTCGTGAGCATGGGAGTTGAAGTAAATGCCGCCGGGCTGCGCGTCGGGCTAGTGGCCAACGGCTGGCCGCCGGATGTGGGCGGCGTGCCGCGCCAAGTGGAAATGTTGGCACGCGGATTGTTGGCACGCGGCGCGCGTCCGACGGTGCTGGCCCTCTCGCAGGCGCCGGAGCGGCAGCCCGGCACGAGTTGGGCAGAGGAGCTCTGGCCCTTCCCCGTGCGGCGCTTTAGGGCTGACTACGGGCGCGAGGCGAACCTCATGGATGGTGTGCAACATCCGGCGGCGGAGCAGGAGTTGGTGCGTTGGGCGGCGGCGGAGAAGCTCGACCTGGTGCATCTACACCACCTGACTGGCTTTGGACTGGGTTGCCTTTCAGCCCTTGGGCAGCGCGGCCTGCGAACAGTGCTGACGCTCCATGATTACTGGTGCTTCTGTCCGCGGGGGCAGATGTGGCATGTGTCAGGCCGGGCCTGCGCCGCGGTGGATGAACGGGAATGCGGCGCCTGTTTGGCGCGTACTTGGCCCGGGATCATGCCCTCAGCCGGAAAGACCGCGGAGTCCGCCGCGGAAGGGCGCGCCGCCGGGGCGGCCTTGGATGGCCGCGCCGTGGCCGAGCGCCTCAGCTTCGTCGGCGAACAGCTGGCCTATCCCAGCGAACTTGTCACGCCTTCACACCGGGCGGCGCAGGTGCTGGCTGCTTGCGGTTTGGACAGGGGAAGGATTGTGGTGCTGCCCGGGGGCAGCGAGTTGCCCTCGAGCCTTGCGGCGGAAGGCGACAAGAGTGAGCAGGCGAATCCGGTTGGCGGCCCGGCTGGCGGTCCGGCTGGAACCTCGACTGGAACGCGGGCTAGCGCCCCGGCTGGCGTTCCGGCTGGCATTGCAGGGCGGCGCGGGGCCGCGGGGCTGCGGGTGGGCGTTCTCGGGGCGACCCAGACGAGCAAGGGCGCGCTCTTCCTGGCACGGGTCGTGGCCGCTGCCCCGGAACTCACCGTCGAACTCCACATCCACGGTCCGGCGGTTGCTGACCACGGTGACACAAGCGGATTGCAGGAACTCGCCCAACTCGCCGCCCGAGACCGGCGCATCCACTTGCACGGGGCCTTCGCTCCAGAGGATCTGGCAGAGATCCTGGCAGGCCTCGACGCCCTGGCGGCACCTGCGCTTTGGGAGGAGACCTTTGGTCTGACCGTGCGCGAGGCCCGGGCCGCTGGCTTGCCGGTCCTGGTCAGTGACCGCGGCGCGTTGGCGGAGGGCTTGACTGTCGGGTCCCATCTGACGGTGTTACCCGCCGGCGAGGGACGGGCTTGGGCCGCAGCCCTGGCCGAGTTGCGAGTGCTGCCCCGGGAACCGGATCCACTGGTGCCGAGCGCAGCGGACTTCGTGCAGGCTCACTTGGAAATCTATGCAGGCTAGCCGACATCCTCCACCGGGTGCGGTCCGCTATGGGGGGTGCGCACATTGCTGCGCTCCAAGACCCAACGCGAGCCGGCGCCTGGCAGGTCAACGGCGTCTGACAGCAAGCTGGCATGACCCGGATCATTGCGCAGGTTGAACGAGGACGCCGGTGGGATTCCCAGAGCCTTGGCCAGCAGTACTCGAATGACATTGTCGTGAGCCACAAGCACCGCCGTGCCCCCGGCTGCTTCCAGCATGAGTTCCTCCATGACCGGCCAGGTGCGGGACGTCAGTTGGGCGTCGCTCTCACCGCCATTGCCGCGCCAGTCATAGGGAGCGGCGTGATAGGCCACTGCCTCCTCTGCCCAACGCCGGGCGTACTCGGCATTGGGCAGGCCCTGCCAGGTGCCGCGGTCGAGCTCTCGTAGGTCCGGGGAAACGCGCAGTTGAGCGCCGGCCACCTCAGGGGCGAGCAGGCCAAACAGGCGACGCCCCAGGCAATGGGCCCGTTCCAAGGGCGAGCAGGCCAGGGCGGCGATTTTCCAGGTGGCCAGGGCCTCGGCCAGGCGGCGCGTGTCTTCCTCGCCATCTGGTGAGAGGGGCACCTCCGCGTTCCCGTAGGCGCGCCCGCTCCAGGCAGCATCAACCCGGCCGTGGCGCACTAGCCAGATGCGTCCCCCGCTGCCGAAACCCGGGTGCGGGACGCGCGGGAGGCCCTGGGCGGCTTGGCGCTCAGTTGCTCCGTCGAGTTGACGGGGAGCCGGGGGAGGAATGACCTGGGACACGGATGAACGATAGCGCCCGGTCGCGCTCCTGGCATCCCTCTGCCGATGCTATGCTGGGCGCAAGGAGTTCAATCCCATGACAAATGTAGGTGTAATTCTGTCCGGTTGCGGCGTTTACGACGGCGCCGAAATTCACGAGTCCGTGCTGAGCCTCTTGGCCCTCGATCGGGCCGGTGCTGGCATTCAGTGCTTGGCGCCGAATGTTGAGCAGTTGCATGTCATCAATCATCTGACTGGCGAGGAGAGCGGGGAGACGCGCAATGTGCTGGTGGAATCCGCGCGCATCGCCCGGGGTGACATCATGGATTTGGCGGAGGCCAGCGCGGAGAGTCTGGACGCCCTGGTCATTCCCGGGGGCTTTGGTGCCGCCAAGAATCTATGCGACTTCGCCGTGGCCGGGGCCGACGCCCGCCCGCACCCGGAAGTGGCGCGTCTTGTCGGTGAGTTTCTGGAGGCGAAGAAACCGATAGCGGCCCTCTGCATTGCTCCGGCCCTGATGGCAGCCATTTTCCGCGAAGTGGGTTTGGCGGGTGAGGTCACCATCGGCACGGATGCGGATACGGCCGCGGCCATTAGTGCCATGGGCGCGCGCCATGTGGATTGTCCCGTGGATGAGTTTCGCGTGGACGAAGCCAACCGCGTGATTACCACGCCGGTCTACATGCTGGCCGCTGGCATCGCCGAGGCGGCCCGCGGTATCGACGCGGCTATCGCCGAGCTGCTGCGCCTGGCCGATTGACTCAGTCGCTGGGCTTCAACCAGGTCAGGTAGCGTGGGAAGTGCTGGCGCAGGATGGTGTCCAGGCCCGCCCGGCTGCCGGCGGCTGAGAGGCCGCAGGCCAGGCACATGGTGCCCAGGAGCAGGATCTTGTCCTGGGCTTTCTCGGGGCCGGCAAACCAGAAGCAGAGCATCATGAAGGCGCTCAGGATGCCCGCCGGGCGCGTCAGGGCTCCCAGCAAGAGGGCGGCGCCGCCCAGGAATTCGCCCCAGGCAATCAGGAAGCTGAAGGTCTGGGGGTAGGCTTGGATCAGGTGCTCGCCCCACCAGGTGAAGAAGGCTGAGTCGAAGTTGGCCCAGGAGACGATGGGCGGGATGGCGTCGCCGGAGACCTTGCCCCAGCCGGCCATCATGAGTGTGTAACCCGCGGCCAGGNGGATGAGGACCAGGCCCCAGCAGGGGCTGCAGGATTGNTTTGCCATACGGTGCTTGTACCGCCTGNGGGGGGGCGCTTCCAAGGCTGGAGCGGATTCCAGGCTGTGGNGGGGCGCAGGGGTGGTGCCAACGGGCTTGGGGCAGGCGTGCCAACGGGGTGGGGATTNGGNGCCAGCGNNGNGNCNGCGGGGGTGCTGGNGCNGACAACTTTTGCCCCGCTGCGGTATTCAGGCCTCGGGCCCTAGCGGTACGATGCGCCGCCCATGGGCAAGGACACACAAAACGCGCTGGAGGCCGAGGAATTTCCGCACGGGGCCGGCCGCCGCGGGCCGCGCGTGCGCTCGGATTGCTGGGTTGGAATCGAGCCGGCTGACTCCGGGGGGCTGAGCATCGAGCTGGAGAGCACCGTGGAGGTGTACTACGGCAACTCCCTGCGGGAGCAGATCGCAGTCGGCTGTGCGCTCTTCGGCTTGGAGCACGGGCGTGTGCGTGTGGAAGACGGGGGTGCCTATCCCTTTGTCTTCATGGCGCGGCTGGAGTCCGCCCTGCGCTCGGTCTGGCCCGACTCCTGCGCGCGTTGGTTGCCGGAGACGGTGCGCGCGATCACTGAGACCCCGGGCGAGCGTGACCGCTTCCGGCGCTCGCGCCTGTACCTGCCCGGTAACGAGGCCAAGTACTTCTTGAACGCCGCCTTGCACGGCCCGGACGCCGTCATCCTCGACCTGGAGGATTCGGTGGCTCCGGCAGCCAAGGGGGATGCCCGCATCCTGGTGCGCAACGCCCTGCGCACGGTGGACTTTGGCGCGGCGGAACGCATGCTGCGGATCAACCAGGGGGACCTGGGCCTGGTGGATCTGACGGAAACGGTGGAGCACGGTGTCGAGCTGGTGCTGATTCCCAAGGTGGAGAGCGCGGATGAAGTGGAGCGTGTGGATGATCACATTCGTTCAATCACCGAGCGCGAGGTCTACCTGATGCCGATCATCGAATCCGCCCGGGGCATCGTAAATGCCGCGGCCATCGCCAAGGCCAGCCCGCGGAATGTGGCCTTGACCATAGGTTTGGAAGACTACACGGCCGACCTGGGCGTTCCGCGCACGGAAGCCGGTGGTGAGAGCCTCCACGCCCGCAATGTAATCGTCAATGCCGCTCGGGCGGCGGGCCTGCAGGCCATCGACTCAGTCTATTCGGATGTGGTGGATGAACAGGGCCTGGCCGCCTCAGTGCGCGAGGCTCGGGCCCTGGGCTTCGAGGGCAAGGGCTGCATCCACCCGCGCCAGGTTTCCATCGTCCACGCCGCCTTGGCACCGGAACCGGCCCAAGTCGAGCGCGCCTGCGCCATCGTGGTTGCCTTTCAAGAAGCCCAGCAGGCGGGCCTCGGCGTGGTCAGCCTGGGTTCCAAGATGATCGATCCCCCGGTCGTCAAGCGGGCGCAGCAAACCGTTGCCATGGCCGTGGCCACGGGCCAGCTGGCACAGGATTGGGACGCATGAGTGAACTCCTGAAAACGGTCCTGGGGCGTCCCGTGCCGGCGCTGATCAACGGGCGGCAGGCGATTCCCTTCGCCGGAGTTGGCGCCCGGCGTCCCCAGGGCAACCGCGCTCCCCAGATCATCAATACCTGTGCGGATTATCCGGCGGATGGCGACAAGCGTGTTGGCTCTCTGCGGGAAGCCCTGGAACGCTGTGGTTTTACAGATGGCATGACCATCAGCACCCATCACCATTTCCGCAACGGTGACCTGGTGGCCAACCAGGTGTTTGACATTGCGGCGGAAATGGGCTTGCGCGATTTGATGTGGCTACCCTCGGCCAGTTTTCCCTGCCACGAACCCCAGGTGGCGCACATGGAATCCGGTGTGATCCATCACATCGAAGGCTCCATGAACGGGCCGTTAGGTGCCTACTGTAGCCGGGGAGCCATGGCCGGACTCGGGGTGCTGCGCTCCCACGGCGGCCGTTGGCAGGCGATCCAGGATGGTGAAGTTCCCATCGACATCGCGGTCATTGCCGCCCCCACGGCGGACTTCTTCGGCAATGCCACCGGGGACCGCGGCCCGAGCGCCTGTGGTCTCTTGGGATTCGCCCTGGCGGATTCGCTCTACGCGCGCCATGTGATCGTGGTCACGGACAACCTGGTGCCCTTTCCGTGCCTGCCTTGGCAGATCCAGGGCAATAACGTGGACTGCGTGGTGGAGGTGGAGCGCGTGGGAGACCCGGAGAAGATCGTCTCCGGCACAACCCGCGTCACCAAGAGCCCTGACCGGCTTCTGATCGCGGAACACGCGGCCCGTTTTGTGCGCGATGCAGGCATCCTGCGCGAGGGATTTTCGTTCCAGGCGGGAGCTGGTGGCACGGCCCTGGCCTTTGGCATCTACCTCAAGGAGATGATGAAGGAAGCGGGCGTCAAAGCCGGCTTTGTGCGCGGCGGCTCCAATCAATATCTGGTGGAGATGCTCGAGGAAGGCCTGACACCGGTGATCCTCGACGGGCAGACCTTTGATCTGGAGGGCGTGCGCTCCATGCGCGAGAACGCGGGCCACCAGAACACGAGTCCCTTCACCTCCTACAACTACCACGGCAAGGGCTGCTTCGCCTCCATGCTGGATGTGGTCATCCTGGGAGCGACTGAAGTGGACACCAGCTTCAACGCCAATGTGGTCACCCACACCGACGGGCGCTTGTTGCACGGCATCGGCGGTTGGCAAAACTGCCTGGCCGCCAAGTGCACGATCCTGGCCGTGCCCTCCTTCCGCAACCGCATCCCGGTTGTCTTGGACGAGGTGACAACGCTTTGTGGGCCGGGTGAACTGATTGATGTGGTGGCCACCGAGCGCGGCGTGTGCATCAACCCACGGCGCCGGGACCTGGTCGACGCCATGGCCGGATCACGGGTGCCGCTGCTCGACATTCACGATTTGAAGCGCGAAGTGGAACGCATCTGCGGTGGCGCCCCGGCGCGTCCGGCATTCGGCGAGCAGGTGGTGGCGGCCATTCAATGGGTCGATGGCACCACCATCGATTCCGTGCGGGCGACCTGAAGGCCCCCGTATACATGGGCGCACGGCGCACGGGCGCACGGACAGCGGGCCCTGCTAGCCGAGCTTGATTTCCCGCGTGTTCGCCGCGCGCTTGGGCGGCGGCAGACTGGGGGCGAGGATCTCCATGACCTTTTCCGCAGTCAGGCGATAGCCCGTCAGCTTGCCGCCGTAGATCGATACCAGGCGCGGCTTGTCCTTGCGGTCCACGGGCAGCAGGACCTCCCGCGGGCGGTTGAAGGCGTCACCTTCGCCGTGGGGCAGGACGCGCAGGCCAGCCCAGGCGCCTAGCAACTCGCGCTTGGCGGCGGGGAAGTAGTGGGCGTGCACTGCGAGCAGGTAGTCAATCTCGGCCTGGGTTGGGGCGACCGTGGCCGGGTCACCCGTGAAGGGTTGTTCAGTGGTGCCGATCATCGTGTGCCCCTGCCAGGGCATGGTGAATACGGCGCGTTGATCCTGGGGCGCTTCGGTGTAGTAGATGCCCTGTTCCACTTCACCGGCGATTTCGATGTGGGTGCCAGCTACCAGGTCCATATTGCGGCGGGCCGGCGGCGGCGTGATGCG
>NYXZ01000019.1 GCA_002686595.1 Planctomycetota bacterium | reverse complement strand
ATTGTCCATGATGAAACCGGACTCGCCAAAGCCGAAGCCGTAGCTGCCGGTCACAATCACAGTTGTGTTCTCCCAACGCTGGGCCTTTTTCAAGCGGGCGAAGAGGCGCCCGATTTTTCGATCGAGTTGATACAGGGCCCCGTCGTAGCGCGCTTCGTATTCACCGAGGGAATGCAGACCTCCTGACCAACGGGCCCGGGGCACGGCGAAGAACACCTTGTCCCCCAGGCTGATGGGCGGCACATTGGCCAACTCCTCCCGTGGCTCAAAGAGCGTGTCCCGCTCGGCATCAGGCTGCTTCCAGCTGCGTTCCAAATCGTTGAGGTGCAGATAGGCAAACCAGTTCCCGTCCAGGGGGCGGTTGCGCACCCACTGGAGAAAGCGGGCGGCCACGCCTTCAACGCCCACGGCCTGGGGGCCCTGCTGGTCCTCTACACGTTGGTCGTTGTAGTCCTCGAAGCCCTCGGCAAAACCGTAGTGGGTTTCCATCCACGGATGGTCCATGAAGGCCACCGTGTCATAACCCTCAATCAAGAACTGACGGGCCAGGTGCGGGGCACGGGGTGGGATGGACCAGTTGAAAGCGACTGATAACCGTGAACCGTCCGGTAGGGCCGGCCGCTCGGCAATGCCCGGATCGCACCCTGTCAGCAGGGCAATGTGAGCCGGCAGGATGCGCGGAGCGGCGCTGAAGGCCTGGCGAAAGTGAACTCCATCAGCCGAGAGTGCGTCCAGGGCCGGCGTCGTGCGTCGATCATAGCCGTTGTAGGAGAGGTGGTCGGCGCGCAGGGCATCCACGACAATGACCAATACTCCATGTCCATCCCCGACTTGACGCGGCGCGCAGGAGAAAAGCCAGCCCGCCAGCAGGCAAAGAACCAGACCGACAGCTCTAGCCGGGGGCGGCTGGTGGCAATACATCCGGAAGGACCCCATGGCTTGTGAGAAGGTAAGCCATGGAGGGACGCCGCTCCAGAGTGGGGATAGGCGAGTGGCTGGCGCAGGCGCCAGGCTGTGCTCCCTGGGGCCCTACTGGGGCGCGGGGGCCTGGTAGATCAAACGTTCCACTGGGCGCCCGGCAACCAGGTGCTCGTCGACGATTTCACCGACATCATCCGGGGTGACGCGTGTGTAGAAGACGCCCTCCGGATAGACAATCATGTTGACACCCTGTTCACAGGGGCCAATGCAAGTGCACCCATTCACACGCGCCTTGGTCTCCAGCCCCTTCTCCATGATTTGCATTTGAAGGCGTTCCAGGATCTCGCGCGAGCCAGCTGCTCCGCAGGAGTCTCCGGCCATGGGAGGACGATTGGCGATACAGACGAAGATGTGTTTTTCGGGGAGCACGGTGGTTGCTGATTGTTGTCTTGGTTGAGGGGCTGGTGATGGGACTTGGCGAGAGCCAGAGGTTAGCCGATCTGCTGGACTCGAGAAGCCCCCAATCCCAGGTGTTGTCTCATCAATAATATTCCGCCGCGGCCTGGCGTGATTTCGGACAACAGAGTGGCAAAGACCGATTCAGCCGCAGCACCAGGCGTGTGCCTATTGACTGGAGCTGTCAAGGTGAAAGATCTTCGCGCGCTCCACCCAGGATGCCGGGGCATCGTCGACTCGCAGCCGTACCCAGTTCGGTAGCTCGTCGACTATGACCGCGCGCGTACCTGGATCGAGGCGTCCCAGGGAGATGGCCTCTCGCCGCGGCTCGGAGCGCAGACTTGCTCCGTCATCGCTGGTCACCAAGCACTCACCCGGAACCTCACGCAGGCGGCTGCCATAGGCCCAAGCACTACTCATAGCCAACAGGAGTACAGCGGCATAACTAGCACGGCGCCAACCGACTCCCCCGCGCAGGGCTTCTCCGAGCAGGGCCAGAGCCAGTAATACGAGTCCCAGCAGCGCCGCGCCGTCCGCCTCGGAAGCCGTCAGGGAAGTGCAGACCCGTCCTAGGGTGTCGCGCAGATCTCCGCTGTCCTGCGGGTCCCAACCGGCGCTGGCCCGCGCCAACTCCAGATTGGCCCAGGTGTCCGCGGAACGGGGACGCAAGCGCAGGGAGGCGCTGTACCAACCGGCGGCCTCGGCCACGCGCCCCCGGCGCCAAGCGGCGTTGCCCTGATTGTGATACAGGCGGGCGCGTTCCGCGGCGGGCAATCCATCGGCCTCCAGGGCCGACGACCACAGTTCCGCCGCCCGCGAGTAATCTCCGGCGCGGTAGGCCGTCGCCGCCTCATCGGATTGCCCAAATGGAGCGGCGGGTGTCGCACTCGAAACGGAGAGAAGTGCAAGCAGCACCAGGAGGCCGCCGACGCCTTGGAGGCCGATGTTTTTCACAGCCCCGCCCCCAACACGCGGTCCGCCGCCCGCAGCAAGTCTCGCTTGTCCACTTCACTACCAAGCTGCCTCGCGGACCAGACGCCGGCTTCCAGATTGGTCACAAGCAACAGGAACTCGCCGATGGCTTCCACCAACTCCTGACCAGCACAATTGTCCTCTGCCCACTCATCCACTGCTCGCCCCAGCCAGGCTCCGGGGGCTTCACCGCTGCGGGCGGCCAGAAAGGCGTAAAGCTGACGTGTGCGCTGTGCGGGATCCGTACTGCGCCGCAGTTCACGGGCCAGGACGCGACGCGCCCGACGGCGGCGCCGCGCAGCGGGCGCCGCCGGGTCGCCACGCCGCCGCACCAGAGTGCGGCCACCAAACCAGCACACCAAGAGGAATCCAAAGCTGGCCGGTGTCCAGAACGCAGGCAGAGCGTGACGCTCCAGCACAGTGACCGGCGTCGTCTGGATGTCGCGGATATCCAACCCATGGCTGGAGGTTCCCGGAGCTGCTTCGAGGCCACCAGCCCCGGCCAGGGCGCGCACGCGAATGGGCACGGCCTCTGTCAGCACACTCGTGAACCGTTCCCTGGTCGTATCGAAGATCTCCAGGGGGATGGACGGAATCTCAGTCACTCCGCTGGAGATCGGCGCCAGATCAAAGACGACTCGGGTGGAGTCCCAGCGGCGGCGCTCGCTGGTGCCGTACAAGCGGAAGTCGGAGAACGAGGCCAGGCGCGAGGGATCGGGTACGGTGAAGAACTCACAGTTGCCGTCTCCGCTCCAGGTCACCGTGACCTTGATGGATTCCCCTTCATCCACATCACGCCGATCGGTGCTGACCGCCGCCTGGAATGTGCCCACAGCTCCGGAGTAGTCGAAGGGTCGCCCCTCCTTTGGTATCGGGCGCACGGCACTCGTTCGCTCGGGCAGAGGCACATAAAAGTTTTCGACCTTGTCCGGCCTGGCATCGAAGAATCCGATGCCGCCGCGTTCAGTTACACGCCCGAACTCAAACGTACTCCCGGGCCAGGCCAACTCCCCGGTACGCGTCGCCATATAGCGCCGCCGCAGGCGGAACATGCGATAGGGTCGCCCGCGCACTTCTTCCGGCGGCAGTTCCTCCACACGGATGTTTTGGCGGGTGTTGAGCCTGATCTCCACATAGCGCGCCGCCAAGCTGGCTGGCTGGCCCTCGACCTCCAAGAGCCCTGGGATGCTCCCCCACCAGGGCAAGATCAGGTTGGCGCGGTCAATACCCAGGCTGCGATCCCAACCGAACCGCAGCTCGAGTTCGAAGGGCTGCCCTTCATAGACCTGTTCCGGCAGACCGCGCACCTCAAATACGCCGAGCTCGGCGCCCTTGAGATCCTCCACCGCCTTGAGCAGCAGGGCTTCGGTGGTTACCTCGCGGCCGTCCACCTCCACCTTGAGCGGTGGAATCGTGAACTCACCGGCTCGCGAGGGGCGCATGGCCAGCGACCAGGAAAGGGTGATCGAGTTGCGAGAACGCCCGCCGAGAAGTTGGAAGCTGCGCTGCACATGGGGCCCCTGGGGGCGTCCCATGGCGAGGCCCGGCACTTCCGGCACGCTGAGCAGCCGGCCACGCTCCGTGCCCTCCACTTCCACATTGAGCACCACCTGCCCCCCGAGCTTGACCACACCGGCGCTCAGCCAAGCACGCACCTTGGGTTGGTCCTGGGGGGAACTGGGCCTCGCAAGCGGTGCCGCCACGGTGGCACTGGTCAAGAATGCCACCGTGGCCAAAACCAGCGACACCGGCAAAGCCATTGACCAGCTAGCCCCGAACAGAGACGCAACACCCGCACACCGGCGGGCCCTGCTGAAAAACAACTCAGTCACTATCTTCATTATCACCAATCCTTGTCCCCGGGTACGCGACGCACCCGACGCAGTCGCTCCTGTAGTTCCTCGCCTTCAGCTTCAATCTGCTCCAAGGCTTGCAGCAGGCGCATGACTTCTTCTTTGGTCATCACTTGCTCAGGTGCCTCTTGGGCATCCTCCCCTTGCTCTTCGTCCCCCGCGGACTGCTGCTCTTCATCCTCGGCTTCACCCTCCGGTTCCTCCTCCTGTTGTTCTTCCCCTGACTCGCCATCCTGTTCGTCTCCGGCCTGCGGCTCCTGGTCGGAGTTCTGCTCTCCTTCCTCGCCTTCCTCGCCATCTTCCCCTTCCTGTTGATCCTCACTTTCCTCCCGCTCTCGTTCAATCTCCTCCAGTTCGCGCAAGCGCCGCAGGGTGAGTTCAGTAAGCACCCGGATCTGCGCTGTTCGCCGTTCCGCGTAGGGCACGAGGCGCAGCCTCTCGATGAGCCATTCCCGTCCGGTCAAGTACGCCCCACGAGCCGCTTCCAGAGGATCGACCTCTGGCTCTGTCCCGCCACTCGCAGAGTGCGCAGGGCCGCTGGCCGCCGCCTGGCCACCAGCACTCAATTCTGGAATCTGGGCACGCCAATACTCGCCGGCTGCAAACGACAAGTGTGCCAGGTTTTCCACCGCGTCCAGGCGCAAGGCCCCCGGCCCAGCCAAGGCGCGGCTCGTGCCGAAGGCTTCCACGGCCCGAGCCAGGGGCGACGCTTCCGCGGCACCGGCAGCCGAGCTCGCCGCGCCCTGCCCCCCGGGTGATCCTGGCGCGCCGGCTGATCCTGGCGCGGCGTTTGATCCTGGCGTGGCGCTTGATCCTGGCGTGGCGCTTGATCCTGGCCCGCCGGAGGCACCTGAACCGAGGCAAATGCCGCGGCCATAGGCCAGCCGTGCCCGGGATCGCTCATCCAGGGGCCGGGCAACAGCCAATGGCTGCCAGAGGCCGCCGGTCAGACGGGCAGCACTCGCCCGCCACGGTTCACCCGCCCGCCACGATTCATAGGTACTCGCGCGCGCCGGCGGAGCCTCCGCCGCCGCTTCCTCCATCGGATCCTCTCGGCACAAAACCAGGGCCTCGTCCGCCAGCCCCTGACGCAAAAGCACCTCTGCCCGGGCCAAGCGCGCATCGACACTGCCTGACGCGGCGGTTGGGACCCACGGCGACGCACTGTTTCCCTGGCAAGGCGCGGTGGTCGGCACAAACAGCACCGTTGAAACCAACACCAAGATGGATCTCATACCAATCATGCCACCTCTCCCTTGTTTCGTTTCCGGCGCCGCTCTCCCAGGGCACCTTCGGCGGTCATACAGACAAGCGCAATGACAAGGGCCCACTGGAAGCGGTCATGGGGCACGCGCTCGCGGCCGGCCCACAGATCCCGGGCTTCCATGCGACTGATGCGTTTCTCGTAGAGTTCCTCCAGGGGCACGGGAGAATCAGTGGCCGCCAGATAAGCTCCCCCGGTAGCCTCGGCGATGGCCGCCAGGCTCGCGCCATTCAGGGTCGAGACTACCTCCGCGCCATCGTCGTCCTGTTGAAAGCCGCCCCCACGGGCGGCTTCATCCACCAAGGGGATCTTGCCGCCACCGGTGGTCGCCATGCCGACAATGAAGATGCGAATGCCAACTCGCGCCGCCTCCTCGGCCACCGCCAGCCCGCGCCCCCCGTGGTCCTCCCCATCGGTCAAGAGCAAGACCGCCTCATGGGCACCGGTGCGACCGTCGAAGAGTTTCAAGGCGTGTTCCAAGGCACCCCCGATATCCGTGCCCCCCACCAGGTTGTCCCGCGGGGAAAGCGCCTCGACAAACTGACTCAAGGTCGCGCGGTCGTGGGTCAGGGGCGCCACATCGCGCACATCACCGGCGAAGGCCACCAGGGCGGCACGATCACCCTGCAGTCGTTGCAAGAGGCCGCGCACCTCGCGCCGCGCCCGGGCCATACGATTGGGGCGCAGGTCCTCCACCAACATGGAACGGGAAGTGTCGACGCACACGACCAGATCGAGACCGCGGCGCTGGACATCGCGCAAGGTGTAACCGCGCACGGGACCGGCCAGGGCCAGCACCAGAGCCGCCAGGCCAGTGGCCGCCAGCAGCACCCGCAAGCGCGCCTGGGACAGGGACCAATGGGGCATGAAACGCGTCACCTGATGCTCGGCCACCAGCTTCGCCAGGGCCCGCCGCCGCAGCCGCAGGCCGAACTGTCCCAGGAAGAATAGCACCGGCCCCAAGGCCAGGGCCGGCCACCATTCTGGGCGCAACCATTCGAAACCGAAGGCGCTGTTCACAGAATCCTCCTGGCCCAGGTGACGCTTGAAAGCCAAGCGCACAGGTAGAGCACCAAGGCCCCCACCAACAATGACGGGTAGAGGTCGAAGGCCTCAACGAAGCGTTCCTCGGAACGCTCCGTGCGTTCCAGGGCTTCGATCTCCCCATAGACTTCCTCCAGCTCTTCGCGATCCCGGGCGCGGAAGAAGCGGCCACCGGTTTCCCCCGCGATATGCTCCAGGGCGGTTGTATCCAGGCGTTGGTTGGTGGGTCGCACGCGACCGGCAAAATCGTAGGCATACACGAAGCGACCGGCGAGGATTGTGTAGACGCGCATGTCCTCCTCCACCGCCAACTGCGTGGCCTGCTCCGGCGTGATGGCATCGATGTTGTTCTCGCCATCGGTGAGCAGCACGATGATGCGCGAAGGGCTTTCGCTCTCGCGCAACACCGCCACCGCCTTGGCCAGGGCCACGCCGATGGCGGTGCCGTCCTCATCCCTCGTTTCCACCAGCTTGACGCCCGCCAGGAAACCGCGCAGAGCATCCACGTCCAGCGTGAAGGGACACAAGAGCTGGGGATAGCGCGAGAAGGCGATCAGGGCCACATTGTCGCTGGCCCCTGCGCGGTCCGTCATGCGCCGCTCGGCGAAATCCCCCACGACTTCGCGCACCACATCCAGCCGCGTGCGTCCCGGGGCGAGGTCGTCGTGCTGCATGGAACCGGAACGGTCCACCAAGAGGGCGATGTCGATGCCCTCGGAGGTCGAAGAGAGTTGCACATTGCCGCGCAGTGGCCTGGCCAGGGCCACGGAGACCAGGGCGATGGCCAGGGTGGCGGCCAGGGCCGGAAACCAGGCCAGGCGTTGGACCATTGAGCGGGGCAGGGGCGCGGCGCCGAGGACCGGCATGCGCGCCGCCTGGCGCCGACGGCGTCCGTGGCGACGCACGATGAAGAAGACGGCCAGGGGCAATGCCAAGAGGAAAAGAGGATCGGCCAGGGAGAGGTTGCCCCACAGGTGCAGACGCCCTTCGGCGGCGCTGCGCACTGCGCCGTCCGCTGCCGCCGCCACACCTTGTGCCATGGCCCCTTGCGTCGCTGCCCCTTGCGTCGCTGCCCCTTGTGTCGCTGCCCCTTGTGTCGCCACTAGGCTGGCCACGACCCCACTGCCCTGGAGCACGCCCTGAAAAACGAGCGCCAACATCAAGCCCCGCCTCCCCGGGCGCCCACGCCCGTCGCCGCGGCCCGTTCCAAGTTGTTCAACAACACTTGCCCCTGTTCGAGCAGGCGCTCGACGGCAAAGCGCGTGGGACGGCGGCGGGCAAAGCGAGTAGCTGACAATGCGGCGCAAAACTCCCGGGCCTCATCCAGGTGTTCCGGTGCCAACATCTTTTCCGCCACCAGTTTGGTCAGCCATTCCTCATCCGTGAGGCCCGCCGTCAGCGGTCCTCCCAAGTGGCCCTGGTGCGGAGCAGCCGCGCCAGGGCGGCGCAGGATTGCGGACAGCTCCTCCAGACGACGGGCCGTCTCACCGTCGTCGCCCGGCGCCGCGCTCTGTTCAGCGCGCAAACGTGCCAGGGCTTCGCCGGGGGTGGGCACGGCCTGGACACGAGTTCGGGCGGCGCGGCGTCGGCGGACCAAGGCCCAGGCGCAAAGGCCCACCACGGCTGCCATCAGCAGCAGGCAAAGCGGCAGGGCCCAGGCAACGGCTCCCGCTGTCCCGGACAGGCCTGCACTATCCGCGACCAAGGCACTCGCCATCCCCGGCGGCGCAGGCGGCAGATCCTCACCCGCCGCCAACTCTCCATGCACCTTGAGCGACAACACCTCCGGCACCAGCCCCTCTCGACCATTGGGACCGGACCAGGCAATCTCCCCACCTGGGGGCATCAGGTCGCCGGACTCCAGTGGCAAGCCGGTCCATGAGAGCTTGGTCGTCAGGAGACCCTGCGCGCCGTCAGCGGGCTCCCCGTCCTGGCGTTGGGACAACTGACCGCGTCCCTCCTCGGCCCAGCCCAGATGGGGGCTGCTGAATGCCTCGCCCAGATGCACCGCGCTCCCCAGGGGGTGCTCCACAATCAAGGTCCAGGTCACCGATTGGCCAATCTGAACCACCGGCGGTTCCGGGCGCAACCTGGCCCGGGCCACGCCGCCCTGGGAAATCAGACTCATGCCGGACGCCCTCCGTGGCGCGCCTGGCGGCGCTGAAAAAAGGCCCCCAGCGCATCGGCCACATTTTCCGCCGCGCTCACTTCCAAGAGGTCGACACGGGCGCGCCCCAGATCCGCCAGCAGCTCGGCCCGGCGCTCGACGGCCCGGCGGGCCCAGGCTTCTCGCAGACGCGGGACGCGCGTGTCGATGGCCTGGGCGCGTCCCCCATCTCCATCCAAAATGGCCCGTGTACTGAAAAGACCCGCCGCGGGCAGGTTCTCCTCCAGTGGATCGCAGACGCGCACGGCGATCACATCGTTGTCCCGCGACAGACGCGCCAGCTTGTCCACCCAGTTCCCTCGTCCGGAGTCGGACTCNNCTGNAGCANCNNCGCCACCGGAGCCAGCGGGACCGAGGAAGTCCGACATCAGGAAGATCANCGAACGCCGGTGCAGNGTGCGCAGGCGCGCTTCGAGCACGGCNTCGAAATCNCTGGCGGCCGAGGCCGTCGCCGCNNCCNGTTGCTGGGTTTGCGCCGCCAGCACCTCGCGCACGATNCGCAGGATGTGTTGACTNCCCTTGCGCGCCGGCAGGTGCAGCCCCGGCTGCTCGCCAAAAAGCGTCAGCCCCACTCGATCCTGGTGCCGGATGGCCACCAAGGCAATCAGGGCCGCCAGCTGGGCCGTCGCCTCGCGCTTGGTCCAACGCCCGCTGCCAAAGTCCATGGTGGGCGAGGTGTCGACGATCAAGTGCAGGGTCAGCTCGCGCTCTTCCTGGAAGCGTTTGACAAATGCCTCACCCGTGCGCGCCGTGACCTTCCAATCAATGGAGCGCACATCATCTCCGATTTGATAGGGACGCACCTCGTCAAACTCCAGCCCCGAGCCTCGAAAGGTACTGCGGTAGCCACCGGCCAGGGCCGTGTTCACCTGCCGGTGTGTCCGAATCTGGATCTGACGCACGCGGGCCATGAGCTCCGTGGGGAGCAAGGCGCCGCGCTCCTGCGCCGGGGCGTCGCTAGCGGATTGGGCCATCTCGTTCCGCTGTGCTTTGGAAAGTCCCGTCGCGAGGCGAAGCCAGCGGCGACGAGGCCGGGAAGGCGAGACTGCGGAATTGTACTAGGAGGTTTCTCAACGGGTTCCTAGGGAGCCTGAACTGCTTCCAGGACACGGGCCACCAACTCGTCGGCACTGAGGCCCTCGGCTTCGGCTTCGTAGGTCGGCACAACGCGGTGGCGCATGACTTCCATGGCCACCTTTTTGATGTCGCCGGGCGTGGCGTAATCGCGTCCCTCTAGATAGGCCTGAGCGCGGGCAGCCAGAGCCAACCAAATGGACGCCCGCGGCGAGGCGCCGTACTGGATACGCCCCACAAGTTCGCTCAACCCGGCGGCCTCCGGTTTCCGCGTGGCCAAGACCAAGGAGACGATGTACTCCTTCAAGCGCTCGTCGAGGTGCACGGCATCCACCGCGTCCCGAGCAGACATGACCGTTGACAGTTCGACCACCGGTTTCAGTTCCACCGCCGGTGCCGAGCGCGCCATGCGCTCCATGATCTCCAACTCCTCTTCCCGGTTGGGGTAGTCCACCACGACCTTGAGGGCGAAGCGGTCGAGTTGGGCTTCGGGCAAGGGATAGGTGCCCTCCTGTTCGAGGGGGTTTTGGGTGGCCAGCACCAGGAAGGGACGGGGCAACTCCAGGGTCTGGCCGCCGATGGAGACCTGGCGTTCTTGCATGGCTTCGAGCAGGGCCGACTGCACCTTGGCCGGAGCCCGGTTGACCTCATCCGCCAGGATGAAGTTGGCGAAGAGCGGGCCGCGCCGCACGCTGAACTCTCCGGTCTTGGCGTTGTAGATCTCCGTGCCCACCAGGTCCGAGGGCAAGAGGTCCGGCGTGAACTGCAACCGCGAAAAAGAGCCGTGGACAGCCTGGGACAAGCAGGAAACTGAGAGGGACTTGGCCAGCCCCGGCACGCCCTCCAGCAGGATGTGGCCTCCGGTCAGGAGGCCGATGATCAGGCTGTCGACCAGTTCACGCTGGCCCACCAGCACGCCGCCGAGGGCGGAACGCAGGGACTCTAGCCAGGCATCTCCGGTCCTGGTGGGCGGAGCGTATTCGGGGGTGGCTGTGGGTTCGGAGGAGGGAGGCAATGTCACGGGTCAGGGTGCTGAACGGGCCGGCGGGGTTTGTAAGGGCGGGACTGACTGTCCGCCATGATAGGGGTAGAAACGGCCGCTACGAACCTGGGGGGAGGAGCGTTGGCCTGAGCCACAGGGACAAGCCCTCAGGGGGCTTGGACCGGCGGCGGAACACCGCCGTCCCAGGGGGCCAGGCCGTCTCGAACGATGGTGTGAGCGGCGCCGCGGCCCAGTTCCCCGGCGCTGGCCTCGTCCGGGGGAATGTTGGCATGGGCGGCGGCTTCCACGCTGGACATGAACAGGGTTTGGGTGGGGAAGGCGAACTCCACGGAGAGGGTTTCCGCCAGGCGCAGGATGTCAGCCAGCAGGCGGTGACGCTCGCGCAATTCCGTGGCCCAGTCCGGCGTTTCCACGAAGCAGTACAACATCACATCCAAGGAACTGGCGGAGAAGTTGTTCAGGTACACATGGAAGGAATCCTTGCGCGTGTAGGGATGGGTGCGGATCAACTCCCGCACGCCTTCGCAGAATGCATCGACCTTGGCGGGCGGCGTGTCGTAGGTCAGGCCCAGGGTGGTCTTGATGCGGCGATAGCGGCGCGCTCCCATGTTGTCCACATGGGCATTGATAAAGGTGCTGTTGGGCACGCTGATCAGTGAGTTGTAAAAAGTGCGCACGCGCGTGCTGCGGATGCCCACCGCTTCCACGGAGCCGTCGATGGGTCCCACGGTAATCCAGTCGCCGAGTTCAAAGGGCTTGTCGAGCAGCACTGTGAAGGTACCGAAGAGGTTTTCGATGCTGTCCTTGGCGGCGAAACCCACGGCCAGGGACCCGAGGGAGATACCGGCCAGGATGCTCCAGACCTCTTCCGTCAAGCGTGAGGCGATGAAGACCAGGCCGACAATGAAGACCACGATCTTGAGCGTGCGCACCAAGAGCGGCACGAGCATGTCGTCGAACTTGTTGTCCGTGTCAGCGGCCTGGGCCTTGAGGAACTCCCCGAGCACATCCACCAGGCGCAGGGTGCTCCATACTCCGGCCACGGTCAGCACAAAGCTGGCGGCGATATCGACGATCTCGCCCACGGCGGGCACCAGATCCAGCAGGGGCAGCAAGACTATGAACACCCAGGCGGTGAGGGTGATCCCCAGGGGGCGTTCGAAGCCGGACAGGCTCTCCTTGGTGAGGGCGGCGTGGCGCTTATCAGAGAGACGGCTGAGGGCGCGGCCCACGATCAGGGTCACGATGGAACCGGCCACCGTGCCCAGCAGTACGAGCAGCACCAATCCCAGCCACTGCCAGTTTTCCAGGATGAACAGGCTGGCCGTCAGGCCCGAGCCCAAGGTGTCACGCGCCCACTCCGCCAGGGGCGAAATGGAAGGTGCGGGGGCCTCCTGGATGAGAGCGGTGGTGAGAGCGGGGAGGAGAGCGGTGGTGATCAGACCCATGGCTGGTTATTCCGGTGGAATCAGGTGCGGGGGGTGCAAGTGGCCGCGCCGGGCGAAGCGAGCGCGCAGGCGCAGGACGCCGATGGCGTAGTCCAGGGAACCACTGCGCCGTTCGCGCAGCTCGTCCCGGCGCCAAGCATCATAGCCTCCGGCCGCCTCAAACCAGCGTCGGGCTTTGGTCAGACCCGCGTTGTAGGCCACCAGGACCGCCTCCAGGGACATGTCGCGGCGGTTTTTCAAGAGCCATCCCAAGTGGCTGGTGCCGAGCCTGAGGTTCAGGAGCGGATTGTCCAGCAGCTCGTCGGGGCTGGGCTCCGGCAGGCCCAGGCGCAGGGCCGCGTCCTCGGCGCTGCCCTGCATCAACTGCATCAGGCCCCGGGCCCCGGCGCTGGAGATGGCCGCGGGCTTGCCGCGACTTTCGGCGTAGACGATGCCCGCCAACAAACATGGATCCAACTGTGCCCCCTCCGCCACCGCCACGAGGTCCGCGCCGAGCGCCTCCACGCGACGCAGGGAGACGACCTCCACCGCCTCGCGAATCAAGCGGCCGCCGCCCGACCAGGCGCCGGCCACAAGCGCCACGAGCAGCAAAACGAGGAACGCACCGCGCCGGGCCAGGCGGTTGGGTCCCGGCGCAGCGAGCCTACTACCGGCGCCGGCGGCCCCTCCCCTAGCACCACTCAACATGCTGTCCTCGTCATACTCCGCCACACTCAGGGAGCCTCCTCGCGCAGTTTCTCAAACCAGCTGGCGCGCTCGACAGTCAGGGCCCGCGGCACGCTGATGGCGCGTCCCGTCCATTGCTCCAACAGGCGACGGCCGCGCTCCGCCAAGTGTTGCGGGCCACCTTCGAGCAGATCGGTCAGGAAGAAGAAGGCCGCCCGCCGCTCTGGATGGACTCCATCCTCCAAGGCCCCCGCTGGCGGCGCACTGATCCCCACTCGTTCCGCCCCGGCTCGCAACCAGGCGTAGCTGTCCCCGTGAACCACCGTCCCCCACCACGCGCGCCAGGCCTGGGCCGGCTCCTCTTCCTCGCGAAAATCAACGGCGGTCAGGATCGCCAGTTCAGCAGCCGCCCGGCTGTCCATGGGTTCGTCCTCGAGCACACGCAGCAGGGGCTCCGCCGCCGCCGCCACCCCCTGGCGCGCCAGCAGCAAGGCCGCCTCGCGGCAGGTCCTAGACGGACGCTCCCCGGAGCGCCCCTCCCCCATGGCAGCCAGAAGTTCGCCGTGGGCCGCGGCACCGAGTCCAGCCAATGCGGCCCGGACGGGATCGAGGAACTCATCCCCCTGAGTGCCGCCGAGCATGGAGATGAGAATCGGCGCCGTGGCGGGATCACCCAGGTGCACCAGGCCACGGGCCGCAGCTTCCGAAGCGCCCACCTCGGCGGCGTGTACGCCGTCGATGAGAACCTCCACGGCGGCCGCGCCGCCCAAGCGACCCACGGCCTCCAGGGCTGCGCGGCGCACGGGCCCCCGACTCAAACGCGCTCGCAGGAAAACTTCCGTGCGCCCCAGTTCCAAGGACTGTTCACCAATGGCTTGGATGGCGGCCACCTCGACCCCGGGCACTTCGTCGTCGAGCAGCCTCAGCAGGATTTCTCCGTCCTCCACGGCCCCGGTGCGGGCCAAGAGGGACGCCGCC
>NYXZ01000098.1 GCA_002686595.1 Planctomycetota bacterium | reverse complement strand
CTGATAAAGTCCCGTCGCGAGGCGCAGCCAGCGGCGGCGAGGCAAGAAAGGCGAAGGCGAGACGGCGGAAGCGGCCCTGTAGGGCCGCTCCGCACGGCTCGGCAGCCTGACGCCACCGTCGGCGTAGAGGGCGTCGATGGCGAAGCCGTAGTAGGGAATTTGTCAGCGGGCTCCTAGAGGCGACTACAACTCGCGCAGGATGGGTAGCAGCAACTCCGCAATGGCTCTGGCTGCCACGCGGTGCCCCTTCGCATTCCAATGGGGATCGGATGGAAAACAGGTCGGATAGGATTGCTTGCCCGCGAAGGCCGGCAGAAGTGAAACGACTGGGAAGTCCACGCCGTCGGCGTATTCCTCGAAGAAGCGGAAGGGCTCCAGGGAATAGGGCCCCATGACCGTGTACCGCTCCCGCTCCCAACTATCCATAGCCTCGCGCTCATCGTATTGATAGCAGCGCGGCAATATCACCAACACAAAAGCCACGTCGCGTTCGTCGCACCAGGCAGCGATTGCCTCCACGTTGCTGACCAGCGGGGCGAACCAAGGCCTGGTCTCCTCTAGGGGGGCTTCCGTAATGAAGAAGCGCTCCATGGGTGGACTGCCAACCGAGGCGAACAATGCGCGCTTGAAGAGCTGCGGCGCCCAGGCATTGGCCAGACGTGTAGCAATTGGCATGCGTTCATAGAGCGCGTACAGCCCACGGCGCTGCAACATGTTGTCCCAACGAATGTCATCTTGAAAATCGGTCATGTCGATGTTCAAGATGACCAGATCCGGCTTGTAGTCATCCCCGTTGTCCAGCAGGCGGCGGTAACTCAGGAGCGGAGAAGAACTGGTCCAGCCGAAGTTGGCAATGCGCACATCATCCCTGGCCAGTGCCCCTCGCAACTGCTCTCCAACCAGGCTGGGAAAAGCTTGCTGTGCCTTGACCTTGAAACCATAGGTGAATGAGTCGCCCAGGAAGAGCAGGTTGAGGCCCTCGGCGCGATACTCGCTGCTCTCCGGCGCTCCACGGATACCATCACTGTTCATGCTTGGCCCGGCCTGCTGCGGCCGATGATCCACATCGCGGATCATGGCGTAGTGCTGAAGGCGCAGAGTGCGCTGCAAGAGGGGAGCGGCAAAGGTCTCCACGCCTAACCACCAAACGCACAGCGCCGGCAGCAGCCAACGGCGGGGACGTTTCATGGCCCGCACCATCAGCACGGTCACTACCAATCCATAAACGCTCGCTGAAATGGCCACCAGCCCCCATAAGTACTCCCGGGCATGCTCCATGCCGACCTCCAGGGGCAGACGGCCGCCGGAATCGAAGATGCTGTTCAGCCAAGAGACCGAAGCACCCTGGGATGCAGACAGAACCAGATCCTCCCCCCACAGGCTCCAGACCAAGGCCAGCCCCCCGAGGACCAGGAAGAGTAGTCCGGTGGCCAGGGCGAGTGGCCTGCGAAGCGCTGGGCGATCTGCCATGACTCCTAGATACTAGTCAGGCAGATAGGCACCGGACAGGGCAAACGGGTCACGCCCAGAGCAAAATGACATTTGTTGCCCCCCGGTCTGCTAACACTTGCCAAGGAGGCGCTGCACCCGCATAAGAAACACCAAGGGCATCCGCCGCCAGCAAGCCGCGCCCTGAGCTCGCCCCTGAGATGGACACCAGCCCCACCACCGAACGAGTAGAGCCCACCCGCGCCAGGGGAATCGGGCGCCTTTGGAGCGAACGGCGGTTTTATTTTCTTGCCCTGGTGGCACTGCTCGGCCTGGCCCTGCTCACGCGTCTTTTGCGCTGCTCCGAGGGTCTGCCCTACCTGCATCGCTACGGCGAGCCCAACCTGGCCAGCCGATCTCTCAATATGCTGAAGACCGGCGACCTGAACCCCCATTGGTTCAACTACGGCTCGCTGACCATCTACCTGCACGCGGCCGTGGATTGTCTGGCCTATCTGTGGCTGAAGAGTCGTCCGCTCGGTGACCCGGAGGCCATCAGCAGTTTGTCGGAGATCAGGACCTTCATCGATTCCAAGTGGATTTGGACCCTCTCGCACCCGACGTTCTTCCTCTTTAATCGTGCCGCCACTGCCCTCATCGGCACCTTGAGCATCGCCCTGACAGCTGTACTTGGAGGACGCCTGGCGCAGGCGCAGGCCGCTGCCCAGGTCAATCACAATCACCACAGCCACCTTAGTGCGGCGGGCCGCACGGGCCTGATCGCCGCCGCCCTACTCGCCGGCACCGCCTTACATGTCGACCTCTCGGTCTTCATCAAGCCGGATATGCTCGGGGCAACCCTGGTGTTGGCCTCGGTCACCTGCGCGGCGGCCTATGCCTCCCACGGCCAAGCACGAGCCTTACTTGCAGCCCTGGCCCTGGGAGCCCTGGCCGCCTCCGCCAAGTACAACCTGGTCATCTGCCTCAGCGCATCACTAGCAGCCCTACTGATCAGATCCAGTTCCAAGTACCCGGCGATCCCACGCCGTCTGTGGCACGCCACCTTCCTCCTGCCGCCGGTGGTTTTCTTCGCGGCCATGCCCTACGCACTAGTGGACAGCGAGCGTTTCCTCGCCAATGTCGTCAAGGAAATCCAGCACTACTCCGTTCTCGGTCAAAACGAACACACGGTGGAGCCGGGCCTGCCCCATCTCCTGGTCCAGTTGCGCCATTTCGCTGACAACTTCAGCGCACCTGTCATGCTCTGCGCCATGTTGGGCGTCGCGCGCGTTCGACGCCGCCCCCAGGCTTGGGTGATTCTCACTTTTTTCATCGGCTATGGGCTGCTCATGCTGAGCATGCGCGTCTCATTCCACCACAACTTCGTCGCCCTCTATGCCTTCGTTGCTATCTTCGCCGCCCTGGGCATAGAGGGAATCCTGGGCTTTGCCAGGGAGCACCTTGGAAAACCAATGCTGCGGTTAGCGAGCAGCCTGATCTTCGTGGCCCTTTGCCTGCATCTGGCAACTCCCGCCCGAGCGAGTTGGGAGATTTACAAGACCAAGGAGACCCGCAGCCAGGCCGTCGAGCTCGTCAACGAGCTAGCCACCGCCAAGGGCTGGCAGCGCATCGCCATCGCCAACGAACTGCGGCTGCACGCCGTGGATTACTCCCGTCTGGAAGTTCCTTTCCAGGTGCTCAGCCTGGCGGAGATCCAAGTTCAAGCCGAGAGCTTCGACGCCATGGTGAGCGCATCCAACTTCCATGCCCCCGAGGGAGCGCGCCCCCAAGCAGTGGCGCGTGCGGCGCGCTACAACAGCTTGACCCCGCGGGAAATGGTCTTCGGTGAGGTTCCCGGCGGCCCCCTGACCATGGTCATTCGGGCCGTCAACCCCGGTGTGGTCATTGTGGCTCCTGTGGCTTCAAAGGCCGACAGCATGGATTAGCTGCCAAGCCCTGGGTCCCGGTTGCCAGACAGCCACCTATTGTTAGACTCTGCCCATGCAGGTCATCGAACAGCTCAAGGAAATGGATGCCGCACGCTTCCTCCACATCTACTCCGCCCTGGAGAACCAAGGCTTCGGCCCCCTGGACGGCGAAGTAGCCAAGGCCATGCGCTTCCGCCCCCACGCCATCCGCAAACTGCCCATGGACAAACGCGCCCAAAAAGCGCGCAGCATCCTGGAGGGTCGCTCCCAAGCCGAGTTGGCCTATGAACTCTTCGGCGGCTATCTGATGAAAGTCTGCAAGAGCCTCGTCACGGACTTCCTCGACGGCACCGGCGTGGCCCACGAAGACGGCATGATCGAAAACCTACAGGACGGTGGCCCGGATCCCGCCAAGGTTGCCGAGACCATCGCGGCGCTGGACAAGGACCACGACCAGGCCGATGTCACGCTTTACCTGTCCCTGTGCGCGGAGCAGTGGCCCCAGGTGGATGAGATCCAGGCGGCCTGGCAGGCGCGCCTGAACCCCACTGAGTAGGGGCTAGTCCTTGACGCGTTCCACGAAGTGGCCATCTCGCGTGTCCACGCGGATGCGTTCGCCACTGGTCAGATAGGGCGGCACCTGTAGCACCAGACCCGTCTCCGTCGTCGCCGGCTTGAGCTGCGCCGTGGCCGTAGCCCCTTTGATGGCGGGGTCCGTCTCTGTAACCGTCAAGACCACCGCCATGGGCAGGGATACTCCAATCACGCGTTCGTCGATCAACATGGCGCGCAGGCCCTCGATGCCATCCACGAGAAAGAAGCGATCTTCGCCCAGATCGTCAACTCCGAGGTCGAACTGCTCATAGGTCTCATCGTCCATGAAATACCAACGCGTTCCATCGGAGTAGAGATAGGACACGGGATGATGGGCCAAATCGACTTCCTCGAACTTCTCCCCACTGCGGATCGAGGCGTTTAGCACCTGCCCGGTCTCCAGGTTTTTCATGCGCGTCTTGGCAATGGTATTCGAGCCGCGCGCCGTGGGAGTGCTGGTGTGCACGGAAGTGATGATGACCGGATCGCCCTTGTAGACGAAGCACAGGCCCTTCTTGAACTGGTTGGTTTCGATCATTGGCAAGTAGTCTGTGGATTATACCGAGCGCGGCGCAACCTGACAGCGGGTACACAGGTGCGTGCCGCGCTGTCCGACAAGGATGCGACGGATGGCGCGCCCACACTCGGGACAGGGTTTGCCGCCACGCCCATAAACACGGAAGGATTCCTGGTAGCGCCCCGGCTGACCTTGCGGCGTGCGATAGAAAGTATCGAAACTCGATCCCTCGTCGCGGATGGCCGCCGCAATGATCTCTGTGATGGCCAGGTGTAAGCGCACAGCGGCGGCTCGGGAAACGCCGTGTGCCAATCGCCGCGGGTGAAGCCGCGCCCGGTGCAGGGATTCGTCCACGTAGATATTCCCCAGGCCAGCCACAAAGGCTTGATCCAGCAGCAAGGGCTTCAGGGCCCGCCGCCGGCCGCGCAATGCCAGATAAAGCCAGTCGGAGGTGAACTCGCGGTCCATGGGCTCCGGCCCGAGCCTGGCCATGGTCGACGCCAACTCGGCGTGCCACTGTACGCGCCCGAACTTGCGCACATCGATAAAGCGCAGCCGATTGCCATCATCCAGGTCCAGCAAAAGGCGGTCATGGCTGCCGGGGCGCTCGCCCACCTTGCCCATGGTCAGCCGCCCGCTCATGCGCAGGTGGCCCACCAGGTGACCTACGCCTTCCCCGGCGCGCTCCAGGTCCAACAGGAAGAACTTCCCCCGCCGCCAGAGTCGGCTGATACGCGCACCCCGCACGCGCCGCCCAAAGGAGCGCCGCGCCGCGTCCCCGCCCACCGTATTGGCCCACAGGACGCGCGTCCCACGGATCACGCGGCCTTCCACGCTCGGCCGCACCAGGCGCACGATGGTCTCCACTTCCGGCAGTTCGGGCATGACGCGCACGATGCTACCATCATCACCCATGCGCCCGCTCCTCGTCCTAAATGTCGTCGGCCTGACACCGCGCCTGGTGGGCGAGGCGACCCCCAACCTGGCGGCCCTCGTCCGGCGCGGCTCCCTGGCTCCCATGGCCGCCGTTCTGCCGGCGGTGACCCTCAGCGCCCAGGCCACCATGTTGACCGGCACCCCGCCGGGCATACACGGGGCCGTGGGCAACGGTTGGCTGGACCGCGCCAGCGGCGAGGTGGCCCTCTGGCGCCAATCAAATGCCCTGGTACGGGGCCAAAAGGTCTACGAGCTGGCCCGCCAACGCAACCCGAGCTTCACCTGCGCCAAGCTCTTTTGGTGGTGGAACATGGGCGCGGCCGTGGATTGGTCGATCACCCCGCGCCCCTTCTACCCGGCTGACGGGCGCAAGATCCCAGCCATCTACTCCCACCCCGCGGACTTCGCCGCCGACACGGAGGCGCAACTCGGCCCCTTCCCGTTCTTCGACTTCTGGGGCCCGCGGGCCGGGCTGCCCTCGTCCGCCTGGATCACCGCCGCCACGCTCCACACCCTGGAAACCAAGCGCCCCACGCTGACCTTGGCCTATCTGCCGCACCTGGATTACGACCTCCAACGCCATGGCCCAGATTCCCCGGCAGCAACTCGGGCCCTGGCGGAGGTGGACGAGCTCGTCGGCCGCTTGGTGGCCGGAGCGGACGCCGCCGGGACCGAGATCATGGTGGTCAGCGAATACGGCATCGAGACCGTCACACGCCCAATCCACATCAACCGCGCCCTGCGCCGGGCGGGCCTCCTGGCAGTCCGACAAACCCCGACCGGGGAAGTCCTCGACACGTTTGCGTCCCGCGCCTTCGCTCTAAGTGACCATCAAGTTGCGCATATTTACACGCGAACAGAGCATGACACCAAGGCGGCGGCGGAAGCCCTACGCGAGCTGGACGGCGTCGATCTGCTCCTCGGGCGCGACCGACAGGCGGCCCTGGGCGTGGCCCATGAACGCACCGGTGACATCCTGGCCGTGGCGGAGGCGGGGGCCTGGTTCACCTATTACTACTGGCTCGAACCCGGATCGGCCCCGGACTTCGCCACCACGGTGGATATCCACAGAAAGCCCGGCTTCGATCCCTGCGAGATGCTGCTGGATCCCGCCATCCCCTTCCCGCGCCTGCGGGTGGCCCGCCGCCTGCTCCAGAAACGATTGGGTTTCCGCACCCTGCTGGATGTCATCCCCCTCGATGCAGCCCTGATCCGCGGTAGCCACGGTCGTCTTCCGGATGACCCCCGGGATGGGCCCGTCTTCATCTCCTCGCGCCCATTTGGGCCAGCAGCGGGCTGTCCTGGTCAAGACCCTGGCGACCGGCCTCTGGCCATGACCTCCGTCGCCGACCGCATTCTGTCCGCGCTGGAACTCCCCGGACGCCCCTGAGCGCCAAACGAAGGGTTTCCAAACCCCCATACCATTGCGATTTCCTCCCATGGGACCTGGAACCAGAGGTTCCCGGCCACCGTCCCACAGGCCCCTGCGGTCCTTGCCTAATATCAAGACCCCATTCCCCCGACGGGGTACAGTGCCTCTGTTCGATCTCTTGAAAACCCTCCGGCTTGACCCCCAGGACCTAGCTCCCGGGGGCCGCCGCGCCCTACCCCTGCCATCTCCCTCGGCTCCCCATGCCCCCCACCACCAAACCCGCCCTATCCCGGGCCGCCCGTTGGCTGACGGACATCATCTCTCCGACCCGGGGGACAGGCGGGGCTCTGGATGAGGCCTATGGGCAGTTACTCGAAGGCCATCCCAGGCGCGCCCTGACCGCCTTCCAGGCCGCCGCCCAGGCCGAGCCGAAACTGGTGCCGGCCCTCCTCGAAACGGCGTAGGAAGAAGCAGCAGAAGCCGATGGCCTCCCGGGCGCGCCGTCGAACTCGGCGCCCGCCTGGCCATCGTCACCCTGCACCCCACACCCTTCGATTCCTTGGCCGACGTGGTCATTCGCGGCAAACTAGAGCCGGACAAACTGCGTTAGATACGGTACCGCGCACCACGCGGCCCTTCTCCATCGAGTAGTGCCGCGTCATCCCCGGGCCGCGGACCAGGTCACGATCCGTGGCCATCGCGACCTCGCACGCCACGCCCATCCATTCTTTGGCGGATATGGCCAGCCGCGGCACACTCGAGCCAGACACACTGCGCTTGGCATTTCGGGCACAAGTCCGTGCCCGCAGCGACCAGATCCCACTAGCTCAGTGGGTGCCGGCCAGGGTCCTCCCAACGGCACGTTCAAGCTCCGACATTGACACGGCCGCCTCTAGCTGCAGGGCGACAAGGCCGCGACGGGCGTCGAGCAGTTGCCGCTGTACTTCGACAAGGGCCAGGAGCGTGGTCCGCCCGGCGGCATAGGATTCCCGCGCCAACTCTAGGGAACGCTGCGCTTGCGGCAGAAGTTCCTCGCTGTAGAAGGCCATGTTTCTCGCAGCGGAGTTCACCCGATCAGCGCTGGCTCGCACATTCTGCGCCACGGTCACTTGGGCAGCTTCATAGAGCTTGACCAGCTGTTCGCGCTTGAAGCCCGCGCGCGCGACGCGCGCCCGGTTCTGGTCGAAGATCGGCAGCGTAAGGCTAACAGCCGGACCACTGGTCGCCTGGCCGCTCACCGCCGGCCGTTCCACATTCGCGCCAGCAGTCACAGATCCCCAGGCCCCGCGCTGTTCCAGGTCAACATGCGCATCAAGGGCTTTGATCCCCATGGCAATGGCCCGCAGGTCGAGGCGCGCCTCAAGGGCCTGCTGCACGAGCCCCTCCGGCTCGACTTGCTCCGTGTGGGGTTCCGGCCAGCGTTCCAGCAAGACAATGCCAGAGCCTGGACGATTCAGCGACAGATGTCGGCATAACTCTCGTTTGGCATTGGCAGCCTCAATGCGTGTGGTTCTGAACGCGAGCTGGGCCGCCAATAGGGGGCCCCGCGCCAGACTTTCGTCAAATGCATCGGCGGCCCCCGCGGCGTGCAGGCTTGTGACCGCGCCCAATGACATGGTGGCCAACTCCACATTTTCCTGGGCCACATGAAGCAGCTCCTCTGCGGCAACTGCCCGGTAATAGGCCCCGCGCGCCTCGGCCAGCACCACTCCCGCGCGCCTCGCGATTCGCAACACCGTCGCCTCGAGGTTCTGTTGTGCATACTCCTTGCGCATGGGAATGCGCCAGAGCTCGAGCAGCTCCACGCCAATGACTGCTTCGAACATGCTTCGCCCTCCACCAGCCGGGGAGCGCGCCAACACATCTAGCGAGGGATTGGACAACAGCTGCGACTGCACCCAGTCGGCGTGGGCAACGCCGATCTCCTGATAATCAGCCTGCAGCTCGCGGTTGTTGACAAGGGCCAGGTGCAGCGCCTCGGCCAGCGTCAGCCCATCGTCGAGGATCGCGCTTAGCTGCTCTTCCGTGAGCGTTGGTTCAGCCGGATCAAAGACCTCGCTCTGGCCAGTGCTGGTCTTGACCAAGTCGCCGGCCTTCTCGAACTCGGCCCGCGGCTCCACCTGAACGCAAGCGCCGAGGAGGGCGAACACCAGAACCCATCCGGTCACAAGACAGCTGTGCTTCATCTCAATCATCGCGCACCTCCTGTGGTCGCGAGCTCGTCGGCCATATTCCAGGACTGCTCCCTGACCTCGGCCGGGCGACCAAAGCGCAGCAACAGTGCTGGCACAACGAGCATATTTAGAACAGTAGAGGAGAGCAGGCCAAAAAGGATCACGATAGCCATGGGGTTGAGTATTTCAGTTCCCGGCGCCTCGCCGCGCAAGGCCAGTGGAATCAGGGCCAATCCGGAGGCTAGGGCCGTCATGAGAATCGGTGCCAAGCGTTCCATGGAACCACGCCTAACAGCATCCGCGAATTCCCTGACCCCTTCGTGTAATTGCAGGTGCCGCACATGTGACACGAGCATGATCCCATTCCGCGCCGCAATCCCGAACACCGAGATGAGCCCGATAATCGAAGCAACCGAGATCACGCCGCCGGCGACATACATCCCCAGCGCCCCACCGATCAGAGCAAAGGGAAGATTGATCATGATCAAAAGCGTGTCGCGGGCCGAACGAAACATGAGGTGCAACAGAAACCCAATGCCGATGATCGCCAGGGCTCCGAGCAGGCCCAATCTCCGGTTGGTTGCTGCTGCGCTTTCGAACTGCCCGCCGAACTCGACATAGTAGCCGGGTGGAAACTCAATGTTGTCCTCGATTGCCTGGCGCGTATCGGCCACCACTCCACCCATGTCCCGGCCCGCAACATTGCACATAACGACAATCTTCCGTTGCACATCTTCGCGTGTGATCAAGTTCGGCCCGCGGTCCTCATAGATCTGGGCCAGCGCCTTCATGGGCACCTTGAAGCCAGTTGGTGTATCGACCAGCACCTCCCCCGCCGCCACCATTGAACGCGTATTGTTACCTTCCAAGCGAACGGTGAGGTCATAGGTGTTGCGCCCCTCAAGCACCTGGCTCACCACGCCACCCTTGAAGGCCGCGTTCAGCGCCTGGGATGCCTCGGATACGTGCAGCCCGTAACGGGCGAGGGCATCGCGCCTGAACTCTACGCGCACCTCTGGCACCTCGACTTGCTGCTCGGCAGCCAAGTCAACGACGCCGGGGATCGCGCCCATCAGCCCTTCTACCTCGTGAGCAAGGCCGCGGAGGGTTGACAACTCCTCTCCAAATATCTTGACCGCAATATTGGCCCGTGTACCTGAGAGCATGTGATCGATCCGATGCCCAATCGGTTGGCCGAAGGTGGCCTGGATGCCTGGAATCCCAGCCAGGTCATGACGCAAGGCCTCCAACAACTCAGCCTTCGAGCGCGGCGGGAGCCCCTGGCGCTCCCGGGCCTCCATGTCGAGGGTCAGGTCAATCTCACTCGCTTCCACACCTTGCACATGTTCATCTTCCTCCGCCCGACCCGTCCGGCGGCCGATTGCCTTGATCTCCGGGTGCTTCATCAAGGCGGTTTCCACGATATGCGCGAGAGCATCACTTTCTCCCAGTGATGTGCCGGGCAAGGTGACGAGGCCAACAACCATGGCGCCCTCGTTGAACTCCGGCAGGAAGTTCCTGCCCATGCGCGTGACGCCGAAGGCGGCTAGGACGAGTAGCAGCACCGCCGGGGCAGTGACCGCGAATGGAGAGCGCATGGCCCAGGCAAGCGGGGCCGAATAGGATCGCTTGAGCATCACTATCACCCAGGGTTCCTTGCCCCGCGCGACCGTCGCACTCATCGGCAGCAAGTAATAGCACAGGGCCGGAGTGATCGTCAGGGCCGTCACGAGGGAGGCGGCCAAGGAAACGCAGAAGGCAATCCCCAGNGGGCGGAGCAAGCGCCCCTCCACGCCNGAGAGGAAGAACAGCGGCGCAAAGACCAGCAGGATGATNAAGGTCGCGTAGACGATTGAGGTGCGCACCTCCACGCTGGCGTCGAAGATCACGGCCANGCTGTTTCTGCGCCTCTCAACGCACAGACTCCGGTTTTCGCGCAGCCGGCGAACGACATTCTCCACATCGATGATGGCATCGTCCACCAAGGCGCCGATGGCAATCGCCATGCCTCCCAGAGTCATCGTATTGATACTGGCCCCGGAAAAGCGCAAGGCGAGAACAGCCGTGACCAGCGACATCGGGATGGCCAGCAGCGTGATGGCGCTGGCTCGCATACTCGCGAGAAACAGCAAGACCACCAGGAGCACCATCACACCGCCCTCGACGAGAGCCGCCGTCGTATTGTTAATCGAGTGCTCAATGAAGTCAGCTTGGCGGAAGAGCTGTGTGTTGATCAGCATCCCCGTCGGCAGTGTCGCTTGGATCTCGCCCAGGACGCTGTCGAGCTGCTGGGTGAGTTCCAGCGTGTTCGCTGTCGGCTGTTTTTGAATTGCAATGATGACGCCGTCCTGGGTGATCGGTTCCCAGTTCGGCCCGCGCATGGAAGCCGCTCCGGTCCCGCGCTTGATGGCTGCGCCGATCTGAACCACTCCCACATCCCCCACGGTGAGCGGGCGGCCACGACGGGTAGCTACCACCGTGTCGGCAATATCAGCGGTACTGCTCACACGGCCAATGCCTCGCAGGACAGACTCGCTACCGCCATCGACGACAAAGCCTGCCGAGACATTTTCGTTGCCCCGGCGCAGAGCCTCCATGACTTCCTCCATGCTGATCTGCAGCGAGCGCATGCGCTGGGTGGAGAGCACTACCTGGTACTGTTTCTCGTCGCCGCCAATCGGAGTGACCTGTGACACACCCGCCACCGACAACAGCCGTCGCCGAATCTGAGATTTCGCAACTGTCCGCAGTTCCATGGGGCCATGGGTATCCGAAGTCAGGGAGACGAACAGAATCTCCCCCATGATGGAGGACACTGGCGCCAGGACCGGTGGCTCGACTTGGTCGGGCAAGGAGCCGGAGATCGCCGCTAAGCGTTCGGTGACGGTCTGGCGAGCTCGGTAAATGTCTGTCCCCCATTCGAACTCCACCCACACCACAGCAATCCCAACGGCCGTGACAGAACGCACACGGCGCACATTGGCGGCACCGTTGACCGCCGTCTCGACGGGATAGGTGACCAGAGTCTCCATTTCCTGGGACGCCATGCCGTGCCCCTCGACGATGACCGTGACCGTCGGCGCGGTCAGGTCGGGAAAGACATCCACCGGCATGCCCAGCGTGGTGTAGGAACCCATCGCCAGCAACACGGCCGACACGATTAGTACGGCCAGGCGGTTGTGCAGGGCCCACTTGATTAGGTTGTTGATCATCGAACAGGTGTCCTGCGTTAGTGAGCGTGCCCAGCACCAAACGACGCCGGAGATGCAGAGGCCAGCCGCACGAGGTAGGCGCCCTTGGTGACGACCCGTTCTCCCTCTTCAATCCCAGCCAGGACCTCAACGAAGCCGCCATCGCGAATGCCCAACTCGACGCTTCGCTTTTGGAACATCTCGCCGTGCACAAGCACAAATGCCACCGGGCGGCCGTTGTCCATTACCAGCGCCTCCTCGGGCACTGCTATGGCATCGACAGCGCGCCCTGTTTCGAGGAACACATCAGCGAACATCCCAACACGCAGCACACCCTCTGGATTGTCGGCCTCGTAGCGCAGTGCGATCGTGCGCGTCTGGGGGTCGACTATACGGCCAGCGCTGATTACGCGACCACCCATTGCTCCCAGCACATCAAAGGTCCGCCCAGGGAAGGCAGCGAACTCAATGAGCGCCCCCGGCGCAGCTCCTACTTCAGCCAGATCGAACTCTGAAATGTGCGCGGCGATCCACACCCTGCTCGCATCGAGCACGCGGTACACCGCGCCCTGGCTTTCAATGTATTCGCCCTCGACGTACTCAGCCTCGACGATCTCACCGGCCAGGGGCGCCACGAGAGCGTGACGCCGCAGACCGTGTGGCTTGGCGTTGGAGCGCTCTCCCAAACTGCGAATGCGGAGAGAAGAAATGCGCCCTTCGGCCCCAGTGAATGACTCCTTCAGGGCTTGAGCACCTGCGTCGGCACTCAGCGCGAGTTCCAGGTCTCTGCGATTCTCCTCAAGTTCGGTCACCGTCCCCAAGCCCTGCTGGCGTAGCCCCTCGCTGCGAGCCAGTGCCTGGCGCGCAAAAGCCAGGCGGGCTTGGGCTTGATGCAGCGCCTGATCGATCTCCAGAGCCTTGGCTTCAAGGTCGAACTCGCGCACCAGCAGCTCCATTTCCAGGGCGTCGCGGTTCATTTCATTCGCCACGAGTTGCGCCGCGTCCGAGGCAGTCAGCGGCACTTCGAGATATCCCAACATTTGGCCCTTTGCTACCTGCTCCCCAACGCGCGGCAGCTGGCCCGATTCCGGTGGCAGCAACCTTCCCGCCAGGGGAGCGCTCACAACTGCCTGGCCGTGGCGCGGCGCCTCAACCTCGCCCAGCACCTGAAGCCGCCGCGTCAATGAACGGCGTGTGACGCGCTCCATCAGCAAACCGATCTTCCACTGCTGTTCGAGCAAGAAAGGCACCGCATCCTTTGGATCAGCTTCCCCTGCGGCAGCGGAAGCCGCATAGGCACTTGCGGAATCAGCGTGCACTACAATTGGCTGGAGCTGAATCGTCTCCTTTACCTGGTCGCTTGTGACCACGATGCGCGCCGCGTATTGGCCGGGGGCATCAAATGCTCCCACAGGAATGAAGAGTCCGTCGCGGGCTGGCTGCGGAGCCTTGATGACTCGCTTGCCACCGGACTTCGAAGTCAGCTCCAAACGCAGTTGCCCACTGCGCACCGGCTCGCCGGTCTCCAGTACGGTCACATGGGCCAGGAAACGGGCTTCCAGACCTGGCACCAGCTGCGGGTACTCCATGAACAGCTCGACCTTGTCGGTGAAAACGGTGACAGCCACCGGCTCCGGGCCTTCTTCCCCGGCCTGTACAACAGAGGCAGTTGTCGAGCCTGGGGCACAACCGATCACCACGGTCAGCAGTGCGCAGGAGACGGCGAAACAGCCAATGGATAGTTGGCCAGTGAACTTGAACATGAGGGCTTCCCTTTTGGTACGTGCAGCGACGAGTGAACTGATGGAGGCGCGCGCAGCGGACTAACCGCCGTCACGAGCAACAAGCCGCACCAACCCGTGGAGGGCGATGCGCGGATTCGACTCAGGTCAGGCCGTAGCCGGGGGGCCCCGAGGCCGCATGGTTCTCGCGGGCCTGTGTCGGGGTGGTTTTGGCTCGGGCCCGACAGTCGACGGCACGGCCAAGGGAGCCAAGAGGGACAGACCGATGTCGGGGGGAAGAGCTAACAGTACGCCAACGGCTTGCTGAATCGGCGTCCGTTGAGCGATCAGCACATTGTAATGGTCGCCGGCCGGATGGGGCGGATGGTCATGATCGTGCTCGTGGCCATGCTCATGATCCTCATGATCCTGGTCAGCGACGGAGTGCCGCTCGGCTGCCAAGGCGTGCTCTAGGAAGTGCCCCTCGGAGTTCAAGTGCTCCTCCAGTGCGACATGAACGGGTGCGTGCAAAAGGCGCAGCGCAAACGCGAGCACCACTAGCAAAAAGGGTAGCGTTCGTTGTTTGTCCGCCCCGCCTAGCGGGCGGCTCACCGGCTGCTCTGGCAAAAGATTGGCCTGCACGTCAGCCGAGGCTACCAAGTTTCCCAAATCAAGGGAAGGCGCGGCCAGGTTGGGCGGGAGGGCCGGTACTGGCACTGCCCACGACCCAGGCTCGGGGGACGCAGGGGCTGATCCGCCGGGGACGGATCATGGCTCCCTTGGCCCATGGGCCAAGGGAGTGCTGTACCCTCTTGCCATGGGATTCAGCCACACCACCGAACTGCGTGCATTCGCCAGCGAGAAACTGAAGAAGGTCGGCCTCTTCGAAACCGAGCAGATGTTCTGCGACATCTACTGCCTCGAACCCGGCCAGGCCCAGGCCGTGCACAGTCACGCCGCGGCGACCAAGTTCTACTTCGTGATCGATGGCCAGGCCGCCGTCACCGTCGGCAGCGAGACGCGCGTCATCGGCCCTGGCGAGTTGGCCTGGTCAGTTCCTGGCGAAGACCACGGCGTGGCCAACAGCTCCGAGGAGCGCCTGGTGTTATTGGTGGCCATGGCGCCCAATCCCAACTCCGCCCCCTAGTGAGTTGTTTCCCTAGTTAATGGTGCAGTGCAGTAGTCGGCAGGGAATCGGGCCGTTGTTGAGGGCATCATAACCATCCGGCCGCAGGGCCAGGGCCTTGGCCAGATTGCGGTTGCCACAGAGAAGCGCAAGGTTATAGCCAGAGCAGTTGCGGCGCATGGCATCACCGAAGCCACGGTAGACCGGCAAGAGCGCCTCCTCCTCGCCCACGCGCTCGCCATAGGGCGGGTTGGTGACGACCAATGCATTCCAGCCGGGACGCGGGGCGAACTCCTCGGCTCGTTCCACGGAGAACTCCAACAGATCGCCCACTCCCGCCGACTCTGCGTTTATGCGAGCCTTCTCCACGGCGACGCTCTCCCAATCAGACCCGATCAAGCGCAGCTTCTTGGGCAACGCCACGCCTGCACGGGCCTGTTCCTTGAGAGCTCCATAGCCGGCCACATCGTGGCCGGGCCAACCCTCAAAGGCAAAGCGTTCGCGAAAACAGCCCGGCGCAATGCGAGCCGCAATCAAGCCGGCCTCGATCAAGAGCGTCCCGGCACCGCAGAAGGGATCGAGCATAGGCGTGCGGCCATCCCAACCAGAGAGCTGCACGATGCCCGCCGCCAACACCTCCGAGAGAGAAGCGGGTACCTGCTCTTGGCGCCAGCCGCGCTTGTGCAGGGAATCGCCAGAGGTGTCCACGGAGAGGGAAACACGGTTTTTGTAAATGTGCACATCGATATGCACATCCGCCGCCACGCGATCCACGGAAGGCCGCTGGCCGCTGACTTCTCGGAATTGATCGACCACCGCATCCTTCACCCGCTGCTCGATGAAGCGCGTGTGATCCAGCTTGGACTCCCGCGCCCGGGCGCTGACCACGAGTGTCCCATCCGCAGCCAAGAAGCGACGCCAGTCCAGGCCACGCACACCCGCGTAGAGCTCGTCTTGGTTCCGTGCCTGAAAACGCGCCACGCGCATCAAGACGCGAATCCCTGTCCGCAACCAGAGGTTCGCCCGCCAGGCATCCTCCAGCTGCCCTTCAAAGGCCACGCCCCCGCGCACGGCATCCGCCCCCCGCAACTTGAGCCGCCGAGCCTCACCCAGGACGACCTGCTCCAGACCCGGGGGGCAAGTGATGAAAAACGGTAAACGATCAGTCATGCGTTTCACTGTACGGTATCGCACACCGCTCAGCAGTTCTCCTTCGAGAAGTACCGACACATCCCCGGCGAACTGAGCCTCAGACTGGCGCGGTAGCCGAGAGGGCGCAGCGGGCAATCCCTGCCACCGCAGCGGCGTGGGCTCCATCTTCCGCGATGAGAGCGTGGCGCAGGTCAACCTGCCGAGCCGCGCTCCAAGCGCTGACGTCGCTCAAGGCCGCGACCTGGGAGAAGGGCATGGCACACAGGTCACGGAGCAGACCGGGCCAGGCTGTTTGGGATCCTCTCCAAGTGCGCCCGTCTCGATCGAGTGCCGCCTAGCACTTCGCGACGAGGAGGCGACGAGCGACTGGGTCAGTGGCCAAGGTCCGGGTTCTATGGACCTCGCCAGGCGAGCCCCTGCGGAGCCCCCGTCTGCGCCCCCTCCAGGCGTCCTTAGGGGCCTGTTGGGTAGGGCCGTTTCTCATGCCGATGCCAGTTGTTCCGATGAGCTCAAGCAGCTATAATAACCTGTCGTTTCATGAAATGA
>NYXZ01000141.1 GCA_002686595.1 Planctomycetota bacterium | reverse complement strand
CGCGTAGAGGGTCAACGAGGCGACCCCGTAGACCGCGAACGAACAGGCCACCACCGGCAACACCACCACGGCGCGCACCGCCACCGCCGGCTCGGACATCGCCGCGACCAGCGACGGACCGATGGCGGACAGCCCGGCGGCTGTGGGCAACGCCAGCAGCCAGAAGAACCGCAGCGCCCGCTCGAGCACCCGCACCGCCCGCTCCCGCTCGCCCTGGTTCCACAACCCGGACAGGTGGGGGTAGAGCCACACCTGCAGCGTGGCGGTGTACAGCACGAACACCAGGCACAGCTGGACCACCACGCCGTACGCGCCCATCGCTTCGACGCCCAGGTAGTGGCCGACGATCAGCCGATCCGCGCCCTTGAGCATGCGGCCCAGCACCTCGTTGAACAGCAACGGCAGGCCGTAGATCGCGTAGGGGGCCAGCCGGGAGAAGTCGGGCCGGACGAGCCCGAGCGCGCGCGCGATTCCGGCGTAGGCCAGCGCCAGCACCAGCGTCCGCGTCGCCACCACCGCCAGTCCGCACTCGGTGATGGGACGGTCGCGGTACAGCAGCAGCGCCACCAGCCCGATCTCCAGACCGCGCTGGAGCAGCACCAGCAGGGCGTAGCTGCGCAGGCGCAGGGTCGCCCGGTAGCCCTCCAGGACCGCCAGCAACAGGGCCTCGCCCACCACCAGCAGGGCACCGATTCGCAGCATCGCCGGACCGAGCGCTGCGTCGCCCACGATCTGGGCGGCGATCCACGGCGCGGCCAGGAGCTGGCAGGTGCCCAGCAGCAGCGCCGCCGGCACGATCACGACCATCACGGCATGGAAGTTGGCGGACACCGTCGCCCGGTCGTCCAGGCCGGCGCTGTATCGCGTGAACCCGCTGCGCAGGCCGAGCCACGCCAGCGGTGCCGCCAGGTTGACCAGCAGCCAGGTGCCCTCCCAGAGGCCGTACGCACCGACGCCGCCGAGCTTGGTGATCAGGGGGATCAGGAAGAAGAAGAACGCCGCGTTGGCGCCCGTGGCGACGGCGGACCACGCCGTCTGGCTCGCCACGGTTGGGCGCCTGGGCATGAAGCTGGACCGTGGGAAGGGGGGCGGAGCCCTCAGCCCGCGGGGGGCGGCGCACCTTCGGCCGGGGCGGGCCCGACCGGCGGCGGATCGGTGTCACCCGGCGGTACGATGCCCTCGGACGGCAAACCCGCGGAGTTCGGATCCTCGGGCAGCTCCTGCGAGTCCGGGGGCGGCGGAATCCTGACCTCGATCTTGACCCCCGTGACGTCGGTCAAGCCGACCTCGATCGCCTCGGACTGGCCCGACGGCTCGCCTTCACTGAGGCCGTTGTCGTTGAGGTCGACGAAGGCCTGCGGCGTGACGGCGCCGAAGCCCCGCGGCACCTGGACGCTGAACGCGCCGAACTCCTCCAGCTGGACGCTGTGGACGGTGCGGAACGTGGGGGGGGCCTCGGAGCCGAGGACCACGAAGTCCAGGTACAGGCTGCCTGCCAGCTCGCCCTCGCCGGTCACCGTTCCGGACACGGTCACCTTGGGCCCCGTGGCCCCGTCGAAGTCGGAGGGCGGGTTGTGCCCGGCCCCGGCTGGCATGTTGCCCGGTCCGTCCTGATCGTTGGCTGGCGGCGCCCCGTGGTTGGCGTCGCCGTCGGCAGCTGCCCCGCCGCCGCCACCGCCGCCGCCGCCCGTGGCCCCGCCACCAGTGCCGGTGTCGGCCGAACTGGAGCAGGCCATCATCAGCAATCCAGCCGCGACGAGAATCAGTGCGTTGCGCATGTCTTCCTCCTCGTGAATCACACCCGTCGTGGTGCGCAGTGAACCAGGGTACCGCAAACCCGGAATCGTCGTGTCAATCGTGCCTGGCGAGCAACTGGCCGACCCAGGGAGCCATGGACTCGGCGGCCAGCCGATGCCCCTCCGCGCTGTAGTGGGTGTCGTAGCGGAAGGTGAGCGCCCCCGGGTCCGGCGCGGCCGAGAAGATCGGGCACAGGTCCAGCATCGGCAGCCCGTGGCCCTCGACCAGCGCCCTTGCGCGGTCGACGATCCGGGTGGAGTCGACCTGGCCGTCGGGTACCCGCGCGTGGCGAGCCACCTGCTGCAGCTCGGCGGGCCGGAAGTTGAACGACCCGGGCATGATCACCACCCCGATGGGCAGGCCGCGGGTGGTGGCCTCGGCGGCCAGCTCTCCGAGCGCATGGTCGGTGGCGTCGAGCATCGACTGGATCCGTTCGTTGACCGGCCCGCCACGCGCCAGCTCCACGAAGTGGGGCGCCTCGTCCGGCGGCGGCATCGGGACCTGGAAGATCTGGTCCTCCTGGTGCACCTCGACCGGCCCCCGCGCCCCCTCGAGGACCCGGCGCACCACCTGGTAGCTGCGGAGGTGGGCCCGCAGCCAGACATCCGCGGCCGAGGGCGCCGTCCCACCAGCGCGGGCGCGGCCCAGGTAACCTCCGCGGACGATCATCTCCGGGGCCAGCAAGTTGTCCTCGATGTCGTTGGAGAGGTTCAGCGTGACGATCACCAGGTCGGGCGCCACCGCGTCGACGTGGTCCCGCAGCTGGGCGACCGTGTTGACCGTGCCGTAGCCGCCCACGCCCCCGTTGACCACGGTGGCCGGCCCGCCGTCGTTCGCCAGCGCGGTCTCCAGCTGGACCGACATCACCCGCTCGGCGTCGACCCCCTGGCCGAAGACCAGCGAGTCGCCCAGCAGCCACACCCGCGGGCCCTCGGGCAACGCGTCCAGCCCCCGCTCGCGGTACCCCAGCTCGTTGAGGCGGAACTCGAAGCTGTAGTCGGCCTGGCTCATGGTGCCGTGGAAGCCGGGCACCATCTCGTAGTATCGCGTGGGGTGCTCGCGGTAGAGCTGCCCCGGGTAACTGTAGACGGAACCGGGTGCGAACAGGCGCAACACGCCCTCGGCCAGCAGCAGCGCCACCACCAGCCCACCCAGCACCAGCGCCAGCCGCGTCGTCACTCGCCGCATCATCGTTCGGCTCCCTCTCCCACCGACGCTTCTCCGGTTCGCAGCCCGTCGACGAAGCGGCGGAAGGCGGCGAACGACAACCGGTCGAGCCACAGGAACGGCAGCGCCCAGGCCATCACGATGCCCAGCTGGGCCACGTGGCTGACCACCGCGTAGGCGGCCGCGTCGCTGCGTTCGACGCCGTACAACGCCACCCCGGCGATCAAGAAGGCCTCGAAGACGCCAGCGAACAGCGGCGGGGCGGGCAGGAGCATGCCGACCATGAACACCACCAGCAGCACCACCCCCGCCAGCGGCTCGATGTCGAATCCGAAGGCCCGCGCGGTCGCCCAGAACACCCCGGCGTTGAGCGTCCACGCCAGCGCCGTGGTGGCGAGGATCGCCAGCGAGAAGCGCCCGTCACGCATGGTCGCCGCACCCTCGGCGAACGAGCGCAGCAGCCCGCCGAGCGCGCGACCCAGACCGCGGTGGACGCGGATGGCGGCGGCCTCCACCGGCCCGGCGATGCGGTCCCCGAGGAACAGGAAGGCGGCCAGGCACAGCAGGAACGGCGTCAGCGCCAGGCCGATCGCCCGGCGGCCATCGGCCACGAAGCTGACGTCCCAGTCCCCCAGTTGCAGGTTGTCCAGCGGCAGGTCGGCGAACAGGACCGCCACGGTGAACGCTCCGGCCAGGCCGACGATCTCCGTGGTCCGTTCGAGCACGACCGTGTACAGCGCCGCGCCGAACCGCAGTCCACGGCGTTCCACCAGCAGGTAGGGCCGCACCACCTCCCCCAGCCGGAACGGCAGCACCTGGAGCGCCAGCAGACCCACCGACGAGATGCTGACCACCTCCCGAAACGGGACCGGTTGGACCCTGCCGATGATCAGCCCCCACCGCCAGCAGCGGATCAGGTGCATCGCCGACGACAGCGCGACCACCGCCAGCAACCAGCTCGCCCGCACACCGCGAATGGCCGCCACGAAGCGATCCAGCTCGACGCCACGGAACACCAGCACGAGCAAGGCGGCGCCCAGGCCGATGCTGAACACCAGCTTGAGGACGGAGCGACGGCGGCCGGGGGGCGACGACTCCATGTCGTCAGTACATCACGAACAGCTCGGTGCCGTCGTCCGCCCGTTCGCGGCTCAACGCCGCGGCGCGGATCGCGTCGATGTCCATCTCCATCGCGATACGCTCGCTGGCCAATGGCGGGTGGTACACCACGTAGCGGATCCGGGCCTCGCGCAGTTCGTCGCGCAGGGCGTCCTGCTGTTCCGGCAGGTCCGCCAGCGCCCGGAGCTGTCGGCAGGTGGCTTCCAGCTCCCGGTAGCGTCCAGCCACCTGCGTGTAGACCGAGGGCTCCAGCAACAGCGCCAGCGGGCCGACCAGCGGGTGCTGGTGGTAGGTCTGGTAGAACAGGTACTCGGACACCGGCCGGGTCTCGACGGTCGCGGGCAGCTCCACCAGCGCCACCCGCTCGGGATCGTCCCGCACCGTGCGGTAGACCGACGGGATCGCGTCCTCGCTGGCGTCGAAGCGCTCCAGCGGCATCCCCCCGGGGCGGATCCCCACCAGCGCGAACTCGGCCACGAACAGCGCCACCGAGCCACCGAGCACCAGGGCCCGCCGCCGCGCCGTACCCCGGGCCAGGGCAGCCAGCCCGCCCGCGGCCATGATTCCCAGCAGCAGGCGTACCAGCACGATCCAGCGGTAGGACTTGTGGATCCCGCGGAACAGCCTGAACTTGTACAGCAGCATCATCGGCAGCGGCACCAGGTATTCGCCGAAGGTCGTGCCCCGGTGCCCCCAGCGCAGGAACTTGCCCAGGGCCAGCACGAAGAACAACGTGGCCAGCGCCAGCAGTAGCCGACGGTCGCCGATCCGCCCCCGCAGGTATCCGTAGGCGGCCAGCGCGATCAGCACCCAGCCGATGTAGTGGTTCGAGTAGAACTTCGCCTCCCCCACGCGTTGCACCGAGAGGGGCACAAAATCCGGGGAATGGGTCGCCGGCCAGAAGAAGTGTTCGATGTTGGGCACGTCGACGGTGAACACCACGTCCTCGTGCATGTGGTTGCGCAGCATCAACACGTGGGGGCCGATCACCACGAAGAACACGGCCGCGGCGAGTGCCCCGAGCGCCACGACCCGCAGCCCCGCGCGCCAGCCGTCTGCGCGGACCGCCTGTGCCGCCCGGAACGAGACGTACAGCAGCGCGAACAGCAGCATCTCGATGCCGAAGTACCACGCGCCGTACGAGGTCAGCGCCAGCACCACGCCCGCACCCGCCGCCCAGACCCAGCTGCCGCGCTCGATCATCCGGACCAGCGTCAGGTAGGCCAGCGGAACGAAGTAGTAGGTCACCAGCTCGGATTCGCCGTTGTTCAGCGAGCCCCAGATCACGGGCGCGCAAAGGAAGAACAGCCCGGCCACGAAGCAGGCGCCGCGGTCCGCCACGTGGATCCTCGTGGCGGCGTAGGCGGTGACGCCTGCCAGGGCCATCGAGGCCAGGATCACCACGTTGTAGACCATCACTGGCGACCCCAGCAGGTGCAGGGGCTGCTCGACGATCTCGTTGAACACGTTGTGGAAGGTGGAGAACGTGGCGTAGCCGTCCGGGAAGTTGAGGTAGGTGATCTGGCCGAACGAGGCCTCGTCACCCCAGAACACCTGCTTGGCCCACCACACGAACCACAGGTGATCGCGGCCGCCCTTCTCCGGACCGCCGATGCCGTGGGTCGTCAGCTGGGCCACGGTGGGCCAGGTCAGGGCGAGCACGAACAGCTGGTAGGCGGCGTAGAGGCCGAGCCAGCGGGCCAGCCGCCGGGCGAGGACGGTGCTCATGGCGCCACTGCCGCAGTGACCTGCTCGCGAACGAGCCCCTCGACGGCGTCGGCCACGCCCTCGGCCAGCAGCCGGTTGCCCCGCGGAGTGGCGTGGCCGAAGTCGCCGGCGAAGCGGTCGATGAACAGGTCGGAGAATCCGTAGCGGGCGACCGCCTCCTCGAAACTCCGCTGGTTGTCGACCAGGAGCACCGCCTGGCCCGGGTCGAACATGCGCTGGAGCTGGATCACGTTCCGCCTCGGGTACTGGGCGGCCACCAGTTCGATGCCGTACAGCTCGCAGTAGTCCAGCAGGGCCTGGTAGCTGTCGCGGGTGGCCGTCGGACAGAGTTCGGCCTCGATATCGCTGGCCTGCTCCAGCGCCACTGCCGCGCCCTCCAGGTCCCCCCGGCGCCGCAGTACCTCGGAGAGCTCCCGGTGGAGTCCGGAGTGCCCGGGCTCCCTGGCGATCAACGTCTCCAGCTGGACCGTGGCACGGGCCAGCTCGCCCGCTTCCTGGTAACAGGTGTTCAGCCGCATGTTCACCGACGAGTCGTTGGCCGCCACCAGCCGGGCATCGGCCGCCAGCGCCTCGGCCTCGTCGTAGCGGCCCAGCCCGCACAGCAGCTCCGCAGCCACCACATAGGGGAAGGTGTCGTCGGAACCGTAGGCGAGGGCGGTCCGTAGCACCGCCAGCGCCTCCTCCGGTCGTCCCTCGCCCGCCAGCAGCTCGGCCAGCTCGGTGGCCAGGTAGGTATCGTCCGGATGAATCCTGTGTCCGGCCTCCAGCAGCTGCTTCGCACGCTGCCGGCGGCCCTGCTGCTTTGCGATCCGGCCCAGTTCCAACGACGCTTCGGCGTGCCCGGGTTCGGCCGCGAGTGCCCGGTCGTACCAGGCCCCGGCCCCGCGGGGATCGTTCATCGACCACGCCAGGTCGGCGCGTGCCGCCAGCAGCCCCGCGTGATCGCCCGCGCGGGGCAGCGCGTCCTCCAGCCGTTGAAGCGCCTCGTCGTGTCGCCCCGTCCGGATCAACAGTTCGGCCAGGTCGGCACTGGCCCCGTGGTCGTCCGGATCCGCGCGCAACCGCTTGAGCAGCGCCCGCTCCTCCTTCCGGGCGCTGACCGCGTCCTGCTCGTTCTCGGCCTCGATCATCATGACCGTGTTGTCCTTGGGCAGCGGGCGCCGGCCGAGCATCGGCCACGGTCGGGTCACGGCCTTGTACAGCCGCAGGCCTCGGAACCACGCGGCCAGGGGCCCCGGGGCGCATTCCTCCCCGTGATCCCGGGGATCGTTGATGCCGATCATCGCCACGACCATCTGCGGCTGGTAGCGGCGGATCGTGTCCGGGAACGTGGCGACGATGTGCGCCGACGTGGTGCCCGGGATCCCCTCGTTGATCACCGCCACGTCCACACCCAGCTCCCTGGCGTCGAGGATCCGCTCGAGCTGGTGCGGGTAGGCGTAGTCTCCGCCCATGGCGGTGGTCGACTCTCCCACGCAGAGGATGCGGTACTCGCCGCCCTCCGCCAGCGAGCGCTCGTTGCGCGCCTCCTGGCGGGCGCTGTAGGCGAAGCCGCCGGCCCGCAGCGCGCCCTCGGCGAGCAGCAGGCCCGCCACCGTGCCCGCCAGCACCAGCGCGATCTTCCGCGGGGCGGTCAGCGGCGTCCGCCGCGCGTCCACGCGGCCTGTCCGTCGCCGCTCCATCAGGGTTGGTAACCTCCGCGCCGTCCACGTATTCTGCCCTCCACGTCCGCAGGCGCGCAAACCGCGTGCCCGCGCCCGGAGGACCCGTGAAACCAACCCGGCCCCGCAGCCGGCGACTCGGACGCAAGGCGCTGTTCGCCCTGATCCCCGCGCTGCTGCTGTGTCTGGGCGCCGAGCTGACCGCCCGGATCTGGGTCCGCCGCCAGGCCGAGGAGGACGGGCGCTGGTTCAACGCCCTGGTCACCGTACCCGACGCCGGCCGGCTCTACCGGCTGCGGCCGGGCGTCCACCTCCGCGCGGCCCGGATCACACGCTCGGACTGGCGAATGCGTCCGATCTGGGAGGGGCGCACCGACCTGTCGATCAACCGCCATGGGATGCGCGACGAGCGTTTCCGGGCGCGCAAGCCCGAGGGCTCGCTGCGCGGATTCTGCCTGGGCGACTCCATCGTGTTCGGTCAGGAGGTGGAGGCCGACCAGACGTTCTGCGCCGCGCTGGAGCATCGGCTCGCCGAGGACCGATCGGGGCCGGTGGAGCTGATCAACGCGGGGGTCTACGGCTACTCGACGACCCAGGTGCAAGACGCGCTCGTCGACGCGCTGGCGTTCGACCCGGACCTGTTGATCGTGGTGATGCCGGCCAACGACGTGGGCCGGGCGGACCGGACCGACCGCGAACTGATGGCGTCCCTGGATCCGCGGGCGATCTGGCTGGAACGGCAGCTCGNGCGCTCGCGGGTGTTCCTGCTGGCGCGCGACTGGATGCGGCGCCCACCGCGGGGGCGCGGCATGGGGGAGGTGCGCCAGGTCCCGGCCGCCGAGTGCGCCGACAACCTGGAACAGATGGCCTCGGCCGCGTCCGCGGCGGGGGTGCCGTTGGTGCTGGTGTTGCCTCACCACCTGGATTGGCCGCCGCCCTTCGACTTCGCTGCCCACCGCGGCGAGCTGTGGCCGCTGGCCCGCGAGGCGGCTCGCCGCCACGGCTGGTCGCTGGTCGACCTGGAGCCCGCGTTCACCCGGGCGGGCGCGGAGGGCCTGCTGGTGGATTCGTGCCATATGAACGCAGAGGGGCACCGGTTGGCGGCGGCCGAACTACTGCCGGTCGTCGAAGCGCTGCTGGCGGATCCGCCCTGAGCACCCGCGGTTCGTTCCGTCAGAAGGGGATCTTGGTCCGCTGCCCGGTGATCCGCAGCGCCGCCAGGACCGCCTTGTAGCCCAGATCCAGCGGCATCCGAACCAGGTCCATCCCGGGGTTCTTGAAGAACCGCGGCTCCAGCAGATCTTCGTCCGGAGTCACCACGCCCCGCTCCAGCGCGAGCTGGTGCAACGGCGTGCCGGGATAGATCCGCATCACCTCGACCGTGGAGAAGAATCGGTAACGGCGGCGCACGCTCTCCTCGGCCAGGAAGCGGGCCAGCTTGAGCAGGTCGCGGGTGCGCTCGCCCGGCGCGCCCATCATGAAGCTGATCTTCAGCCGCGCCTCGGGGTACCGGTCGATGACGGCGTACGCGCGGCGGATGTCGTCGAAGGTGTAGGGCTTGCCCAGGGCGCGCAGCGACTCGTCGCAGATCCCGTCGGGCGAGAATTCGAACATCCGGCAGCCGGCGCGGACGCAAGCCGACACCAGCTCGTCGTCGATCTGGGCTTCGGTGAAGAACGCACGCCAGGTCGGCTTCAGCCCGCGCCGGATCAGCGCCTCGCAGACCGCGAGGGCATGATCCCGGGGGTAGTTGAACACCTGGTCCACGAAGTAGAACTCGCGGACACCCGCGGCCATCACCCGCTCGACCTCGTCCACGACCCGGTCCAGGTCGTGGAGCCGCACGCTGTGGCTGCCCTCGAGCATCGGGTAGATGCAGTACAGGCAGTCGAACACGCAGCCGCGTTTCGTCTGGATGCCCACGGTGTAGGACTGCCCCAGGTAGGGCTGCATCGGGATCGCGACCCGGTCCGGGGCGAGGACCTGGCTCAGGTCCGCCGGGACGCGCGGCGTGCCGAGCTTCACCCGGCCGTCGGCATCGCGGACGAACACCCCTGGCACGGCCCCCGGATCGTCCAGGTGCTCGAGCAGGGCCGGAAGGGCTGCCTCGCCCTCGAACCGGATGCCGCAGTCGATGAGCGGGAAACGGCGCATCAGCGCCTCGGGAAACACGGAGAACCCGGCGCCACCGGCCACGATCAGGGCGTCCGGCGCCTCGTCGCGCAGCAGCCTCAGCTGGTCGCCGAAGGAGTCCAGATACGAGAACTTGTCGTAGACATGGGTCGTGTCGATGTTCCGCAGCGACACGCCGATCACGTGGGGGCGGACGCGGCGGACGGTGGACCGCACGGCCTCGTCCGGATCCGGCGACAGGTTGGGGTCCAGGACCTCGACTTCGTGGTCGCCGAGCGCGGCCTTCAGGTAGGCCAGCCCCAGGGGATACAGCGCTTTTTCCCGGCGCCCGAGGATGGTCTGCACGAGCAGGATTCGCATCGAGAAATCAATCTAGCATGACGGTAGACGCGTGCAGGCTAGAATGAGCGTTGCCGTTCGGCCCGGGGAGGCCGAGGACCGCGGCTGGAGAACCAAACCGGAATGAGCGAGACGTCGGTTCCACCTCGCCCGTCACGCTGGCGACGCCGACTGCTGGGTTCGGCCACGGTGCTGTTGCTGTTCTTCGGCGGCGCCGAACTGCTGTTGCGGCTGGTGGGCTTCGACGACCACTCGCTGATGCGCTGGACCGGCGAGCTGGGGCGGGGGCAGGATCTGGTCCTGTACTCTGGCGAGCTGTTCGAATCGGACCCCGAGCTGATCTGGACGTTGCGCCCGGGGGTCTCGACCACCTGGTTCGAGAAACCGGTGCAGGTCAACTCCCTGGGGCTGCGGGACCGCGAGATCGCCCCGGACAAGCCGGCGAACACCTTGCGCGTGCTTTGCCTCGGCGACTCCAGCGTCTTCGGCCACGGCCTGGAGGTCGATCACGGATTCCCACGGCAGCTCGAGGCGGCGCTCTCGACCCACCACGGGGGCAAGCGGTACGAGGTGATCAACCTGGGCGTGCCCGGGTACTCCACCCAGCAGTCGCTGATCCAGCTGCGCCGGCTGGCGCCCGTCCTCCAACCCGATTTCCTGGTGATCTACAACGCCCACAGCGACTACTTCCTCGACGCCGTCGAGGACAAGGAGCGCGTCGACCTGCTCGCCTCCCAGTCCAACCAGCTGTACCGTCACAGCCGGCTGTATCAACTGCTGCGCAAGTTGCTGCTGCCGCTGGCGGTGAGGATCAGTGGCCGCCATGATCCGTTCTCGACCCACCGGGTGAGCCTGGAGGATTACCGGACGAACCTGGAGGCGATGATCGCCGATGGGGCGGGCCGCGGCGCGGGATCGGTCCTGGTGGTGGCGCCGCTGGTGCTGCGGGAGAAGCGCAGCGAGGCCGAGGTCGGCGCCAAGCGCGCGCTGATGTACTGGGACGTGATGCGGGAGGTGGGCGCGGCGAACGACGTACCGGTGGTGGACATGCACGAGAAGCTGGGCGATCGGATGTACAACGAGCGCGAGAAGCTGTTCCTCGACGATTGCCACCCCACCCGCTGGGGTAACGCGTTGATCACCGACGAGCTCCGGCTGACCATCGAGCGAATGGCGGCCCAGGGCCGTCGATGACGAGCCCCGGCTCGCCCTCCGCGGCAAGGTCGCCGCTCGCCCTGGCCGCAGCGCTGTACACCGTGCTGGCGCTGGCGGTCACCTGGCCGGCGGCGCTGCGGCCGGCATCCTGGCTGATCGGCCATCCCGCAGGCGACCAGTGGCTGAACCTATGGGGTTACGGTTGGGTCCGAGAGAGCCTGCTCGCCGGGCGTTTTCCGCTGCGCGTCGACCAGCTCGGCCACCCGGACGGCGGCTGGCTGTTCTACCTGGACCTCCTCAACGCGGTGTTCGCGGTGCCGCTGGAACCGTGGCTCGGCGCGGTGGCCACCTACAATCTGCTGGTCTGGTTCAACATGGTGCTCGCCGGAGTCGGCGCGTTCGTGCTGGTCCGCCACCTGACCCGGGACGCGGGCGCGGCGCTGCTGGGCGGTCTGATCTACGGGTTCTCTCCCTACCTGCTCGGCGCCGTGGCCAACGGCGTGACCGAGACCCTGACCATCGGCTGGCTCCCGCTGTTCGTGCACCAGCTGCTGCGCCTCGGTGAGACGGGCCGCTGGCGCCACGCCGCCGGGGCGGCCGCGATGGCCGCCGCCTGCCTGCTGGGCTGCCTCTACCATGGCGTGATGGCCGCTATCGCAGGGGTCCTGATCGTGGGGCACGGGCTGGTGCTGCGGCGACCCCGCTGGCCCCTCTCCCGGCTGGCCGGCCTGGCGGCGGTCGGCGCCATCGCTGGCGTGGTGGTCCTGTTCCTGCACCACGAGCTGAGGCGGGCCGAGGACAGCCCCAACAACCTCGCTGGCGGCCTGCCAGCGCAGTCGTCGCTTGGCGCGAACCCCGACTGGCGGATCCGCTCGCTGACGACCGATCCCGTGAACTTGCTGCTCCCGGGCAAGCCGGACCTCCCGGAGCGCAGCCAGACCAACATCGTCAACCACGTCACCTACCTGGGCTGGCTGGTGCTGGCGCTGGCCGGATTCGGGATCTGGGAGGGACGCCGGGCCGAGGTCACGGCGGCCGCCGACGGTGAGCGGCCGGCCATGGCGGGACGGCGCGAACGGCTGCTCTGGGTCGCCCTGACGCTGGTGTTCCTCGTGCTGTCGATGGGCAACATCCTGCGCGTGGCGGGCCAGCCGGTCAGTGTGGGCGGACGGCTATTGCTCCTGCCGGGGGCCGCGCTCGACGCGTTGGTGCCCGTCCTGAGTGCAGGCGAGAGCAAGTACCGGCTCACGCTGGTCGTCATGCTGGGGTTGGCCGTGCTCGCCGGCTGGGGCTGGAGCCGACTGGCGACCCGGCTGGGCCCGGCCGCGGGGCGGCTGGCGATGGCGGGGGTCGCCGTCGCGCTGCTCGCCGAGACCGTGCTGCTTTCCCCGGCACTGGTCCCGGTGCCCGGCGATCGCGATGCGACGCCGGCCTACTGCCGGGAGCTGGCCGATGATCCCGATCCCGGTGCGGTGTTCGATCTGCCGTTCCACTCCGGCGTCCAGGTCTTCGGCCGCTATGTCTATCAGGCGCACGTCCACGGCAAGCCGATCCCGTACATCTTCCAGGAGGCGATGCCGCGGTCGATGTTCGCCGTGCCCTCAGTGGCCGAGCTGGTCGACTGGTCCCAGGGGCTGGGGGGGCGGGAGCCGCTGCCCGCCGCGCTGGAGGCGTCCCGGGGGGAGCTGCGCCGGATGGGCTTCAGCAAGCTGATCGTCCACCTCCCGGTGGCCGAGGATCTGGCGTCCAACGCCGAGAGGCTCGGCCGCGCGCTCCAGCTTCTCGATGACACCTTCGGTCACCCGGAGCGGGACGACGGCGAGGTTCGGGTCTACGAGGTGGCCAGGATGGGGGCGGCTCCGGTTCAGGGCGGCGGCGAAGCCACCGAATAGACCTCGACCTCGCGGTCGAACGCGCGCGGCTCGCCGAAAGCGTCGGTCAGGAAGCTCCGCACCGCGGTCCGCCCGGGCTCCTCGAAGCGGGCGCTGTGCAGCGCGACGAAGCCCACCCCGGCGGCGGCCAGCTCACCGGCCAGGCCAGCGGGCGGCGTCCTTCCGGCGCCATCCGCCGCGAGGGCGGTGAGTTCGGTCAGCAGCGTCTCGGCCCCGCAGCCCGCCCACCGCGGGCCCCCGGTCCCTGGAGCCGACGCGGTCCAGCCCGCCGGCCCCGGCGATTCCAGGCAGCGGCGGTGCAGGGTCTGGTGGTACAGCGCCTTCTGCTCGGGCAGCGCCTGACAGGAGGAGCAGCGCCACGGATCCCAGGGGGCAGGCAGCGGCCACTCGACCACCGAACCTTCGACGTCCTCGGCCCCGAGCCAGGTGAACGCCCCGCTGACCCGTGCGTCGGTGGCCGGCACCGGGAACGGCACGTGGCCGAGCACGAGCGAGTCGGCCAGGCATGCCACGAGCAACCCGGCGGCCGCCGCCTTGCCCACCGTCCCGCGCCGGCCCGCGGACGTGGCCACGAGGGCGGCTCCGGCGGCCGCCAGCACCGTGTAGATCGACACGAACCGGAACGGCGAGTTCAGGCCCCAGGCCGGGGGCCAGATCCGGGCCAGAAGGCCCAGGGGCCCCATCAAGGCGCGGTCACCGATGGTCACCGGGTGGCCGTGGAAGGTCAGGTAGATCCCCGCCGACAACGCCAGGCTGGCCAGCGCCCCCAGGAACAGCCCACGGCGCTCGCGGCCGCCCCCGAACAGCAGCGCGACCAGGCACAGCTGAGCCACGAACCCCGGGTACACCGCGCGCAGCAGCGGGTCGGTGCAGCTGTCGTCGAGCCGCGGCACGGGCAGCAGCGCGCCC